>DATCZK010000131.1:0-24579 GCA_036525975.1 Burkholderiaceae bacterium | reverse complement strand
GATCGCACGCTGACCGAAGCCGAGCGGGCGCGCTTCAGGGCCTGGGCCGAGGCCGCAAGCGCGAACGGTTGCCAGGTGTGGATGCAACTCTCGCATTCGGGACGCCAGACCCAGAAGCGGATCAACCCGAGGCCCAAGTCGGCATCCGACGTCGCGCTGAGAATTCCAGGCGGCCTGTTCGCCCGGCCGCAGCCGCTCACCGCCGACGAGATCGAACAGGTGGTGGATCGTTTCGCCGCGGCCGCGGCGCAGGCGCAGGCCTGCGGATTCAGCGGCATACAGGTTCACGCCGCGCACGGCTACCTGATCTCGCAGTTCCTCAGCCCCTCGGTGAACCGCCGCGAGGACGCGTGGGGCGGCCCGCTGGAGAACCGGGCGCGATTGCTGCGCTCCATCGTGGCTGCGATCAGGGCGAGCACCGGCGCCGGCTTTGCCGTGACCGTGAAACTCAACAGTTCGGATTTCCAGAAAGGCGGTTTCACGCCCGATGACGCGCGCCAGGTCGTGCGCTGGCTGGCCGAAGACGGCGTGGACCTGATCGAGCTGTCCGGCGGCACCTACGAGCAGCCGAGAATGCTCGAGCTCGAAGGCCTGGAACCGGCGCAGCAGATCGCGGTGCGCGCCGGCGCGCGCGCGAGCGAGGCCTTCTTCCTGGATTTCGCGGCGGAGTTGAAGCGGCAACTGACCGTTCCGCTGATGGTCACGGGCGGCTTCCGCTCGGCCCGTGGCATGGTCCACGCGGTTGGCGACGACGGGATCAGCGCGATCGGCGTCGGGCGCCCGCTGTGCGGCGACCCCGGTTGCGTCGCGCGACTGTTGCAGACGGGCGAGGACCTGCCCCGCTTCGAGAAGCTGCTGGGAAATCGGCGCGGCCTGTTCAGCGTCAACAGCCCGTCCAGGATCGTCAAGGTCGTTGCCAGCTTTGCGGTCATGGCCTGGTACTACGACCAGATCGTGGCGATGGGCGACGGGCGACCGCCTGCTCGCGACGCGCACATCTTCAAGCGCTTTCTCGCGCTGCAGCGCCGCGAGCTCGCCTGGATCAGGGGTCGCAAGGCGTGGCTGCGCGGGCGCCGCACCGCATGAGCGTGTAGTACGCTCCTCCTGCCGCGCGGATGAGCCGGTCCGGCTGCATGTCCGGCACCGCGCTCCAGGTGAAAGGATCGCAATGAAATCTCGAGTCCTCGTGTTGGGCGCGGGTTTCGGTGGCATGGAGCTGGCCACCCTGCTGTCGGAGGCGCTGGGCGAAAGCGCCGACGTCACCGTGATCGAGAAGGGCGACGCCTTCGTCTTCGGCTACGCCAAGATCGACGTGATGTTCGGGCGGGAGACGCCGCAGGCGGTGCGCCTGCCCTACCGCACCTTCGTCAAGCCCGGCGTGCGCTTCGTGCGGGAGACGATCACGGCCATCGACCCGGTGGCGCGGCGCGTGAGCACCGCGGGCGGCACCTACGAGGCCGATTTCCTGGTGGTGGCGCTGGGCGCCGACTATGATCTGGCGGCAACGCCCGGCCTTGCCGAGGACGGCTACGAGTTCTATTCGGTGGCCGGAGCAAGCCGCGTGCGCGAGGTGCTCCCCGCATTCACCAGGGGCCCGGCAATCGTCGGCGTCTCCGCTTTCCCCTTCAAGTGCCCGCCGGCGCCGAGCGAATGCGCGCTGATGCTGCACCACTACCTCGCGGCGCGGGGCGTGCGGGATGCATGCGAGATCACGCTGGTGAGCCCGCTTTCCAGCCCGATGCCGGCATCGGCCGAGCTCTCGGCAGCGCTGGTCGACGCGTTCGCCGAAACGGGGATCAAGCTGCTGCTGGGCCGCACGGTGAAGGCCTTGGAGCCGGGGCGCAAGACCGCCGTGCTGGACGATGGCACCGAGTTGCCCTACGCGCTGTACCTGGGCATTCCCAAGCACCAGGTGCCCGAGCCGGTGCTGGCCAGCGGCATGGCCGAAAACGGTTGGGTGCCGATCACGCTGCGCACGATGGAAACGCGCTTTCCCGACGTGTACGCGATCGGCGACGGGGCCGCGACCGGGCTGCCCAAGGCGGGTTCCTTTGCCGAGAGCGCGGCGCGCGCCGTCGCGAGTTCGATTCTCGCCAAACTCAGGGGCGGCGAGGCTGCACCGAACACGGGGACGGGCAGTTGCCTCGTCGAGTTCGGCGACGGTCGCCTCGGCTGGGCCGACCTGGACTTCCTGACCGGGCCGAAAACGAGGAGCGTCTATCACGCACCCTCGGTCGCCGGGCGTGCCCACAAGCTGCAGTTTGGCGCCCAGCGCCGGGCGCGCTGGTTTGGGCTCTGACACCTCCCCGTCGATTCACGACCGAACGAAACCGATGACCGACGCCGGGCGCGGCACGAGCGAAGACCACCCCAGTACCTTTGGGCGCGTTACGAGGACGGACCATGCTGACCGTTGACGAAATCAGGGCTTTCCCGCTGTTCTCCGGGCTCGCGACACCCGAACTCGAACTGCTGGCGCGTACGTCAGCCGACATTCACCTCGGCGCCGGGGAGTTCATCGTGCACGAGGGGGACACCGACCGTGTGCTGTTCGCGGTCCTCTCGGGCAAGTTGCAGGTCGTCAAGCTGTTCGACGGAGTCGAGCGCACGCTGGGTTGGCGCTCCGCCGGGCAATTCTTCGGCGAAATCCCGATCGCCATCGGCTCGCCGTTCTACGGAAGCTATCGCGCATCGGAACCCACGCGCCTGATGCGTGTGGAGGCGCGGCAGTATTTCGCGATCGCGGCGGCAGCGCCCGAGATCTCGGCGAAGGTGAGCGCGCTCGCGCGCGAGCGCATCGGCGGGATGCAGGGCATCTCCGCGGAAGCGCCCAAGCCTCTGGTCACGATGTTCGGCCATCGCTGGGATCCCGCCTGCGCCGAGATGCGCAGGTTCCTCTCGCGCAACCAGATCAGCTTCGACTGGGTGACGCCGGACTCGCCCGCGCTGTCCACGCTTTGGCAGGGCCCTGTTCCGAAGGAGGGCGACTGCCCGGTGCTGCGACTGGCCGACGGCACGGTGCTGCGCAAACCCCAGGCGCGCGAGGTCGCGCAACGCCTCGGCCTGCAGACGAGCGCGCGCCTGGCCGAGTACGACACCGTGATCGTGGGCGGCGGACCCGCCGGTCTCGCTGCCGCCGTGTACGGAGCGTCCGAGGGGCTGCGCACGCTGTGCATCGAACGAGAGGCGCCCGGGGGCCAGGCCGGGACATCGTCGCGCATCGAAAACTATCTCGGCTTCCCCAGCGGCGTGTCGGGCGACGAGCTCGCGAGTCGCGCGCTGCAGCAAGCGCGGCGACTGGGGGCGGAGATCGTCGTCACGCGCTCCGCCACGCGCATCGATCCGAACACGCGTGAAGTGTTCCTCGACGGCGACGAGGCCATCCGGGCACGCACCATCATCCTCGCCACCGGCGTGAACTGGCGCCGCCTCGACGTGGAGGGCTTCGACCGGCTTCTCGGAAAAGGCATCTACTTCGGGGCAGCGCGCAGCGAGGCAGGCGCCGTCAACGGGCTCGATATCTTCCTGATCGGCGCCGGCAACTCCGCCGGGCAGGCGGCAATGCACTTTGCCAACTACGCCCGCAAGGTCACGCTCGTCGTGCGGGGCGACTCGCTGGAAAAGAGCATGTCGCACTACCTGATCGAGCAGTTGCGCGGGAAGTCGAACATCGCGGTGCAGCTGCGCTCGGAGGTCCAGCAGGTCTACGGTGACACGCATCTCAGCGCAATCGACATCAGGAACAAGGACACGGAGTCGGTGACGCGGCACGACTGCGGGGGGCTGTTCGTATTCATCGGTGCCGACGCGCAGACCGATTGGCTGCCACCCGAGATCGCGCGCGACGAGCACAAGTACGTGCTGACCGGAGACGACGCGGTGAAGGCCGGGCGCTGGTCGCACACCCGGGATCCGTACCTGCTCGAGACGAGCGTCCCCGGCATCTTCGCCTGCGGTGATGTGCGCGCGAGCAAGGTCAAGCGCGTTGCGGCCGCCGTGGGCGAGGGCAGCATGGCGATCGCTTTCGTCCACCAATACCTGCAGCACGCCGCCTCCTCCTAGCCGGATCGCGCACCGAGTCTGAACGCCGGGTCGAAGGTCGGAGCAACCGTCTCGGGGGCGGCGCGATCACGGACAGGACGGCACGGCGTTGCGATAACCGCTCCGGTGGTGAGGGCAACGCTCGGGTCGCGATCACCCCCGGCTAGACTCGGCCCGACCCCACGGTGTTGTGATGCGGATGCCGCCCAGCGGCAATCCCCTGGTGTTTTCCTATTTCCCGCTTCGAACAGGTCGCCACCGCCAGGAATACCATGGACGCAGTCAGCCATTCGCCACATTCGCCTCAGCCCCGGAGCGCGCAGTCGGTTTCGCCCGGGCAACGCGCCGCGGCCGTCGCCCGGCTCAACTACCGGATGCGGGCCGTGCTGTACCTGCTGGTCGGCGTCGTGATCGCGTCGGTCTTTGTCTCACGGCCACAACCCATCGGCACGTGGCTGTTGCTCGCTGCAGTCGCGCTGGCGTGGCCTCGCGTCGCGCACTACTTCGTCGGTCGCTCCACCAATCCGAAACGAGCGCAGCTGCGCGTTCTGTTGTGCGATTCGGCCATTCTTGGCGGCCTGTCCGCGCTGGTCGGCTTCACGCCATTGGTGACACTAGCCATGTTTGCCGGCGTCAATTCCGGGAGCGTGGCCGTGGGCGGCGTCCGGTTCGCCCTCGTTGGCGCGGCGGTAGCCGGTCTGGGGGCTCTCGCCGGCGGGTTGGCCACCGGCTTTCATTTCTATCCCGATGCCACCACGCTCACCACGGTCCTGGCGGGCGCAAGCATCCTGGTTCCCAGCACCCTGTACGCGGCGTCCGCGAACGCGCATGCCGCGCGCGCGGCCAAGGGACGCAAGGAAATCCAGCAGCGCAACGAGAAGATCGAAGAGCAGGCGGCCAAGCTCGACGCAGCGTTGCGGGCCTCCGAGGAAGACCGGCGCGACGCCATCGCGGCGCGCGAACAGGCCGAAGCGGCGAACCGCACCAAGAGCAGCTTCCTGGCCAACATGTCGCACGAGTTGCGCACCCCGCTCAACGCCGTGATTGGCTACAGCGAGATGCTCGAGGAGGAAATCGCCGAGGACGGTGGCGACCAGGCGACGATCGCCGACCTCGGCAAGATCAAGGCGGCTGGCAAGCACCTGCTCGAGTTGATCAACAGCGTGCTCGACCTCTCCAAGATCGAGGCGGGAAAGATCGAACTGGAAATCGAGAAGCTGGATGTGCCGCAACTGCTTGACTACGTGAGCTCGACCGCGCAGCCGCTGATCGAAAAGAACGGCAACAAGCTGGTGGTGGAAATGCAAGACGATCTCGGAGAGATCTATTCCGATTCGACGCGCTTGCGCCAGGTGTTGCTCAACCTGCTGTCCAACGGCAGCAAGTTCACGGAGCAAGGGACCATCACTCTCGCGGTGCGCCGTGAAGCGGTGCCCGGGGCTGGCGACCAGCTGGTCTTCGACGTGACCGACACCGGCATCGGGATGACGCAGGAACAGATCGACAAGCTCTTCCAGGCATTCGTCCAGGCCGACTCGGCGACCACGCGCAAATACGGGGGCACCGGCCTGGGCCTGGTGATCAGCCGGCGGCTGTGCAACCTGCTCGGGGGCGACGTCACCGTCGTGAGCGAGCCCGGCAAGGGCAGCTGCTTTACCGCGCGGGTCGCCGCGCGGGCAGAAGCCAAGGTTGCCAAAGCCGATGACCACGGCCACGACCAGAAGGAAGAAGTACATGTCGGCTAAGGTCTTGCTGGTTGAAGACAACGAAATGAACCGCGACATGCTGTCGCGTCGCCTGATCAAGAAGGGCTACACGGTGACGATCGCGGTCGACGGCCTCCAGGCGGTGGCGCGCGCGTCGAGCGACGAACCCGACCTGATCTTGATGGACATGAGCCTCCCCGAGATCGACGGCTGGGAGGCGACGCGCCGGATCAAGGCGGAGCCGGGCACGCGGGACATCCCGATCATTGCGCTGACCGCACACGCGATGTCCGGGGACCGCGAGAAGGCGATCGAGGCGGGGTGCGACGAGTTCGACACCAAGCCGGTTGACCTCAACCGGCTGCTCGGAAAGATAAGCGCGATTCTCGCCAGTGGCGGGGCGACTTGAACGGCGGGCTCGGCAAGCCGCCGCGCGATCGGGTGGCTGTTGGGCTGCCTGCGCGCCCGTCGAGCCTGCCCGCGTTCATGCAGGCGCTGGAAGAGGTCTGCCGGCACGCACAACTCGATCGCGAGACGATCAACGACCTGCTCGTGGTCCTCGACGAGGTCTGCGCCAACGTTTTCAAGCATGCCTATGCGGGCGGCGAGCCCGGCCCGCTGCACGTGACGGTGGTGCATCGTCCGACTCCCCACCCGGGCGTGATCGGAATCACGCTAGTCGACAAGGGCATGCGGTTCAACCCGCTTTCGTTGCCTGAGCCGGATCTCGCCAGCGAGGCCGAAGACCGCCCGATTGGGGGCCTGGGCGTGCACCTGATGCGCCGGCTCACCGACGAGCAGTCCTACGTATACACCTCGGCGGCGGGCAATCAGCTCACGCTCATCAAGAACATTCCCGCCGCGCACGCGAATTGAATTGCCAGAGGAGAGAACGATGACGCAACTGGATTTCGTCGCCACCCATCATGAAGAGGTGACCGTCATCGCGGTCCAGGGCAGCGTGGACAGCCTGACCGCCGATCGACTTACCGAGGCGCTGGGCAGCCAGGTCAGCACCGGGCGCATCCGGCTGGTTGCAGATTTTGGCGCGGTCGAATACACCAGCAGCGCCGGGTTGCGCTCCCTGCTCGGTTCAGTGAAGGAAAGCCGTCGCCTGGGCGGAGACCTGCGCATGGCGGCGGTGCAGCCGGCGGTGCTGCGGGTGCTCTCGCTCTCGGGCTTCGCCAGCATCATCAAGATCTACGACGACGTCGACAGCGCGATCGCCAGCTACGGCGGGGCGGCATGAGCGCCGATGCGGCGGGAGCTTCGCCGGCAGCGCCCAAGGTAAGTCTCGTCATCGGGTCTGGAAGCGTGAAGTGCGCGGCCGCGATCGGCGTGGCCCAGGTTCTCGCAGAGGCAGGGATCGGGATCGAGCGCGTCGTGGGCTGCAGTGCGGGGGCGATCTTCGCCACCCTCATCGGGCAGCGCCATGACTTGGCGGTGGCCCGCGAAATGACGGTCAAGCTCTGGACCAAGGACCTCACCGCGAAGCGCAACAACCGTGCGCTGCTGAGCGTGCTGGCGCCGAAGCTGTTCGGCTTCTCGCTCGGGCGCTTCGGCCTGCGCGACGATCGCAAACTCAATGAACGCCTGCTCGAAGCCTTCGGCGAACTCAACATCGAGGACACGCCGGTGCCGCTGCACATCACGGCGACCGACTTCGCAACTGGCGACCTGGTGGAACTGCGCAACGGTCCGGTGGCGAGGGCGATCCGGGCGAGCGTCGCGATTCCGTTCGCGTTCTCGCCCGTGGAGATCGACGGTCGCCAGCTCGTGGACGGCTACCTGTCGGATCCGCTGCCGATCAGCGTGGCGATCAAGCACGGCGCGCGGGTGATCGTGGCGGTGGGCTTCGAGAGCCCCGTCCAGGAGCACATCGGAAGTGCGGGGCGTTTCGCATTCCAGCTCAGCTCGATCATGTCGAACAACCTGCTGCGCGCGCGTTTCTCCTTCCACAGCGTCGCGCATCACGCCGAGGTGATCACGATCATTCCCGAGTTCGAGGAGCGCATCCGGCTATTCGACACCGCCAAGGTGCCCTACATCATCGAAGCGGGGGCCGAGGCGGCACGGGCGCAGATCGACTACTTGCGCCGCCTGCTCTCGGCCGATACCGCGCTCGCGCACCCCACGGCGGCTCCAGTCGGTTCCAAATGAACGCGCCGCGCAGGGCCAAGGTGGCGATGGTCATCGGTTCCGGAGGACTGCGCTGTGTCTCGGCCTATGGCGCCCTGCGGGTCCTGCAGCGCGAGGGCATTCCCATCGACATGGTGGTCGCGTGCAGCGGCGGCGCGATGTGTGGCTACTGGATCGCCACCGGGCGTGACGACGCGGCGCTGGGCGTGGAGCTCTTCAGGGCTGGCTGGCTGGGCACATTCGATAACGTGGCCTATCGAAAGATCCTGGGGGCGCTCTTTCCGCGGCTCTTCGGCTTCGACCCGAAATTCGGCCTGATAAGGGACGAGAGCGTCAACCGCGCGCTGGCGAGCTACGTGGGGGAGACCCGATTCGAGGACTTGAACTTGCCCATGCACTATGTGGCCACCGACGTGATCAGCGGCGACAAGGTGGTTCTCTCCAAGGGCAAGGTCTTCGACGCGATGCGCGCGACGATTTCGATTCCGCTGGTCTTCCCGCCCTGGGAGGTGGATGGTCGCCTGCTCATGGACGGCGCGGTGTCCAATCCGTTGCCGGTCGACGTCGCGATCCGCGAAGGGGCCGACATAATCATCGCGATTGGCTACGAGGAGACGCTGCAGCCAGGAATTCTTTCCGGCCTGGGCCTCGTCAAGCAGGTCACCAACGTCGCGATCAACCATCTGTTGCGCGCGCAGTACGCGTTCCACAGCCTGGCGCACCACGCCGAAATCATCCCGATCATCCCCGACTTCGGTACCGAAGTCGGACTCAAGGACATGCACCTGATCCCGCACCTGGTCGAGCAGGGCGCCATCGCCACCGAGCGGGAGGTGCCCTATCTGCTGCGTCTTCTCAAGGCGTCCGAGGGCGCCGCGGCATGACTCCAGGCGAAGGCACAAACAGCGCCTGCGCGCACCTGCTGATCGTCGACGATCTCGAAGTAAACCGTGATCTGCTCGCGCGGCGCGTGCGCAAGCTCGGTCACACCGTGGTCTTTGCCGAGAACGGGCGCGAGGCGCTCGAGCGCCTGGCCGCGGAAACCGTTGATCTCGTGTTGCTCGACATCACGATGCCCGACATGGACGGCTACGAGGCGCTATCGCGGATGAAGTCCGACCCGGCTCTTGCCCACATCCCGGTTGTGATGGTGACCGCCATCGACGGGGTCGAGAGCGTGGTTCGGTGCCTCGAAATGGGCGCCGACGATTACGTCACCAAGCCCTTCAATCCGGTCATCCTGCGGGCGCGGATCGAGTCATCGCTCGCCAAGAAGCGCGCGGCAGACCTCACCCAGAAATTGCTGCAGGCCTTGTCGCGCGAGATGGCGATAGCCCAGCGCATCCAGCTCGGATTCCTTCCCGAAAAGATGCCGGTGCTGGCGGGTTGGGGGATCGCCGCGTCCTGCGTTCCCGCCAAGCAGGTATCGGGAGACTTCTTCGACGCCCTGATCCTGCCCAGCGGGAACCTGGCCTTCACCGTGGCCGATGTGTGCGACAAGGGCGTGGGAGCGGCTCTTTACATGGCGCTGTTTCGCAGCCTGCTGCGCGCGATTGCCTGCGAGGGCGGCGCTGACGAAGCACCGGGCGACACGCTCAGGCGCACGGTCGCGTTCACCAACGACTACATCGCCACGGTGCACGGTCGCGAGAACATGTTCGCGACCGTCTTCACGGCCATTCTGGATCCAGCGAGCGGGCGCATGGACTACATCAATGCCGGGCACGATGCGCCGATGATCCGGCGCGGCGACAGCGGCGAGTTGCAACGACTTCCTCCCGACGGCCTGGCGGTGGGCATGATGCAAGGCATCGTCCACGAGGTCCGGACGATCGAGCTCAAGCCCGGGGACGCGCTGTTTGCATACAGTGACGGGCTGACGGAAGCGATCGGCGCCGGCGGGCCCTTCGGCGAGGAGCGCGTCACCGAGGCGCTGTTGGGGGCAGGAAGCGACGCGGCCGCGCTCATCGCCGGCATCGGCGCCGAGCTGGCCACCCATGTCGGCGATAACGAGCAGCACGACGACGTGACCATGTTCTGCCTGGCGGCGGAGCCTTGAGCGCCCACGCCACTCGCAGCTAGCCGCCGCGCACGGCGGCGGCAGCGCGCGGTTCGCGGCTCGCGAAATCTTGGTGGCCAAGGGCGGAATCGAACCACCGACACGCGGATTTTCAGTCCGCTGCTCTACCAACTGAGCTACTTGGCCTTCCCGGCTTGACGCCAGCGGGTTCGCCGCCGCGGGATGCATTCCGCGAGACGAACCGCGCTTTGGAACGCCGGATTATACGGTATCGGGCGCGGCGCCCCGCGAAGCTTTCTTCGCCGGATAGCGCGCCCGCGCCGCGGCCAGGCGCTCGCCGATGCGCGCGCGCAGCGCCCTGGGCGCGATCACTTCCACCTGCTCGCCGTGGCGCAGGATGTCCATCTCGAGTTCGGGCGTGGCGGCGTAGGGGATCTTCAGCTCGAGGCTGCCGTCGTCGAGCCAGCGCGACTCCTGCCTCGGGTGCCAGACCTCGGCGTGCACCCAGCGCGCGGCGTCTGCGGTGAAGCGCAGCACGGCCCAGCGGAGATGGCGGCCGCGGTAGATGCCGTAGCCCGCGCCCAGCTCGCGGTCGAGCTCGGCCGCGGAGGCGTTGCGCGCCTTGCGGTCGATCATCCGCGCCTCCTCGATCGCGTCCAGCGCGAAGGTGCGCAGCGCGTCGCTGCGGTGGCACCAGGCGTCGAGGTACCAGGTGTTGCGGTAGTGCACGAGCCTCTGGGGGGAGAGCTCCCGCCTGGAACGCTCGTCCCTGGTGCGCGTGTAGTACAGCACCTCGAGGCGGTGGCGCTGCACCAGCGCGCTGCCCACCACCTCGAACCACTTCGTGGCCACCGGCCGGTTCTGCGCCGCCACCACCTTCACGCGGCGCATCACCTCGGTGGCGCTGCCCGCCGACGCCTCGAGCAGCGCGTTCAGGCGCGAGATCAGCGGCGCGACGTGCGGGCCGAGCAGCCCGCCCGTGTCGAGGTTCTCGAGCAGCCGGTGCATCGTGAGCAGCGCGAGGATTTCCTGCGCGCTGAACCACAGGCCGGGCAGTTCGTACTGCGGGCCGGCGCCGCTGCGGTCGAAGCAGTAGCCGCCGCGCTCCTCGTCGAACACGATCGGCGCGTTGAGCCGGTCGCGCAGGTAGGCGAGGTCGCGCGTGAGCGTGGCGCGCGACACCTCGAGTTCGTCGTGCAGGTCCTGGCGGGAGATCACGCCGCGCTGGTTGATCAGCTGGTCGATCCGGTACAGGCGTTCGGTGCGGTTCATGAACGTTTCGCTCCGTTCGGCGCCACGGGCTCACGCGTTGAGCCTGCGGCACGCCAAGCCTAGCCGCGCGCCGGCACCGTGTCCAGCCCCGGCCTATAATCGCCGCCATGTCCAGCCACGCGCACGCGGGCGCTCGCGCGCTCGCCTCCACGACCCACTTCGACGCGATCGTGGTCGGCCGCGGCGCGGTCGGCGCGGCCGCGGCTCTGGGGCTCGCGCAGTCGGGCCTTCGCACCGCGATCGTGGCGCCCGTGCCGCGCGCGGGCGCGCCCGCGCGGGGCCCGGCCGCGAGCGGCGGGGAGGGCGGCGGGGCGAGCGACGGGGAGGGCGGCGAGAACTGGGATGCGCGCGTCTTCGCGCTCTCGCCCGCGTCGCGCACCCTGCTCCAGGGCCTGCGCGTGTGGGACGCGATCGACGCCGAGCGCGTGGCCCCGGTGCACGAGATGCGCGTCTACCCGAGCGCCGCGCCCGACGCGCCGGAGCTGTTCTTCGACGCCTACGAGGGCTGCGTCGACGCGCTCGCCTGGATCGTCGAGGGGCGCAATCTCGGCGCCGCGTTCGATCGCGCGCTGGGGTTCGCCGCGGTGGCGTCGATCGACGCGCGGCTCGCGGGCGTCTCGGCCGATCCGGCGAGCAGCTGGGCCGCGGTCACGCTCGAAGACGGGCGCGAACTGCAGGCGAAACTGGTGATCGGCGCCGACGGCGCCGCTTCGCCGTTGCGCTCGGCGGCGGGCATCGGCACGAGCGAACGGCTCTACCCCCAGCGGGCGGTCGTGGCCAACTTGCGCATCGGCAAGCCGCATCGCGACTGCGCGTACCAGTGGTTCGGGGGGCACGGCATCCTCGCGCTGCTGCCGCTGCCGGGCGACCGATGCAGCATCGTCTGGTCGGCGCCGCTGCCGCTCGCCGACGCGCTGCTCGAGTGCGACGCCGGGCGGCTCGCGCACCGGGTGAACGAGGTGGCGCAGGGCAGGCTCGGGGAGCTGGAACGGATCACGCCGCAGCAGGCGTACCCGCTGCGCCTGCTGGAAGTGGAGCGCGCGATCGCGCCGCGCGTCGCGCTGGTGGGCGACGCCGCGCACGTCGTGCACCCGCTCGCGGGGCAGGGGATGAACCTGGGCTTGGGCGACGTGCAGGCGCTGCTGCGGGTGATGCACGCGCGCGAGCCGTTTCGCGACCCCGGCGATCGGCTGCTGCTGCGCCGCTACGAGCGCTCGCGCGCCGAGGCGGTGGCGTCGATGCGCGTCGCCACCGACGGGCTGCAGCGCCTGTTCGACCCCGAGTCCGACCTCCCGCTCCCTGCGCTGATGCAGCCGCTGGCCGGATTGCGCGAGCTCGGGTGGCGTATCGTTGAAAGTTCCCCGTGGCTCAAGCGACGACTGATCGCACACGCCGCATCGTGAAGGAGAGGCAATGATTTCGTTCGCCGCGCTGATCCGGCGCCCGATCCTCGGCGCCGCCGCCGCAATGCTCGCCGGCGCCGCAATGCTCGCCGCCGCCGCAATGCTCGCCGGCGCGGCGCTGCTCGCCGGCGCGGCGCCCGCGGCCGCGCAGGTCGCCGACCCCGCCGGCACCGTTCGCAGCGCCGTCGACGCCTGGCTCAAGGGGCGTTACAAGGTCGACGAGGTGCGCCGCACCCCGGTCGCCAACCTGTGGGAGGTGCGCCTGGGCACCGACCTGATCTACGTCGACGAGAAGGGCCAGTTCGCGTTCATCGAGGGCAACCTCGTCGACCTGCGCTCGAACCGCAACCTCACCCGCGAGCGGGTCGAGGAACTGCTCACGATCGACTTCAAGACGCTGCCGCTCGAGCTCGCGTTCAAGCAGGTGGTGGGCAACGGCAAGCGCGTGTTCGCCGTGTTCGAAGACCCGAACTGCGGCTACTGCAAGCGCATGCGCAAGGACATGGTCGGCCTCAAGGACGTCACGATCTACACCTTCGTGATCCCGATCCTGTCGCCCGATTCGGAAGTGAAGGCGAAGAAGGCGCTGTGCGCTCCTGACAAGGTGAAGGCGTGGTCCGAGCTGATGCTCAACGGCAAGGTGCCCGACAACCCCGGCACCTGCGAGACGCCGATCGCCAAGACGCTCGAGCTCGCCAAGAAGCTCGGCATCTCGGCCACGCCCACGAGCTTCTTTGCCAACGGGCGCCGGCTGCAGGGCTACGTGCCCGCCGCGCAGTTCGAGAAGATGCTCGACGAGAATTCGAAGTCCTGAGGCGCGCGCCGGGCTTCGGCCCGCGGGTTTCGCCGGTCGGCCGGGTTCAATCCCGGGGCTCGAGCAGCCACACGCGCCCCCGCGCGCGCATGCGCCCGGCCGCTTCGCCCGCCGCGTCCCCGCGCCCCCAGAACAGGTCGATTCGCACCGGCCCGGTGATCGCGCCCCCCGTGTCCTGCGCGATCACCACGCGCCGGATCGGGCTTCCGTCCAGCGGGTGCTCGGTGTCGAGGAACAGCAGCGAGCCGGGGGCGATCCTCGAAGGGTCCGCCGCCACCGAGCGCAGCGGCGTGAGCGCCACGCCGAGCGACCCGGGCGGCCCGCTCGCCTCGGCGCCCGGGAGTTCGCGAAAGAAGATGAAGCGCGCGTTGGCCTGCATCACTTCGCGCGCCTGCGCGGGGTTCTCGCGCAGCCAGCGCTTGATGCCGGCGGTGTCGGCCTGCTGCGCGTCGAGCGCGCCGCGCTCGATCAGCACCCGGCCGATCGCGCGGTAGGGGTGCCCGTTGTTCGCGGCGTAGCCCACGCGCACCGTAGCCCCGTCGGGGAGCCGCACGCGCCCCGAGCCCTGCACGTGCAGGAAGAAGGCCTCGATCGGGTCGTCGACCCACAGCAGCTCGCTGCCCGCGAGCAGGTCGGAGTTCTCGATCGCCGCGCGCGTCGGCTTCGCGCGCAGCAGCGATTCGCTCGGGCGCCGGTAGAGCGCCACCTGGCGCGGCGATGCGCGCTGCCTGCTCCCGTCGATCACCGGTTCGTAGTAGCCGGTGACCAGGCCCGAGTTCGCGCCGGCGCCGTTGGCGAGCGGGCGTGCCTCGAAGCGCTCGGCGATCCAGCGCTTGGTCCCGTGGGGGGCGGCGCGCCACTGCCCGCACAGCGCCTGCCAGCGGGCGGGCGGTCGCGCCAGCCGGCACTGGCCGTCGATCGCCGCGTCGAGCCCGGCGAGATCGTCGTCTTCCCAGCCCGCGAGCGCCTCGGGGGGCACTGGCGCGGGGCCGGCCCGCCCGAGCGCGCCGCCGCCCGACTGCCCGAGCGCGCCGCCGCCCGCCGCGAAAGCCAGGAGCGCAGCGATAGAATGCGCGGCCAGGGAGCGAATGCGAATGTGGGTCTTCATCCTCGAGGCGGCAGGCGTCCTGCTGCTGGTGCTGGTGTTCGTCTGGTGGACGATGCGCGGCGGCGGCAAGTGAGCGCCGGCGCTGCCGCGCTTCGCGCCCGCGGGCCCCGCTGCGGCACGCGCGCCGCTCAGTGCAGCGTGCGCGGCACCGCCAGCGCGAACTCCGGGATCTCGGCCTCGAAGCGCTCGCCGTCCTCGGCCACGCAGAAGTAGCTGCCCCGCATCGTGCCGGTGGAGGTCGCGAGCTGGCTGCCGCTGGTGTACTCGAAGCTCTGCCCGGGCGCGAGCAGCGGCTGGTGCCCGACCACCCCCAGGCCCTTCACCTCGATCACCTTGCCGTTGGCGTCGGTGATGATCCAGTGCCGGCTGATCAGCTGCGAGGGCACCGTGCCCTCGTTGGTGATGCGGATCTTGTAGGCGAACGCGTACATCCCCTTTTCGGGCTTCGACTGGTCGGGCAGGTATTCGGTCTGCACTGCTACCCGTAGGGCGTATGCTCTGTTGCTCAAGGGACTCCCGGCATCGGTTGGCGATAGAATCCCCGATTCTATTCAATCGCCCCCTCTCAAGGCCATGAATAACCCTGCGCGCCCGTGCCGCATTGCCCCGAGCATCCTGTCGGCGGACTTCGCGCGCCTGGGCGAAGAGGTGCGCGCGGTGCAGGCCGCGGGCGCCGAACTGATCCACTTCGACGTGATGGACAACCATTACGTGCCCAACCTCACGATCGGCCCGCTGGTGTGCGAGGCGATCCGGCCCCACGTTGCGGTGCCGATCGACGTGCACCTGATGGTGCGCCCGGTGGACAGGATCATTCCCGACTTCGCCAAAGCCGGCGCGAACCTGATCACCTTCCACCCGGAGGCTTCCGAGCACGTGGACCGCACGCTGGCGCTGATCCGCGAGAACGGGTGCAAGGCGGGGCTGGTGTTCAACCCGGCCACCCCGCTCGCTTTCCTCGATCACGTGATGGACAAGGTCGACATCGTGCTGCTGATGTCGGTGAACCCCGGCTTCGGCGGGCAGAAGTTCATCCCCTCGGCGCTCGCCAAGCTGCGCGACGCGCGCGCGCGCATCGATCGGTGGCAGGCGGGCGGCGGGCAGGAGATCTGGCTCGAGATCGACGGCGGCGTGAAGGTGGACAACATCGCAGCGATCGCGGCCGCGGGCGCCGACACCTTCGTCGCCGGGTCGGCCGTGTTCGGCGCGCCTGACGCCGACGGCGGCTATCGCGGCGTGATCTCGAAACTCAAGGAGGCGGCACGTGGTTGAGGTCTCGCAAGACGTGGAGCGATCGGCGGGCGCCCAGGCGGCCGGCGAGGCGGGCAAGGCGGCGCTCGCCGGCAGCGGCCGGCGGGCCCAACCGGCGCCGCGCCGATTCCCGGCCGCGGGCGCGATCATCGACCTCGACGGCACGCTGGTGGACACCGCCGCCGACATCACCGCGGCGGTGAACGCGATGCTCGCCGAGCTCGGCCGCGAGGCGCTCCCGATCGCGCAGGTCACCGGCTACGTGGGGCGCGGCGCCGAGGTGCTGGTGCACCGGGTGCTCACCGGCGAGCTCGACGGCGTCGCGCCGGCGAGCGAGTTCAACCCCGCGTTCGACTCGTTTCGCGCCCACTACCGGCGCGAGAACGGCGTGCACTCCAAGACCTACCCGGGGGTGCTCGAGGGCCTGGCGATCATGCGCGGGCGCGGCCTCAAGCTCGCGGTGGTCACCAACAAGCCCTCCGACTTCACGCTGCCGCTGCTCGCGGCGGCCGACATCGACAGCTTCTTCGACCTGGTCGTCTCGGGCGACACGCTCGCGGCCAAGAAGCCCGACCCGCAGCCGATGCTGCACGTGTGCCAGCGCTTCGGGATCGCCCCGGCGCAGATGGTCGCGATCGGCGACTCCGCGCACGACGTGCACGCCGCGCGCGCCGCCGGCATCCCGGTGATCGTCGTGCCCTACGGCTACAACGAAGGCCGCGACGTGCGGGAGCTCGACGTCGATGCTATAGTCCCCACGCTTCGCGAAGCCGCCGGTCTGCTCGATCCCGTCTGATCGGGCAGGCAACAGCTTCGAGCCGTCGTCCACAGGTCAATCTCCCGATGAAGCGCTTCGATCATCAACGTTGGAACGTGCGAGCCTGGCGAGCCTCGCGCTGGTGGTGCTGGCGTCCCTGACCCGCACCGCGCCGCTCGCCCGCGTCGGCGCACCCACCATCAGTTGATCGAACACGCGCGTTCGGCACCGGCAAAGCGGGGCCGAACGCAGGGCACGCCGGACACGGCGCGCTCGATGAGGGAGCAAGCATGACCGAGATCGAATTCAAGGCAATCGCCGCGCAGGGCTTCAATCGCATCCCGCTGCTGGTCGAGTCCTTCGCCGACCTGGAAACCCCGCTTTCGCTGTACCTCAAGCTCGCGCACAAGCCGTTCAGCTTCCTGCTCGAGTCGGTGGTGGGCGGCGAGCGCTTCGGGCGCTACTCGTTCATCGGCCTGCCGGCCTCGACCATGCTGCGCTCCACCGCCACCGGCGCCGAGGTGGTGAAGAACGGGCAGGTGATCGAGCGCTTCGAGGGCAATCCGCTCGACTTCGTCGACACCTACCGCAAGCGCTTCAGGGTGGCGGTGCGCCCCGGGCTGCCGCGCTTTTGCGGCGGGCTCGCCGGCTACTTCGCCTACGACACGGTGCGCTGGATCGAACCGCGGCTGGCGGGCGTCGAGAAGCCCGACCCGGTGGGCGTGCCCGACATCCTGCTCCTGCTCACCGAGGAGCTGGCGATCATCGACAACATCGCCGGCAAGATCTACCTGATGGTCTACGCCGACCCGGGCGAGGCCGAGGCCTACCAGAAGGCGCAAAAGCGCCTGCGCGACCTGCGCACCAAGCTGCGCCAGCCGGTGGACGTGCCGGTCTCGAGCGGCAGCTACGAGACCGACACGCAGCGCGACTTCGCCAAGGCCGACTACCTCGCGGCGGTGCTCAAGGCCAAGGACTACATCATGGCCGGCGACATGATGCAGGTGCAGGTCGGCCAGGTGCTGCGCAAGCCGTTTCGCGACTCGCCGCTCACGCTGTACCGGGCGCTTCGCTCGATCAACCCCTCGCCCTACATGTACCTGTACAACTTCGGCGAGTTCCACGTCGTGGGCGCCTCGCCCGAGATCCTGGTTCGCCAGGAGCGCCACGCCGACGGCGACCGCATCACGATCCGCCCGCTGGCGGGCACGCGGCGCCGGGGCGGCACGCCGGCAGAGGACGAGGCGATCGCGCACGAGCTGCTCGCCGACCCGAAGGAGCGCGCCGAGCACGTGATGCTGATCGACCTCGCGCGCAACGACATCGGGCGCATCGCCGAGATCGGCAGCGTGAAGGTCACCGACCAGCTCGCGGTGGAGAAGTACTCGCACGTGATGCACATCGTCTCGAACGTGGAGGGCAAACTGAAGCCCGGCATGGGCCCGATCGAGGTCCTTCGCGCCACCTTCCCCGCGGGCACGCTCTCGGGCGCGCCCAAGATCCGCGCGATGGAGATCATCGACGAGCTCGAGCCCACCAAGCGCGGCATCTACGGCGGCGCCTGCGGCTACATCTCCTTCGTGGGCGACCTCGATCTGGCGATCGCGATCCGCACCGGCATCGTCAAGGACGGCATGCTCTACGTGCAGGCGGCCGCGGGCGTGGTGGCCGACTCGGTGCCCGAGAGCGAGTGGCAGGAAACCGAGAACAAGGCGCGCGCGGTGCTCAGGGCGGCCGAGCTCGTCCAGGCCGGGCTGGAGTAGGGGCGCGCCATGCTGCTGATGATCGACAACTACGACAGCTTCACCTACAACCTCGTCCAGTACCTGGGCGAGCTCGGCGAAGACGTGCAGACCTGGCGCAACGACGAGATCACGCTCGACGAGATCGCCGAGCTCGCGCCCGCGCGCATCGTGATCTCGCCCGGGCCGTGCACGCCGAACGAGGCCGGGATCTCGGTGCCGCTGCTCGGGCGCTTCGCCGGGCAGGTTCCGATCCTCGGCGTGTGCCTGGGGCACCAGGCGATCGGCGCGGCCTTCGGCGGCAAGGTGGTGCGCGCGAAGCAGGTGATGCACGGCAAGACCTCGCCGGTGCAGCACACCGGCGTTGGCGTGTTCCGCGGCTTGCCCAACCCGTATACGGTCACCCGCTACCATTCGCTGGCGATCGAGCGCGAGTCGCTGCCCGCCTGCCTGGAGGTCACGGCCTGGACGGCCGACGGGGAGATCATGGGCGTGCGCCACCGCGAGCTCGCGGTCGAGGGCGTGCAGTTCCACCCCGAGTCGATCCTCACCGAACACGGCCACGCGCTGCTGAAGAACTTTCTGGAGTCCTGACCATGCCGATCACCCCGCAGGAAGCGCTCACGCGCTGCATCGAACACCGCGAGATCTTCCACGACGAGATGCTCAAGCTCATGCGCATGATCATGGCGGGCGAGATGTCGCCCACGATGACCGCGGCGATCCTCACCGGGCTGCGCGTGAAGAAGGAGACGATCGGCGAGATCTCGGCCGCGGCCGAGGTGATGCGCGAGTTCTCCAACAAGGTGCAAGTTGACGGCGGCCCGCACTTCGTGGACGTGGTCGGCACGGGCGGCGACGGCTCGCACACCTTCAACATCTCCACCGCCTCGATGTTCGTCGTGGCCGCGGCCGGCGCCACCGTGGCCAAGCACGGCAACCGCGGCGTCTCGTCCAAGTCGGGCAGCGCCGACGTGCTCGAGGCGCTCGGCGTGAACATCATGCTCAGCCCCGCCCAGGTGGCCGACTGCATCCGCGAGCTCGGGCTCGGCTTCATGTTCGCGCCCAGTCACCACCCCGCGATGAAGAACGTCGCGCCCGTGCGCCGCGAGATGGGCGTGCGCACGATCTTCAACATCCTCGGGCCGCTCACGAACCCGGCCGGCGCGCCCAACATCCTGATGGGCGTCTTCCACCCCGACCTGGTCGGCATCCAGGTGCGGGTGCTGCAGCGCCTGGGCGCGAAGCACGCGCTGGTCGTCTACGGGCTCGACGGCATGGACGAGGTCTCGCTCGGCGCGGCGACGATGGTGGGCGAACTGAAGAACGGCCAGATCACCGAGTACGAGATCCACCCGGAGGACTTCGGCATGTCGATGATCAGCAACCGGGGCCTGAAGGTGGCCGACGCGGCCGAGTCGAGCGAGATGGTGCTCGAGGCGCTGGGCAACGTGCAGGGCACCCCGCGCGAGATCGTCGTGCTCAACTCCGCGGCCGCGCTGTACGCGGCCGACGTGGCGGCAACGATCGACGACGGCATCGAGCTCGCGCGCGAGACGATCGCCTCCGGCGCGGCGAAGGCGAAGCTCGACGCGCTGGTGGCGTTCACGCGCGCACGCGCCGCCTGATCGGCGCCGCGCCTGCCGCGCCCCGACGCCGCGCCTCCCACGGCCGCGCCCGCAAGACCGACCGCCACCTCCCGGCCCAGCCCTGCGATCATGTCCGACATCCTCGAGCGGATCATCACCGTCAAGCGCGACGAGGTCGCCAGGGCGCGCCGCGCGCGCGGCGACGCCGGCGTGCGCGCCGACGCCGAGCGCGCCTGCGCCGATGCCGCGCTGCGCCCGCGCGGCTTCGAGGCGGCGCTGCGGCTGGCCGTCTCCGAGGGGCGCGCCGCCGTGATCGCCGAGATCAAGAAGGCCAGCCCGAGCAGGGGCGTGCTGCGCGAGGACTTCCACCCGCCGGCGATCGCCGCGAGCTACGAGCGCGGCGGCGCGGCCTGCCTGTCGGTGCTCACCGACCGCGAGTTCTTCCAGGGTTCACGCGAGTACCTGGTGGCGGCGCGCGCCGCGTGCAAGCTGCCCGTGCTGCGCAAGGATTTCATCGTCGACGCCTATCAGGTCTACGAGGCGCGCGCGATGGGCGCCGACTGTGTGTTGCTCATCGCAGCGGCGCTCGACGACGCACTGATGTCCGAGCTGGAGTTGTGCGCGCTCGCGCTCGGAATGGACGTCCTGGTCGAGGTGCACGACGGCGCCGAGCTCGACCGCGCGCTGCGTCTGAAGACCTCGCTCGTTGGCATCAACAACCGCAACCTGCGCACCTTCGAGGTCTCGCTCGACACCACGCTCGGCCTGCTCGACTCGATCCCGGCCGACCGCCTGGTCGTGACCGAGAGCGGGATCGTCGCGCGCGAGGACGTTGCGAAGATGCGCGCGGGCGGCGTGAACGCCTTCCTGGTGGGCGAAGCGTTCATGCGCGCGGCCGAACCGGGCGAGGAACTGGCGCGGTTGTTCGGCTAGGGCCTGTTCACGCGGGCGCCAACGTCGCGTGACAGGCCCTAACGCCTGCTCTCCCAGGTTGCGAGCGGCGCGCTCGCACCTGACAGCGCCGGCGCAGCGAGCAGGGCGCGCGAGGCCGAATCGCCCAGCAGCACGGCACGCCAGAACGCCAGCGTGATCGCCCGCGTGGACGCCTTGATCGCCTGGCTGGTGGCGTCTCGAGAGCGGTCGTTGAACATCGTGTGGCGTCCGTCCTCGAACACGCCGAGGTAGCGCGGGCCGCTCACCATCGAATCGAACGGAACCCGGCGCTCGTCGGGCGCGCTGCCCACCACCGGCAGCGCGATGGTGTCGCGCGTGCCGGTCAGGTGCAGGGTCGGCACAGAAATCGGCGTGTAGACGAACCAGGGGTCCTGGTCCGGCGGCAGCGACGGAGCCGAGAGGATCACGGCGGCGCGCACGCGGGCGTCGCCGTAGCTCACGACCTGGTCGTCGAGCCTGAATCGCGCGCCGCTGGCGAGCAGCGCGGTGTTCGCGCCGAAGGAGTGCCCGGCCACCCCGATTCGCGAGGGGTCGATCAGCGAGCGCAGTTCCTTGTCGCCGACGATCCGGTCGATCACGAACGACACGTCGGCAGCGCGCGCGATCGCATTCTCGGTGGTCGCGGCCGAGAGCATTGCGCTCACGACGGCCAACCCCTGCGATCGCCACACCTCTCGGTCGCTGCCCGGATGCTGCAGGTGAAGCGCCGCGATGCCGTTCGCAGCCCAGTGTTGGCCGAGGTGGCTGTAGCCGAAGCGCGACCCGCCCAGGCCGTGCGAAAACACGACGATCGGCACCGGGCGGTCGGAGCGCGGCAGGTAGAGGCGCACCGGAATCTCGCGCTCGCGCGAGGCGTCGCTCCACGCCATGTCGCGCACCTCGACCTCGTAGCGGCTGGCTGCCGCCTGCTCTGCCGAAGCCGGCAGCCCCGGGATCGCGGAGCGCGGGGAACCGCAGCCCGGCAGCGTCGCGAGCAGCGTCGAGGCGATCGCGAGCCCGATCGCGACAGCCGCGGCCGACCTGCGGGGCGTGCGAACGTGCGGGTCGGCTGCGGGCGCCACACCCGTAGGCTGCGGGTTCAACGCAGCCACTTCTCGCGCGCTTTCCTGGCCCCCGCGGCGGGCTTTTCGATCAGCTTCATCGTGGCATCGGTCGGTGCTTGCGCGCCAAGCCTGACATCGAAGGCGAGCAGCTCGTCGCGGCGGAACACGTGCAGGCGCATCGTGTCGCCCGCGCGGCGCCGTTCCAGCCGCGTCTTCAGGGCGTCTGCCTGCACGCGCAGCCCGTCCGCGGCCACGATCAGGTCGCCCGCGGAGATTCCGGCCCGCGCCGCCGGCCCGTCGACGCTCGCGCTCGCCACGGCGAGGTCGTTGCCGCGAACCGCGGTGCGCATCCCGAGCATCGACTCCACCGGACCAGCGCTGCGGGGCTCGAGCGCGATACCGACGCGCGCGAGCACGGCTTCGAGCGGCAGCTCGTCGGTGCCTGCGCTCCAGCGCTCGATCTCGTCGTGCAGCCGAACCCCGGTCGCCTCGGCGATGAGGTCGGCGAACCCGTCTTCGGGCAGTCCTTGCGGCGCAGGCGCGCCTTCGCGCCCGTGCCGGCGCCACATCAGCCGCATCAGGTCGTCGAGCGATCTCGCCCCTTTGCTGCGCGCGCGGATCTCCAGGTCGATGCAAAGCGCCACCAGCGCGCCCTTGGCGTAGTAGCTCACGATCGCGTTCGGCGAGTTCTCGTCCTGGCGGTAGTACTTGATCCACGCGTCGAAGCTGGACTCGGCAACGCTCTGCACGCTGCGCCCCGGGCTCCTCAGCACCTGCCCCGCCGTGGTCGCGAGCGACTTCAGGTAGTCGCCCACCCCGATCGTGCCGCTTCGCACCAGCGTGAGGTCGTCGTAGTACGAGGTGAAGCCCTCGAAGATCCAGAGCAGACGGGTGTAGTTCTCGCGCTCGAGGTCGTAGGGCGTGAACGCGGCGGGCTTGATCCGCTTCACGTGCCAGCTGTGGAAGTACTCGTGGCTCACCAGCCCGAGGAACTTCCGGTAAGCGTCGGGCACGCCGCGCATGCCCCGGTGCGGCAGGTCGTTGCGCGCGCACACGAGCGCCGTGCTCGCACGGTGCTCGAGCCCCCCGTAGCCCTCGCCCACGACGGTGGTGAGGAAGAGGTAGCGATCGAAGGGCGCCTTGCGCGCGCGCGGCTCGAACAGCCGCACCTGCGCCGCGCAGATCTTCGCCGTGTCGGCAGCGAGCCGTTCGCCGTCGGCGTCGTGCTGACCGGTGAGCACGATCGCGTGCGGCACGCCCAGCACGTCGAACTCCACGGTGCTGAAGCGCCCCATTTCCACCGGGTGGTCGATCAGCTCGTCGTAGTCGGCGGCGCGATAGCGCCCGAAGCCCCAGAGCCTGGCGCCGTCGCGCGCGAGCGTGGTGGCCACGCGCCAGTCGCGGTACTGAGCGCCGCGCGGAGCTTCGATCTCGACTCCGCAGGGCTCGTGCTCCCGACCCAGCACGCGCAGGAATACGCTCGTGCCGTTGAAGAAGCCGTGCGACGCATCGAGGTGCGCGCCACGCACCGAGAGGTCCCACGCGTAGACCGTGTAGCGCAGCCGCAGCGTGCCCGCGCACTTCGCTGCCAGCCAGGTGTGCTTGTCGAGCTTGCTGAGCGCGACGCCTCGCCGACCGCAGCGCGCCTCGATGGCCACGACGTGCCGCGCGAATTCGCGAATCATGTAGCTGCCCGGTATCCACGCCGGAAGCGCGAACCGCTGCCCGGCCGGGTCCGGTTGCGTCACCTCGAGCTCGACCTCGAACAGGTGCGCGTGCGGGTTGGCGACGCGGATTTGGTACCGGATGCGAGGCAGCGCGCTCGAGCTGCCGTCGCCGGGCGCGCTCGAGCTGCCGTCGCCGGGTGCGCTCGAATTGTCGTCGCCGCGCGGACGGCCGCGGCTGCGTCCGCGCCCGGCCGCCGTCATCCCTTGCCCTTCGGGCGCAGGTCGACCACGCGCTTGGCCTTGCCGATCGAGCGCTCGATCGTGCCGGTGGCCTCCACCTTCACCGACGCCGTCACGCCGATGTACGACTTGATCGCGTGCACGAGCGCGGCCTGCGCGCCCATCGCGCTCGAGCGGTCGTTGTTCGCCTCGGGCTTGAGCTCCACGCGCACCGTGAGCGTGTCCATCGGCCCGTCCTTGCCCAGCTCGCACAGGTAGTGCGGAGCGAGTTCCGCACGCTTGAGGATCAGCTCCTCGATCTGGGTGGGGAACACGTTCACGCCGCGGATGATCATCATGTCGTCCGAGCGCCCGGTGATCTTCTCCATCCGGCGCATCGTGCGCGCGGTGCCCGGCAGCAGCCGCGTGAGGTCGCGCGTGCGGTAGCGCACGATCGGCAGCGCTTCCTTCGTGAGCGAGGTGAACACGAGCTCGCCGAACTCGCCCTCGGGCACCACTGCGCCGGTGTCGGGGTTGATGATCTCGGGGTAGAAGTGGTCTTCCCAGATCGTGGGGCCGTCCTTCGTCTCGATGCACTCGTTGGCCACGCCCGGGCCCATCACCTCGGACAGGCCGTAGATGTCGACGGCGTGCATATCAAAAGCCTCCTCGATCTCGCGGCGCATGGCGTTGGTCCATGGCTCGGCCCCGAAGATCCCGACCTTGAGCGGGGATTTGCGCGGGTCCAGCCCCTGTTTGGCGTATTCGTCAAGGATCGAGAGCGCGTAGGACGGGGTGACGGTGATGCCATCGGCGCGGAAATCCTCGATCAACCGGACCTGACGCGGGGTCAT
>DATCZK010000130.1:0-50541 GCA_036525975.1 Burkholderiaceae bacterium | reverse complement strand
CTCGAAGCAGGCGCGCGCGTGGGCCATCGACTCCGCGTTCATCCGGAAGAACGACTCCACCCCCTTGTAGAAGTGGTCGCGGGCGCGCGCGTCGGTCAGGCACTTTCGCCAGAGGCGAGCCTGCTCCCCGCTCGCGAGCCGCACGTCGAGCGCCGTGACGATCCTTTCGGCGATCTCGTCCTGCAATTCGAAGGTCTCCGAGAGCGCCCGGTCGTAGCGCTGCGACCAGGTCACGGCGTTGCTCACCGTGTCGATCAGTTCCACGCTCACGCGCACGCGCTCGCCCGACTGGCGCACCGTGCCCTGCAGCACGTGACGCACCCCGACGCGCGGCCCCGCCTGCGCCGCGGGCACGCCGCGCATGGCGTTCGCACTGCCCGCGCCGATGATGAACACGCCGGACATCTTCATCAGCGCATTCTGCACGTCGATGCGCAGGCCCTCGGCGAGCGCGGACGCGCCATCGCCGGCGTCGTCCAGCGCGGTGAACGGCAGCAGCAGGACCGACGGCTTGCCCGGCAGCGGCAGGTCCAGCGCCTCGATCTGCGACGGGCCGGCGGGAGATTCGCGCGCGCCGGCCAGCACGACGTGGCCCACGCCCTCCACGGGAGAGGTTTCGCGCGCAACGGCGTCGGGCAGCTGCGCGCGCACCGCTTCGCTCACCTGGATGCCGTCGGTGCGCGCTCGCAGCGCCAGCGCCGCCGCGCCGTCCACCGCGGGCCCTGCGGGGCCGGCCTGCCCCGCCTGGACTTGCCCCTGCTCGACGCCGAAGCGGAAGTGCACCCGCGTTGCCGGCGCCACCGCGCCGTTCGCGGCCGCGAGGGCATCGCGCGCGGCGATCGCGGCGGCCACGCCGTCGGCGGCGCTCCCGAACTCGGCAACCACGGTGTCGGCCGGCGAATCGACCGATCGCGCGCCGGAATCGCCCAGCGCGCGCACGATCACCTCACGGCTCGCGTGCCACGCGCTGCGCGCCGCCCCTTCGTCCTCTCCCATCAGCACGCAAAAGGCGCGCGTTTGCGCGCGAACGACCACCGGGGTCGCCTTCGCGCGCGTCTTCGGGCGCGCGCCCGCCCCGCCGCCCTCGCCGCCGGGCGGCGCGATCTCGCGGTACTTGTCCCAGAAGTACCAGGCCGCGGCGACCCCGCCCAGCACCGTCGCAAACCCGAGCAGAAATTCCATCGCCGTGCCCCTTCGCTTCGCGCAGCATCGCTCGCAGGCTGCGCGGCAGTCGACCGAACCGCGATTCTATCGAAGGCCCGTCGCGCGCGAAGCCGCGCTCGTGCGAGGGCGGCCCGGTTCGCGTCTCGCGCGCGATCCGTGCGCGCATCAAGGCCCGCGATGTCGATCGCATAGAATCGACCCTGACCCCACCGACACCGAAGCGAGCGCTGCGCATGGCCATCTATCAACTCGGTGACTTCGTTCCCGAGCTCCACGCCGAGGCCTGGGTTGCCCCCGAGGCGCAGGTGATCGGCCGCGTGCGGCTCGACGCCGGCGCGAGCGTGTGGTTCGGCGCCACGCTGCGCGGCGACAACGAGCTGATCTGGATCGGCGAAGGCAGCAACGTGCAGGACAGCGCCGTGTTGCACACCGATCCCGGCTTTGCGCTCACGGTGGGGCGCAACGTGCTGATCGGGCACCAGGCGATGCTGCACGGCTGCACGGTGGGCGACGGCACCCTGATCGGCATCCAGGCCGTGGTGATGAACGGCGCGAAGATCGGGCGCAATTGCCTGATCGGCGCGGGCGCGCTCGTGACCGAGGGCAAGGAGATCCCCGACAACAGCGTCGTGCTCGGCTCGCCCGGCAAGGTCGTGCGCCAGCTCGGCGAGAACGAGATCGCCAGGAACGCGAACGGGGTACAGAGATACCGGCAACGCGCTGCCTACTACCGCTCGCAGCTCAAGCGCATCGGATGAGCGACGAACTGCTGCGCTTCCACCTGCGCGACGCCCCGGTGCGCGGCGAGATCGTGTCGCTCGACGGCGAGTGGCTCGAGATCGTGGGCCGCCACCAGGTGCCCGCGAGCGTTCGGGATCGCCTGGGCGAACTCAGCGCGGCCGCGATGCTGCTGGCCGCGAGCCTGAAGTTCGACGGCGCGCTCGTGCTGCAGATCCACGGCGACGGCCCGGTGGCGCTGTTCGTGGTGGAGTGCACCGCGCGCGGGCGCTTTCGCGCCACCGTGAAACTGCGCGAAGACATGGCCGCGAACGACGACTCCTCGCTGGTGGCGCTCGTGAACCGCGGCGGCAACGGGCGGTTCGTCGTCACGCTCGATCCCCGCGCGAGCGACCCCGAGCGCCGGCCCTACCAGGGCGTCGTCCCGTTCTTTGGCACCACGGTGAGCGAGGCGCTCGAGCACTACATGGAGCGATCCGAGCAGATTCCAACGCGCCTGTGGCTGGCGGCGGACGGCCGGCGCGCCGCCGGTCTGCTGCTGCAGCGCCTGCCCGACGAGGGCGGCAGCCCGCGCGCGCCGGGCGACGCCGACGCGTGGAACCGCATGCAGCGGCTCGCCGAGACCGTGTCAGGCGAAGAGCTGCTCAGGCTCGACTCGCGCGAAGTGCTCCACAGGCTGTTCTGGCAGGAGTCGCTGCACGCGCTCGACCGGCGCGAGTGCCGCTTCGAATGCCGCTGCAGCCGCGAGAAGGTGGCCGACATGCTGCGCATGCTCGGTCCCCGGGAAGTGCAGGAGATCGTGGCCGAACAGGGGCGCGTGCAAGTGCGCTGCGAGTTCTGCAACAAGCCCTACGCGTTCGACGCGGTGGACAGCGCCGGCCTGTTCATCGCCGGCGCCGGGACGGCGGGCGTCAGCGGCCCCCACTGAGCGGGGGGCTCGCGCTCACGGTGCGCGCCTGCGCCGACGACTGGTCGGGCGCGGCAGGCCGGGCGCGCCCGGCGCGCGCCTCGTTGATCTGCACGAAGATCTCGTCGGGGCGCACCATGCCCAGCTCGTAGCGTGCGCGCTCCTCCACCGCCTGGGTACCGGCGGCGAGATCGCGCACCTCGCCCTCGAGCGCGGCGTTGCGCTCCGACAGGCGCGCGTTGCTCGCGAGCTGCGCCTGGTGCTGCCGGTCGAGCTCCCACACCCGCAGCCACCCGCCCTTTCCCAGCCACAGCGGATACTGGATCAGCGCGAGCAGCGCCGCGAGCCCGCCCACCAGCAGCTTCATCTGCATCGGGCAAGCCGGGCCGGCGCGGCGATGGCGAGCGCTCTCATCGGCGCGATTCTAGCGCCACGGGGCGCGGCGCGCATCAGCGAAGGTTGTAAAAAGCCGACCGGCCGGGATACGAGGCCACGTCGCCGAGGTCTTCCTCGATGCGAAGCAGCTGGTTGTACTTGGCCACGCGATCCGAGCGGCTCAGCGACCCGGTCTTGATCTGCAGCGCGTTGGTGGCCACCGCGATGTCGGCGATCGTCGTGTCCTCGGTTTCGCCCGAGCGGTGCGAAACCACCGCCGTGTAGTTGTAGCGCTTGGCGAGCTCGATGGCGGCGAAGGTCTCGGTGAGCGTGCCGATCTGGTTCACCTTGATCAGGATCGAATTGGCGATGCCTTCGTCGATGCCCTGCTGCAGCGTGCGCGTGTTGGTGACGAACAGGTCGTCGCCCACCAGCTGCACCTTGTCGCCGAGCTCGTCGGTGAGGCGCTTCCAGCCGTCCCAGTCGTTCTCGGCCATGCCGTCCTCGATCGAGATGATCGGGTACTTGTCGACCCAGGTGGCGAGCAGGCTCGAGAAGTCGCCCGCGTCGAGCACCAGCCCCTCGCCCTCGAGGTGGTATCGCCCGTCGCGGAAGAACTCCGAGCTCGCGCAGTCGAGCCCGAGCGCGATCTGGGTGCCGGGCTCGTAGCCGGCCATCCCGATCGCCTCGAGGATGAGCTGGATCGCCGCCTCGTGGTTCGCGACCGAGGGCGCGAACCCGCCCTCGTCGCCCACCGCCGTGGACAGGCCGCGGCCGTGCAGCAGCTTCTTGAGCGCGTGGAACACCTCGGCGCCGTAGCGCACGGCCTCGCGAAACGAGGGCGCGCCCACCGGGATGATCATGAACTCCTGCAGGTCGAGGTTGTTGTTCGCGTGCGCGCCGCCGTTGACCACGTTCATCATCGGCACCGGCAGCGACATCGCTCCCGACCCGCCGAAGTAGCGGTACAGCGGCAGGCCCGACTCCTCGGCGGCCGCCTTGGCCACCGCCATCGACACCGCCAGCGTGGCATTGGCGCCGAGCCTGGACTTGTTCTCGGTGCCGTCGAGCTCGACCAGCGTGCGGTCGATGTACGTCTGCTCGGTGGCGTCGAGCCCCATCAGCGACTCGGAGATCTCGGTGTTGATGTTCTCCACCGCCTGCAGGACCCCCTTGCCGAGGTAGCGCGACGCGTCGCCGTCGCGCAGTTCGATCGCCTCGCGCGAGCCGGTGGACGCGCCCGAGGGCACCGCGGCGCGCCCCATCACCCCCGACTCGAGCAGCACGTCGCACTCCACGGTGGGGTTGCCGCGCGAGTCGAGGATCTCGCGTCCGATGATGTCGACGATCGAGCTCATGTTGTCCTTCTTCTATCCGTGGGCCTGGCGAGCATCGCGCGGCCCGGGTTCAGACTGACTGCAATTCGGCGAAGCCGGCGCGCTTGACCACCGCGTCGAGCTCGACGAGCGTTGCGAGCAACTCGCGCATGCGGCCCAGCGGCCAGGCGTTGGGCCCGTCCGAGAGCGCGCGCTCGGGATCGGGGTGCGTCTCCATGAACAGCCCCGACACGCCCGCGGCCACCGCCGCGCGCGCGAGCACCGGAACGAACTCGCGCTGCCCGCCCGAGACCGTGCCCTTTCCGCCGGGCAGCTGCACCGAGTGGGTGGCGTCGAACACCACCGGGCACCCCGTCTCGCGCATGATCGCGAGCGAGCGCATGTCGGAGACCAGGTTGTTGTAGCCGAACGACGCGCCGCGCTCGCACACCATGATGTTGTTGCCGGCGGCCTGGTTGCCGCCGGCGTGTTCGATCGCGGCGGCGCGCGCCTTGTCGACCACGTTCTTCATGTCGTGCGGCGCGAGGAACTGGCCCTTCTTGATGTTCACCGCGCGCCCGGCGCTGGCCACCGCGCGGATGAAATCGGTCTGGCGGCACAGGAACGCCGGCGTCTGCATCACGTCCACCACGGCCGCGACCTTCGCGATCTGCCCGGCGTCGTGCACGTCGGTGAGCACCGGCACCCCCACCTTCGCCTTCACCTCGGCGAGGATCTCCAGACCCTCGTCGATTCCGGGGCCGCGGAACGACGCGCCCGAGCTGCGGTTGGCCTTGTCGAACGAAGACTTGTAGATGAACGGCACGCCGAGCGCCGAGGTGATCTCGCGAAGCGCGCCCGCCGTGTCGAGCGCCATCTGGCGCGATTCGATCACGCACGGCCCCGCGATCAGGAACAGGGGCCGGTCGAGCCCCGCTTCGAATCCGCACAGTTGCATCGGCCGGCGCCTCAGGCCGCTTTCAGGCCGCGCCGCGCTTCGGCCCGCTCGATCGCCGCCTCGATGTAGGCCTTGAACAGCGGGTGCCCCGCGCGCGGCGTGGACGTGAACTCGGGGTGGAACTGCACGCCGACGAACCACGGGTGCGCGCCCTTGCCCGATTGAGGCAATTCCACGATCTCGGTGAGCCCCTCGGTGGGCGTTCTGGCCGAAACGCGCAACCCCGCCTGGATCAGCCGCGACACGTAGTGGTTGTTGACTTCGTAGCGGTGACGATGGCGCTCGGACACCGTGCTGCCGTAGATGCGCGAAGCGAGGGTGCCGGGCTCCACCGGGCAGCGCTGCGCGCCCAGGCGCATCGTGCCGCCGAGGTCGGAACCCGCGTCGCGGTGCTCGATCCGGCCGTCGTGGTCGACCCACTCGGTGATCAGCGCCACCACCGGGTGCGGGGTGGCCGGATCGAACTCGGTGCTGTTCGCGCCCGCCAGCCCGCAGGCGTCGCGCGCGTACTCGATCACGGCGAGCTGCATGCCCAGGCAGATGCCGAGGTACGGGATGCCGCGCTCGCGGGCCAGCCGGATCGCCGCGATCTTGCCCTCCACGCCGCGGCGCCCGAAGCCCCCGGGAACGAGGATCGCGTCGAACTGCGCCAGCGCCTCGAGGGTTTCGGCGGGCCTGGCCTCGATCTGCTCGGAGTCGACGTACTCGATCTGGACGCGGCTCTCGGTGTGGATTCCGGCGTGCACCAGCGCCTCGGTGAGCGACTTGTACGACTCGGTGAGGTCGACGTACTTGCCCACCATGGCCACGCGCACGTCGCGCTTGGGGTTCTCGAGCGCAGCCACCAGCCGATCCCACATGCCGAGCTCCGCGGGCGGCGCCTCGAGCCGGAGGATCTCGCACAACAGGTCGTCCACCCGCTGGTCGTGCAGCATCCGCGGCACCTTGTAGATGCTCGACGCGTCGGCCACCGAGATCACCGAGTCCAGGGGCACGTTGGAAAAGAGCGAGATCTTCGCGCGCTCGTCGTCCGGGATCACGCGGTCGGCGCGGCACAGCAGCAGGTCGGCCTGGATCCCGATCTCGCGCAGCTTCTGCACCGAGTGCTGGGTGGGCTTGGTCTTGAGCTCGCCCGCCGAGGCGATGAACGGCACCAGCGTGAGGTGCACGAAGCAGCAATTGCCCCGCCCGAGCTTGAGGCTCATCTGGCGAACCGCCTCGAGGAAGGGCAGCGACTCGATGTCGCCCACCGTGCCGCCGATCTCCACGATCGCAACCTGCGCCGCTTCGGCGGTGCCCGCTCCGGCGCCGCGCTCGATCGAGGACTGGATCTCGTTGGTGATGTGCGGGATCACCTGCACCGTGCGCCCGAGGTACTCGCCGCGGCGCTCCTTGCGGATCACCGAGTCGTAGATCTGGCCGGTGGTGAAGTTGTTGAACCGGCGCATCTTCGCGCTGATGAAGCGCTCGTAGTGGCCCAGGTCGAGGTCGGTCTCGGCGCCGTCTTCGGTGACGAACACCTCGCCGTGCTGGAACGGGCTCATCGTGCCCGGGTCCACGTTGATGTACGGGTCGAGCTTGAGCAGCGTGACGCGCAGCCCCCGCGACTCGAGCAGCGCGGCCATCGACGCGGCGGCGATCCCTTTGCCCAGGGACGACACCACCCCACCGGTGACGAAGACGAATTTGGTCATGACGGGCAGCCGGGAAAAGGCAAATTATAGCGTCCAGGGAAGTCGAACCAGCACCTCGACGCCGCCGGACTCGCCGTCGGCCACCTCGAGGCTCGCGCCGGCCGCCTGCGCGCGCTCGCGCATCGGTGCGATCGCGTCGTCGCGGGCGCGGCGCTGGCGCGGCAGCGGCGCCCCGTCGTCGCTCACCTGCAGCGTGAGCAGCTCGTCTTCGCGGCGGGCCGACACGACCACGGTGCGCGTGCCGGCGCGCTGCGCGCAGAAGGCGAGCGCCGCCCCGGCGACGCGCCACGCCGCCGTCTCCACCGCCTGCGAAGCGAGGCCGAAGGCGTCGTCGCCCGCGGGCTCGAGCAGCAGCTCGAAGCGAACGCCGGGCTTGCGCAGCCGCCAGTCGGCCAGCAGCGCGCGCAGCGCGTCCGGGAAATGGCCGTGCTCCACGGCGTCGGCGCCGTCGGCCGCCGTCATCGTCCGCATCGCGATGAACAGCGCGTCGATCTCGCTCACGAGCAGCTGCGCGATCTGCGCGAGCGAGGGCTCGCGGGCCTCGAGTCGCGCCTTGAGCGTGGACGCCATCGCGCGCACCGAGATCGCGCGACGCGCGAACTCGTCGTGCAGCTCGCGCACCGTGGCCTGGCGCTGCTCGGCGAGCTCGCGCTCGAAGCGCAGCGCGAGCGAGGCGTGCAGCTCCGCGCGCTCCTCGGCCGCGGCCGCCCGCGCGAGCGCCGCGTCGCGCTCGGCGCGCACCGCCGCGATCCCCTTCCTGCCCGACTCAGCCATTGCGTTCCCCCGCCTCGATCGCCTCCGGCTGGAGCGTGAGGTGCTCGATCCCGAAATCGTCCCGCATGCGCACGCGCACCCGCTCGAGCACCTGCGGCCACTGGTCCATCCTCTCGATCCCGAGGTGTGCGGCGAGCGCCGTATCTTCGCCGCCCAGCGCCCAGATGTGAAGGTCGTGCACCGAACGCACCCCCTCCACGCCGAGCAGCGCGCGCCCGGCCGCCGCCACGTCGATCGACTCGGGCGCCGCGTTCATCAACACGCGGCTGCTCTCGCGCAGGATCCGCCACACCGACACCAGCATGATCACGCACAGCGCGAGCGAGAGCAGCGGGTCGATCTGCACCCAGCCGGTGAGCCACGCTGCGCTGATCGCGACGATCGCGATCACCGAGCCGGCGAGGTCTCCGATCACGTGCAACAGCGCCGCGCGCACGTTGAGCTGGTCGCGGTCGGCGTGCAGGATCCACAGCATCACGACGTTGATCACGAGCCCGATCACCGCCACCGGCAAAGCCCACTCGGCGCGGATCGGCAGCGGGTTGGCGAGGCGGTCGAAGGCCTCGAGCGCGATCGCCGCGAGCAGCGCGAAGTAGAACATCCCGTTGACGAAGGCCGCCAGCGTCTCCACGCGCTCGAAGCCGAAGGAGTGCGAGGGCGAGGGGCGCCTGCGGGCGATCCGTTGCGCGGCCCACGCCAGGCCCAGCGCCACCCCGTCGGTGAGCATGTGCACCGCGTCGGACACGAGCGCGAGCGAATTGCTCAGCCATCCGACCAGCGCCTCGACCGCGGCGAACGAGAGCACCAGCAGCAGCGCCCAGCCGATCGCGCTCGCGGGCCGGCGGGTGCGACGGTGCTCGTGCGCGCCGTCGCCGCGCGAGTGGCCCAGAAAAGCCTCGCCCGAGTGCCCCCGCGGCTGCGCGCCGGGATCGGCCTGCGGGCAGCCGGCGGCGACCGGGGCCTGCGGCCGCGGATCTGGCGATGGATGCGACACGCGCCGATTCTAGCCCCGGGGCAGGCGGCGGCGCACCCGGCCCCTCGCGCGGGTCGGCGGCGTCGGTCCGCGGCGCCGGCGCGCGGTGTCGGTCCTCTATAATCGGGGCCGATCGCAACCGGCGAGATCCACTGGAAACTTCAATGAGCAAGGTATTTCCCAGCGCCGCTGCCGCTCTGGAAGGGGTGGTGGCCGACGGCCAGACCATCGCCGTGGGCGGCTTCGGGCTGTGCGGCATTCCCGAGGCGCTGCTCGCGGCGCTTCGCGACTCCGGGGTGAAGAACCTCACCTGCATCTCGAACAACGCCGGGGTCGACGGTTTCGGGCTGGGGATGCTGCTCGCCACGCGCCAGGTGAGGAAGATGGTCGCGAGCTACGTCGGCGAGAACAAGGAATTCGAGCGGCAGTACCTGGCGGGCGAGCTCGAGCTCGAGTTCACGCCGCAGGGCACGCTGGCCGAGAAGCTGCGCGCCGGGGGCGCGGGCATCCCGGCTTTCTTCACGCCCACCGGCTACGGCACGATCGTGGCCGAGGGCAAGGAGACGCGCGAGTTCGGCGGCAAGATGTACGTGATGGAGCACTCGCTCGTTCCCGACGTCGCGCTCGTGAAGGCGTGGATGGCCGATCGCTCGGGCAACCTGGTGTTCAGGCGCACCGCGCGCAACTTCAACCCCAACGTGGCGATGGCCGGGCGCGTGACGATCGTGGAGGCCGAGGTGATCGTGGCCACCGGCGAGCTCGACCCCGACCAGATCCACCTGCCCGGCATCTACGCGACGCGGCTGGTGCACAACCCGACCCCGGAAAAGCGCATCGAGCAGCGCACGACGCGCGTTCGCTGAGCGCACGCGCAGGAGAGAACGGCATGGCATGGACGCGCGACCAGATGGCAGCCCGGGCGGCAGCGGAGCTGCGCGACGGCTACTACGTGAACCTGGGCATCGGCCTGCCCACGCTGGTGGCCAACCACGTGCCGCACGGCATGGAGGTCTGGCTGCAATCGGAGAACGGCCTGCTGGGCATCGGCCCCTTCCCCACCGATGACGAGGTCGACGCCGACCTGATCAACGCGGGCAAGCAGACGGTGACGACGATCCCCGGCTCGTCGATCTTCTCGAGCGCCGACTCGTTCGCGATGATCCGCGGCGGAAAGATCAACCTGGCGGTGCTCGGCGCGATGCAGGTGAGCGCCAGTGGCGACCTCGCCAACTGGATGATCCCGGGCAAGATGGTCAAGGGCATGGGCGGCGCGATGGACCTCGTTGCCGGCGTGGGCCGGGTGATCGTGCTGATGGAGCACACCGCGAAGAAGAAGGACGGCTCCGAGGACCTCAAGATCCTGCCCGAGTGCACGCTGCCGCTCACCGGCGTGGGCGTGGTCGACATGATCATCACCGACCTGTGCGTGCTCGACGTGGGCAGCTCGGGGCTGCAGCTGCGCGAGCTCGCGCCGGGCGTGACGGTGCGCGAGGTGATCGCGAAGACCGGCGCGCCGGTGGGCACGTCGGCGATCGCCTGAGGCGCGGCCGATCGCCCCGGGAGCGCCCGCTTCGCTCAGCCGAGCAGCGGCGTGACGATCGCGCGCCGCACGCGATCGGGCAGCGGGCGCGACTTCTTCTCGGGCTGGTAGACCCACACCACCTTCGCACCGCCCTCGGCGTACACGGTGTGCGGGTCGTCGGCGCGGCGCATCGTCACGTGCGTCTCGAAGCTCGACCGCCCGATCGCGCCCACGAAGTGCTCGCAGACCACCGTGCCCGGGTACTCGAGCTGGCGCACGAAGGTGCAGTGCGCGTTGATGATCACCGGCCCCTCGCCCGCCGGCTCGGGAGGGAAGCCGAGCGCGTCGAACCAGCTGATGCGCGTCTCCTCCAGGTAGCGGAAGTACACTGTGTTGTTGACGTGACCCATCGCGTCCATGTCACCCCAGCGCATCGGGATCTCGCGGCGAAACACGAGAATTCTTTCAGTCATGATCGAGCATCCTGATCGCATCTCCCTGCACAACGAGTTGCACGCGCGGCCGAGGCCGGCGCTGGCCGGGGCGCATCGGGTGTCGCACGTGGCGATGCTGCGCGCGCGCGGCGAACGCCAGGTGCCCGATGCGCTCGCGCGCCTGTGCCGCGATTATCACCTCGCCGCGCCCGAGGCCGGGCAGAGCCACTGCTTCGCCGACTTCGGCGCGTTCCAGCTGAAGTGGGAACGCCACGGCGAATTCGACGACTACACGGTCTACCGGCCCGGTGCCGACCCGGCACGGCCCTTCGCCGAACCGGCGATCGCGGCGCTGCCCGAGGGTTGGCTCGGGGGGCTGCCCGGCGAACTGATCGCTTCGGCGCACGTGGCGATCGTGCCCGACGACCCGGCGATGCGCGAGCCCGCCGCGCTGGCGCGCGTGTTCGAGTCGCCCGAGGTGCTCGGCGCCGAGATCGGCGACGCCGCCGGCGCCGCGTTCTCCGACCTGCGCCTGGGCGCCGACGGCTTCGCGCGTTTCCTGCTGCTCGATCGCTCGTTCACGCAGCGCCAGGCCGGCCGCGAGGTGCAGCGCCTGATCGAGCTCGAGGTCTACCGGATGATGGCCATGCTCGGGTTCCCGGGCGCGCGCGCGGTGGCCGCCGAGCTCGACGCGGTGGAGCCGGCGCTCTCGTCGCTGGTCGAGCGCCTCGAATCGGCCTCGGCCGCCGACGAGCCGACGCTGCTGCGCGAGATCACGCACCTCGCCGCCACGGTGGAGCGTCTCGCCGCGACCTCCGGATTCCGCTTCTCGGCCACGCGCGCCTACCAGTCGCTGGTCTGGCAGCGCGGGAGCGAGCTGCGCGAGCAGCGGCTGCCCGGCGTGCAGACCCTCACCGGCTTCCTCTCGCGCCGGTTCGGGCCCGCGATGGCTTACTGCGACAGCGTGGCGGCGAGGCTGCAAGCGAGCGCCGATCGCATCGCGCGCGCGAGCAGCCTGCTGCGCACGCGGGTGGAGCTCGAGCGCGAGCGGCAGAACCAGGAGATGCTGAGCGCGATGAGCCGGCGCGCGCAGCTGCAGCTGCGCCTGCAGCAGACGGTGGAAGGGCTGTCGGTGGCCGCGATCACCTACTACGCCGCGGGGCTGGTGGGCTATCTCGCCAAGGGCGGCAAGGCGATGGGCGCGCAGGTCGACGTCGACCTCGCGGTGGGGCTGTCGGTGGTGCCGATCGCGCTCGCCGCTGCGTTCGGCGTGCGCCACATCCGCAGGTCGATCGTGCGGCGCCTGGCCCGCGAGGCGGCCACGCCGGCCGACTGACGGCGCGCGCAGCGCCACCGCCCGCGCGCGCAGAGCCATCGCGCGCGCGGTGCGCGGACCGCGCCGAGCGCGCGCACGCGCCGCTTCAGCCGAGCCGCGCGGGCAAGCGGCGAAAGCCGCGGAATCGCACGCGCCGGTCGCGCTCCGGCGGCGCGTCGGCGTACTCGAGCCGCTCGAAGCGCTCGATCAGCCGGCCCACCGCGACCCTTCCCTCCATGCGCGCCACGTTCATCCCCACGCAGGCGTGGTCGCCCTGCCCGAAGGCCACGTGGCGATTGGGCTTGCGGCCCACGTCGAAACGGTGCGGGTCGGGGAACTGCGCCGGATCCCGGTTCGCGGCGCCGATCGACAGGTTCGCCAGCGTGCCCGCCGGAAACGCTCGCCCGCCGATGTCGGCGGGCTCGAGCAGGCGCCGGTTGTTCAGCTGGATCGGGCTCTCGAAGCGCAGCATCTCCTCGACCGCGCTCGCGAGCAGCGAGGGGTCCTCGCGCAGGCGCCGCTGCTCGCCGGGAAAGCGCATCAGCAGCTCGAGGCCGTTGCCGATCAGGTTCGTCGTGGTCTCGTGGCCGGCGTTGAGCAGGAAGATGCAGTTCTGCACCAGCTCCTCCTCGCTCAGGCGCTCGCCGTCGGTCTCGCCCTGGATCAGGCGCGTGAGCACGTCCTCGTCCGGGTCGAGCGGGTGCGCGCGGCGCGCGGCCACGAGCCCCTGCATGTAGGCCTTGAATTGCACCAGCGAGCGGTTGCCGCGCTCGAGCATCTCGGCGCTGGGCACCGGCTCGAGCGCGGCCAGCGTCGCCAGCGACCACGCGCGCAGCGGCCCGCGATCGGCGTGCGGCACCGCGAGCAGGTTGCCGATCACCTCCACCGGTATGCGGCCCGCGAACTCCTCGATCAGGTCCACCTGCGCCTTGCCCGACATCTCGTCGAGCAGGCCGTCGACCAGCGCCACCACGCTCGGTTCCATCCGCGCGATCGCCCTCTGGTTGACCGCGCCCATCACCAGGCGGCGCAGCCGCGTGTGCCGCGGCGGATCGCTGAACACCATGCTGGTGGTGTGGTGGTCGTACAGCGGCGAGTCGCCGAACTTGGGCTTGAACTCCACCTTCTTGTCGGAGCTCGCCACCGGGTTGCGGTACATCGCAACCACGTCGGCGTAGCCGGTGAGGATCAGGCTGCCGTCGCGCAGCACGCGCACCGGCTCGTGCGCGGTGAGCGCGGCGAAGGTCGGATAGGGGTCGTCGTAGAAGGCGTCGGGCAGCGCGGCGAGCTCGAAGCCGGCGGCCACCGCGCGCGCCGCGCCCACGTCCGTGCCGGCGGCCATCTCAGACCCCGAAGCCGTCGTCGGCGGCGATCACCGCGCCGTTGATGAAGTGCGACTGGTCGTGCGCGAGCAGCAGCAGCAACCCGTCGAGGTCCTCGGGCTTGCCCAGGCGCTTGCGCGGCAGCATCTGCACGAGCCGCGCGCCGGCCTCGGTCTCCCAGTGCTTCTCGTTGATCTCGGTCACGATGTACCCGGGGCAGATCGCGTTCACGTTGATCCCGAAACGCCCCCACTCGAGCGCCATCGCCTTGGTCATCTGCACCACGGCCGCCTTGCTCATGCAGTAAACGCCGATCTGCGCGAGCACGCGCAGCCCGGCCATCGACGCGATGTTCACGATGCGCGCCTGGCGAGGCTGGGCATCGGCCGGCGCGCTCCTGGCGCGCGCGATCATCCGCCTGCCCACTTCCTGCGCAACGAAGAACGCCCCGCGCGTGTTGGTGTTGAAGACGAAGTCGTAGTCCTGCGGGCGGACGTCCACCAGGCGCTGCGTGGTGCTCACGCCCGAGTTGTTCACCAGCACGTCGATCGGCCCGGCCTCGGCCTCGGCCTGGGCGACCGCGGTGCGGATGCTCTCGACGTCGGTCACGTCGAGCGCGACCACGTGCGCCGCGCCCCCCTCGGACTCGATCTCGGCACGCAACTCCTTGAGCCGCTCCACCCGGCGCGACGCGAGCACGACCTGCGCGCCGTGGGCGGCGAGCACGCGCGCGAAGCGCGCGCCGAGCCCGCTCGATGCGCCGGTCACCAAGGCAACCTTTCCGGTGAGATCAAGACTCGTCGACACGCGCGCTCCTTTCCGTTGGCCCAATCGTCGTGGTCGATGATCGCACAGGCGGGCGCGTTGCCGCGCGGTTTGCTTGCGCGCGCCGATATCCGCGACAATCGCTGCGCAAGCGACCCTCAGGGAGAGAGCCATGGAAATCGAACGCGACGCGATGGAAGTCGATGTCGTCGTGGTGGGCGCCGGCCCGGCCGGTCTCGCGGCCGCGATCCGGATCAAGCAGCTCGCCGCCGAATCCGGGCGCGAGATCGGCGTCACGGTGCTCGAGAAAGGCTCCGAGGTGGGCGCGCACATTCTCTCGGGCGCGGTGATGGACCCGCGCGCGATCGACGAACTGCTCCCGGCCTGGAAGGCGAACGGCGCGCCGATCACGGTGCCGGTCACCGAAGACCGGTTCCTCTTTCTCTCCGAAACCGGCGCGCGCGGCATGCCGCAGTGGATGCTGCCCGGCTGCTTCAAGAACCACGGCAACTACGTGATCAGCCTCTCGGACCTCGTGCGCTGGCTCGGCCAGCAGGCCGAGGCCCTGGGCGTGGAGATCTACCCGGGCTTTGCCGCATCGGAGGTGCTCTATCACGACAACGGCGCGGTCAAGGGCGTGGCCACCGGCAACATGGGCGTGGGGCGCGACGGCGAGCCCACCGCGAACTTCCAGCCCGGCATGGAACTGCACGCGAAGTACACGCTGTTCGCCGAGGGCGCGCGCGGGCACCTGGGCAAGCAGCTGATCGCGCGCTTCGCGCTCGACCGGGGCCGCGACCCGCAGAGCTACGGCATCGGGCTCAAGGAGCTGTGGGAAATCGACCCCTCGAAGCACTCGCCCGGGCTGGTCGTGCACAGCGCGGGCTGGCCGCTCGACGCGAAAACCTACGGCGGCTCGTTCCTCTATCACATGGACAACAACCGGGTTGCGGTGGGCTACGTCGTGGGGCTCGCGTACTCCAACCCCTACCTCTCGCCGTTCGAGGAGTTCCAGCGCTACAAGACCCACCCGGCCATCCGCGGCTTCTTCGAGGGCGGAAAGCGCATCGCCTACGGCGCGCGCGCGATCACCGCGGGCGGCCTGAACGCGCTGCCGGAAACGATCTTTCCCGGCGGCGCGCTCGTCGGCTGCGACGCCGGCTTCCTCAACGCCTCGCGCATCAAGGGCAGCCACACCGCGATCAAGTCCGGAATGCTCGCCGCCGAAGCGGCGTTCGAGGCGATCTCGCAGGGGCGCGCCTCCGACACCCTCTCCGCCTACCCGCAGGCGGTGCGCGACTCGTGGCTGCACGACGAGCTGCACCGCGCGCGCAACTTCAAGGCCGCGATGAGCAAGGGCCTGTACATGGGCACGCTGCTCGTGGGCATCGACCAGGTCGTGTTCGGCGGGCGCGCGCCCTGGACCATGCACGTCAAGCACGCCGACCACGAGTGCCTGCGCCCGGCCGCCGAGTGCGAGCCGATCCGCTACCCGAAGCCCGACGGCAAGATCAGCTTCGACCGGCTCTCGTCGGTGTTCGACTCGAACACCGCCCACGAGGAGAACCAGCCGGTGCACCTCACGCTCGTCGACGGCTCGGTTCCGGTGAAGCTCAACCTCGCCACCTACGACGGGCCCGAACAGCGCTACTGCCCGGCGGGCGTGTACGAATTCGTCGACGACGAGGCCGGCGGCAAGCGCCTGCAGATCAACGCGCAGAACTGCGTGCACTGCAAGACCTGCGACATCAAGGACCCGACGCAGAACATCGTCTGGGTGACGCCCGAGGGCGGCGGCGGGCCCAACTACTCGGGCATGTGAGCGGCGAAGCGCGCGCGGTAGAACTCGAGCACGGCCGCGTCGTCGTGATCGGCCCATCCCTGCTCGCAGGCGCTCGCGAACAGCCGTGCCGTGATCGCGCCGAGCGGGAGGTCCACGCCCGCGCCTGAAGCGAGCGCGTTCGCGAGCAACAGGTCCTTGGTCAGGACGCGCGTCTGCGCGCGCGGCGCGTAGTCGCCGGCGAGCGCGCGCGGCATCCGGTCGTCGAAGATCCAGCTCTGCCCCGAGCTGGCCGAGACGAGGTCGAGCATCGCACGCGGGTCGAGCCCCACGCGCTCGGCCAGCGCCATCGCCTCGGCGCCCGCGAACAGGTGGATCCCCGCCATCAGGTTGTTCACGAGCTTGGCGCGCGACGCGTCGCCGTGGCGCTCGCCGATCACGAAACGCTTGCCCGAGATCGCGCGCAGCACCGGATCGGCCCGCGCGAGCGCGTCGGGCGACCCGGCGAGCATCATGCTCATCGACCCCTCGCGCGCACGCGCCGGCCCGCCCGAGATCGGCGCGTCGAGCACCGCGGCGCCGGTCGCGGCCACGCGCCGGCAAAAGCCCGCCATGTCGTCAGGACCGATCGTCGAGCACAGCAGCACCGTGCTCGCGGGCGCGAGCGCGCCGAGCAGGCCGTCTTCGCCCTCGAGCACCGTCTCGATCTGCGCCGCGTCCACCACGACCACGATCACCACGCCGCACGAAGCGCCGATCTCGCGCGCGCTGCCGGCGATGCGCACGCCCTGCTCGCGCGCGCTCGCCTCGCGCTGCGGGTCGATGTCGCGCCCCCAGGCGCGCAATCCGCGCTCGACCAGGCGCGCGGCGATTCCGCCGCCCATCGCGCCCACGCCGATCACGCCCGCGCCGGTCACGCCCGCGCCCATCGCTTGTTCGCTCACTTCAGGCTCCCGTCTTCGATCATCGAATCGCCCCGGCCTGCGCATCGGCGCGCCAACGGCCTGCCTCCCTCGAGGCAGGCGGGGAGAAACGAAAATGCCGGCACGAGGCCGGCACTTTGCTCACCCGCGAGGCGTGCCCCGCGAACGATTCAACCTGGTCAGCGCGAACCGCGCGGGCCGCCGTCGCCGCGGCCATAACCGCCACCGCCGCCGCCGCCGTCGCCGCCGCCGCCGCGGCCATAACCGCCGCCGCCGCGACCATAACCGCCGCCGCCGCCGCCGCCACCGCCACCGCCGCCGCCGCCGCCATAACCGCCACCCCCTCCGCCGCCGCCGCGACGAAAGCCGCCGCCCCCGCCGCCTTGCTGCTCACGCGCTTCGTTCACGACCAGCGCGCGGCCCTCGAGCGAGTGGCCGTTCAGTGCGCGGATCGCGTTTTGCGCGGCCTCGGCACTGCCCATCGTGACGAAAGCGAAGCCACGCGAGCGGCCGGTCTCGCGATCGGTCACGATGCGTGCCTCGCTGACCTCGCCGTGAGCGGAGAACAGTTGAGTGAGTTGCGCGTCGGTGGCCCGCCAGGGCAAATTTCCGACGTAAATCTTGGTAGGCATCAAATCATCCTCGAAACACTGGAAACGAACATTGCATTTCGAGGCGAACCTTGAGCGAACCGGGAAATGCAATCCCAAGCCCGCTGTGCGCGTCGCGCACGCGCGGACCCTGCGGCGAGCACTGTGCCACAAACTCACCGTGCATGCCATCCCCCGCCTCGAAGCGTAGACACGCCGCCCGCAGGCGCCGCGGGCCCCGGCATCGGGCGCGCGCAGCCGAAATCGATCGGGGACTTGAAAGATCGGCGAAAACTGTATAAAAATACAGTCCCTGCCCACAGAATCCATTCCCGAGGTGAAACATGCGTGACCTGACCCCGAGGCAGCAGGAAATCCTGCTGCTGATCAAGGAGCACATCAACGCCACCGGTTTCCCCCCCACCCGGGCCGAAATCGCCGAGCGCCTCGGCTTTCGCTCGCCCAACGCCGCCGAAGAGCACTTGAAGGCGCTCGCGCGCAAGGGCGTGATCGAGCTCACGTCGGGCGCGTCGCGCGGCATCCGCCTGCGCATGCTCCCCGATTCGCAAGGCAGCGACACCGCCAGCGCGGTGCAGATCGCCATCTCGCTGCCGCTCGTTGGAAGAGTCGCGGCCGGCAGCCCGATCCTCGCCCAGGAGCACATCGAAACCAGCTACGCGCTCGACCCGAACCTGTTCGACCAGGCGCCGGATTACCTGCTCAAGGTCCGCGGCATGAGCATGCGCGACGCCGGCATCCTCGACGGCGACCTGCTCGCGGTCAGGCGCACCCAGGAGGCGCGCAACGGGCAGATCGTGGTTGCGCGGGTCGGAGACGAGGTCACGGTCAAGCGCCTGCGTCGCCGCGGCCACTCGATCGAACTGCTGCCCGAAAACCCGGACTACGCCCCGATCGTGGTCGATGCGCGCAGCGACGATTTCGCGCTCGAAGGCATTGGCGTGGGGCTGCTGCGCGGCGGCAAGGCACTGTGAAGGCCGGCCATGGCTGCTGTTCCCGACCCTGCCAAGATCCACTCCGAACTCTGGCGCGCGAGCCAGCTCGGCCACGCCCCCACCCCGGCCAGCTCGAGCGGGTTTGCGCGGCTCGACCGCGAGCTCCCGGGTAGCGGCTGGCCCGATGGCGTGCTCACCGAACTGATCGGCCGGGAATCGGGCATCGGCGAATTGCGCCTGCTGGTGCCGCTGTTGCGTCAACTCACCCGCGAGCGGCGCGCCGTGATCCTGCTCGCGCCGCCGCACATCCCCTACGCTCCCGCACTGGCCAGCTTCGGCATCGATCTCGAGCACCTCCTCGTCGTGCACGCGCCCAGTGCCGCCAACCGGCTCTGGGCGGTGGAACAAACCCTGCGCAGCGCCTGCTTCGGTGCGCTGCTCGCCTGGGTGCCGCAGGAAAAGACCCGCCCCGAACACCTGCGCCGACTGCAACTCGCCGCGCAGGGCGCGCAGGGGCCGGTGTTCCTGTTCCGTTCGCTGGCCGCGCAATTCGAAGCCTCGCCGGCGCCGCTTCGGTTGCTGCTGCTCGCGCAACCCGAGCAGCGCCTCTCGGTCCAGATCCTCAAGCGCCGGGGGCCGGTGCTCGCGAACCAGATCCTGCTCGAACTGCCACGGCCGGTGGCCGCGATCCAGCTGCGTGCGCAGCCCGCGCCCGATGCGCACGCAACCGATGGTTCGTTGCAGACCATCCACGCCCGGCCACCCTCGCGTCCTGCCGTCACGGCGCACTGATCGTCGCGCGCTGATCCCCGGTGTTGTGGCTGGCCCTGTGTCTGTCGCGCCTGCCGCTGGAGGTGTTCCTGCGTGCCGGCGCCGGCCCCTGTCTGGCGGTGTTCGAGGGCAATCACGTCGTGATGGCCAGCAGCGCTGCGCAGGCGCTCGGCGTTCGCCCGGGCATCAAGCGCGCCACCGCGCTCGCGCTCGCCCCGGCGCTGCAACTGCACGAGCGCGATCGCGCGCGCGAACACCGAAGCCTTTGCCAGATTGCGTGCTGGGCATCGCAGTTCACGCCGCAGGTCAGCCTGCAGCAACCCGCCGAGCCCGCGCGCAGCGGGCAGCGCGCAGCGCCCGAGCAGGCGAGCGGCCTGCTGCTCGAGATCGGCGCCAGCCTGCGCCTGTTCGGCGGGCATCGCGCGCTGGTCGTGCGCGCGCGCAGCGGATTGGCCGAACTGGGCGTATCGGCTCAACTCGCCTGCGCGCCCACCGCCACCGGCGCCTGGCTGCTGGCGCGGCATCACGACGGCGCCTTCACCGCCACGCAGGCCCAACTGAACGCGCGCCTCGCGCCCGTGCCGGTGGCGGTGCTCGAGGCGGCCTGCCCCCACCTCGCAACGCTCGAGTCGATCGGCGCGCGCACGCTGGGAGACCTCGCGCAATTGCCGCGTGCCGGGCTGGCGCGCCGCTTCGGGCACGCGTTGCTCGCCGAGCTCGACCGCGCGTTCGCGCGCTCGCCCGAGCCGCGACGCTGGTTCGAAGCGCCCGCCGCGTTCGAGTCGCGCCTCGAGTTGCTCGCGCAGGTGGAAAACGCCGAGGCGCTGCTGTTCGCGGCGCAGCGCCTGATCGCCCAGCTCGGCGGATGGCTCGGCGCGCGCCACGCCGCGGTGCGCGCATTCACGCTGGTGTGCGAGTCCGACGCCGCCGCCCCGCTGGAGATCACGCTGCGCCTGGCCGAAGCGAGCCGCGACCCGGCCCGGCTGCTCGTGCTCGTGCGCGAGCGCCTGCCCCTCGTTCGGCTCGCGGCCCCGGTGCACACGATCGCGTTGCGCTGCGACGAGGTGAGCCCGCTCGCCGCCGGCAACGCCGAACTGTTCCCGGTGCCGGCGAGCGCGCGCGAGAGCCTGGGGCGACTGATCGAGCGCCTGCAGGCAAGGCTGGGGCGCGGGCAGGTGCAGCGCCTGCTGGTCGCGGCCGACCACCGCCCCGAGGCGGCCTACCGATCGGAACCGGTGGACGATCTCTCCGGCTTCGGCGGCGGCGGCGCGCACGCAACGCCCGTGCCGGATCCGATCGGCGCGCTGCCGCGCCCGCTGTGGCTGCTCGAACCGCCGGTGGCGCTCACCGAGCGCAACAACCGCCCGTTCTGGCACGGGCCGCTCACGCTGCTCGCCGGACCGGAGCGCATCGAGAGCGGGTGGTGGGACAACGCGCTGGTGCAGCGCGATTACTTCATCGCGGCCGACGAATCCAGCGCGCTGCTCTGGATCTACCGCGAACGCGTGGCACAGCCGGACAACCGCCGCGGATGGTTCATTCAGGGGCGCTTCGGATAGGGCCTGCGCGTTGCGTTCCCGGCCGCGCCGGCCGCCTCAGATCGAAGGGTGCTGATCGGCACGCTTGCGCTCGGCGAGCCCCTGGCACGCAACGCAGCGGGTCGCCAGCGGCCGGGCCTTGAGGCGCGCGAACGGAATCCTCTGTTCGCAATCGACGCACACGCCGTAGTTGCCTGCGGCGATCGCCTCGAGCGCCGCATCCACCTGCCCGAGCTCGAGCAGATCGCGCTGGGCCTCGGCCAGGTCGAGCGAGCTCTCTCCCGAGGCCTGCGCCTGGTCGCCGAAATCACCGCCCGTGTTCATGCCGCCGGCGTCGCTGGCGGCTTCGCCCAGCTTGCCGGAAATCTCGGCGCGCAGGGCCTTCGCGCGCACGCGCAACTCCTGTTCGATGGTTGCGAGATCTTTCTTGTTGATCGACATGGTGGCTCTCCTGCTCCATCGCCCTTGACAATGATAACGACCTGGTCCGACATTTCATTGCGCAAGCGCAAGCGGCGCCCGCACCGCACTCACACGACGGAACCCCGATGCCCGATTTCATTCTCGCCCTCGACCAGGGCACGACCAGCTCACGATCGATCCTCTTCGACGCCGGCGGCGCGCCGGTGGCGAGCGCGCAGCGCGAGTTCACCCAGCACTTTCCCCGGCCCGGCTGGGTCGAGCACGACGCGGCCGAAATATGGGCCACGCAGCGCGCGACCATCGACGAGGCGCTCGCATCGGCCGGCATCGGCGCGTCCGACGTGGCTGCGATCGGCATCACCAACCAGCGCGAGACCACGGTGCTGTGGGATCGCGCCAGCGGCGAACCGCTCGCCCCGGCGATCGTCTGGCAAGACCGCCGCACCGCCGACGCCTGCGCGCGCCTCAAAGCCGAGGGCGTGGAAGCCGAGGTCGCCCAGCGCACCGGCCTGCTGCTCGACCCCTACTTCTCGGGCACCAAGCTCGCCTGGCTGCTCGACACGATTCCGGGCGCGCGCGCGCGCGCGGAAAGGGGCGAACTGGCGTTCGGCACGATCGACAGCTGGCTCGTCCACAAGCTGTGCGGCGAGCACGTGACCGACGTCTCGAACGCGAGCCGCACGCTGCTGCTCGACCTCGCGACCGGCGCCTGGAGCGAGCGCATGCTGGAGCTGCTGCGCATTCCGCCGGCGTGCCTGCCGCGCGTGGTCGACTCGTGCGGCGTGGTCGGCCACGCGGCCATCGGGCAGGCGCGCGTGCCGATCGCCGGCATCGCCGGCGACCAGCAGTCGGCGCTGTTCGGCCAGGCCTGCTTCGAGCCCGGAATGGCGAAGAACACCTACGGAACGGGCTGCTTCCTGCTGATGAACACCGGGACCGAACCGCTTCACTCGCGCAACCGCCTGCTCACGACGATCGGCTGGCGGGGCACGGCCGCGTCGGGCGACGCGCGCATGCGCTACGCGCTCGAAGGCAGCGTCTTCGTCGGCGGCGCGGTCGTGCAGTGGCTGCGCGACGGGCTGGGTCTGATCGCGAACTCGTCCGACGTCGAGGCCCTCGCCGCCAGCGTCCCCGATGCCGGGGGCGTCGTCCTGGTCCCCGCCTTCACCGGCCTGGGCGCGCCGCACTGGGACGCCCACGCCCGCGGCACGATCGTGGGCCTCACCCGCGGGAGCACCGGCGCGCACGTCGCGCGCGCCGCGCTCGAGTCGATCGCCTTGCAGAGCGCCGACGTCCTCGACGCGATGCAGGCCGACAGCGGCCAGCCGCTTCGCGAGCTGCGCGTGGACGGCGGCGCGACCGCGAACGACCTGCTGATGCAGTTCCAGGCCGACCTGCTCGGCGTGCCGGTCGTGCGACCGGAAGTCACCGAAACCACTGCGCTCGGAGCAGCCTATCTCGCCGGGCTCGCCGCGGGCTTCTGGCCGTCGCCGGCCGAAGTGGCGCGCAACTGGAAGGTGGGGCGCCGCTTCGAACCCGCGATGAGCCGCGATCGCGCCGCCGGGGTGCGCGCGCGCTGGTCGCGCGCCGTGGAGCGCGCGAAGGACTGGTCGACCGACTGAGCGGCCTGCACGCGTGCACGCGTGCACCGGGGCCGGCACGCCGCCGGCCGCCTTGCCGCGCGCCGACCGCCTTGCCGCGCGCCGACCGCCTTGCCGCGCGCCGGCCGCCTTGCCGCGCGCCGGCCGCCTTGCCGCTCGTTGGCCGCGCTCGGCGGCCGCGCCGGTCAGTCGGGCTCGATCAGCTCCACCGCGGGGGTGATCAGGCAGTCGAGCCCCCAATCGAACAGCTGCTCGGCGCGCTCGGGGTCGCCGACCCCGTAGCAGACGACCCGCAGCCCCGCACCGTGCGCCCTGTCGATCACGTCGCGATCGAGCAGCACGTGATGGGCGTTCAGGGAAACGCAGCCCAGCTCGGCGCAAAGCGCCAGCCAGTCGAGCGCAGGGTTGTCCACCACCAGCCCGCGCGGCAGCTCGGGCGCCGCGCCCCTGGCCGCTTCCAGCGCCCGGGGCGAGAACGACGACAGCAGCGGCGGCACCTCGGCATCGCGCCACAGGCGCCTCGCCTCCAGCGCGATCGCGCCGCCGGTCTCCACCTCGCGCCCCGGGCAGGGCTTGATCTCGACGTTGGCATGGAGGTGGTTGGCGGTCAGCCACGCGGCGACCCGCGCGAGCGTGGGCACGCCTTCGCCCGCGTACTCCGGCGAGTGCCAGGAGCCGGCGTCGAGCTGCGCCAACTCGGCGAAGCTCATCCCCGCCACGCGGCCGCTGCCGTTCGTGGTGCGGTCCACGAGCGCGTCGTGCATCAGCACCGCCACCCCGTCGCCGCTCAACTTCGCGTCGAACTCGAACATCCGGTAGCCCAGCGACGCGCCCTTGCGTATCGCCGCCAGCGTGTTCTCCGGCGCGAGCTTGCCCGCGCCCCGATGCGCGACGCGGCGGCGGTACGGCCATTCGCCAAAGGAAACGTTCACCCCTCGACCCTCCGACGTGTTTGCGTGTCGAACCAGTGCAGGTGATCGGGCCGCTCCTTGAGCGTCAGCGTCTCGCCCACGCGCGGCGGCGTCCTCGTGCCCTCGATGCGCACGGTGAAGAGCTGTCCGCACAGCCGGCCGTAGACCAGCCGCTCGGCGCCCAGCATCTCGACCACCTCGACCCGCAGCTTCCACCCCGCGGGGTCGTCGGCGACGATGTCGGCGTGCTCGGGGCGCATGCCGAGCACCAGCGAACCGTCGCGAGGCGCCGCGACCGGGAGTCTGAGCGTCTCGCCGCCGGCCTCGAACTGCGCGCCCTTGGCCACCCCCTCGATCAGGTTCATCGGCGGCGAGCCGATGAAGTTCGCGACGAAGGTGGTGGCCGGCCTGTGGTAGACCTCCTCGGGCGAGCCGATCTGCTCGACCTCGCCGGCGTTCATCACGATCATCCGTTGCGCGAGCGTCATCGCCTCGACCTGGTCGTGCGTGACGAACAGCGACGTGGTGCCCAGCTCGGCGTGCAGCTTCTGGATCTCGATCCGGGTCTGCGCGCGCAGCTTGGCGTCGAGGTTCGACAGCGGCTCGTCGAACAGGTAGACCTTGGGCATGCGCACGATCGCCCGACCCATCGCGACGCGCTGGCGCTGCCCTCCGGAGAGCTGGCGCGGCTTGCGCTTGAGGAACTCCGAGAGCTCCAGGATCTTGGCCGCCTTCTGCACGCGCTGCTCGATCTCGTCGCGCGGCACCTTGGCGATCTTCAGGCCGTAGGCCATGTTCTCGTACACCGACATGTGCGGGTACAGCGCGTAGTTCTGGAACACCATCGCGATGTCGCGCTGCGCCGGCTCGATGCGGTTGACCACCCGCTCGCCGATCATGATCTCGCCGGCGGTGATCACCTCGAGCCCGGCCACCATCCGCAGCAGCGTGCTCTTGCCGCAGCCCGAGGGGCCGACGATCACGATGAACTCGCCGTCGGCGATGTCCATCGTCACGCCGTGGATGACCTCGAGCTCGCCGTAGGATTTCCGGACCTGCCTGAACGAAACGCTTGCCATGCCCCCGCCTATTTCTCGGTTTCCACCAGGCCCTTGACGAACCACTTCTGCATCGCGATCACGACCACGGCCGGCGGCAGCATCGCCAGCAGCGCGGTCGCCATCACCAGCTGCCACTCGGTGGCCGCGTCGCCGCCGACCATCATCCGCTTGATGCCGATCACCGTCGTGTACATCGACTCCTCGCTGGTGATCAGCAGCGGCCACAGGTACTGGTTCCAGCCGTAGATGAACTGGATCACGAACAGCGCCGCCATCGACGTCTTGGACAGCGGCAGCACCACGTCGCGAAAGAATCGCATCGGCCCGGCACCGTCCACGCGCGCGGCTTCCGCGAGCTCGTCGGGGATCGTCATGAAGAACTGCCGGAACAGGAAGGTGGCCGTGGCCGACGCGATCAGCGGCACGACCAGGCCGGTGTAGGTGTTGAGCAGGCCGAGATCCGCGATCACCTGGAACGTGGGGATGATCCGCACCTCGACCGGCAGCATCAGCGTGACGAAGATCATCCAGAAGAAGAACATCCGCAGCCGGAAGCGGAAGTAGACGATCGCGAACGCCGAGATCACCGAGATCGCGATCTTGCCGACCGGGATCGCCAGCGCCATGACCGAGCTGTTGACGAGCATCTGCGCCACCGCCGCCTTCGAGCCCCGGGTGGAGCCCGCGGTGAGCACCTGCGCGTAGTTCTCGAAGAACTGGTCGCCGGGCACGAGCGGCATCGGCGTGCGCATCACCGTCTCGAGCGTGTGCGTGGACGCGACGAAGGCCACGTAGACCGGGAAGGCGATCACCGCGACCCCGACGATCAGCACGGCGTGCGCGAAGAAAGTCAGCCAGGGGCGGTTCTCGACCATCAGTACTGCACCTTGCGTTCGATGTAGCGGAACTGCACGACGGTGAGCGCGATCACGATCAGCATCAGCACGACCGACTGCGCCGACGACCCGCCCAGATCGGCCGCCTTCACGCCGTCGTGGTAGACCTTGTACACGAGGATCTGCGTCGCCTGCGCCGGCCCGCCCTGGGTCGTGGCGTCGATCACCCCGAAGGTGGAGAAGAACGCGAACACCACGTTGACCACGAGAAGGAAGAAGGTGGTGGGCGAGAGCAGCGGGAAGACGATCGTCCAGAAGCGCCGCGACGGGCCCGCGCCGTCGATCGCCGCCGCCTCGATCAGCGAGCGCGGGATCGACTGCAGCCCGGCGAGGAAGAACAGGAAGTTGTAGCTGATCTGGTTCCAGATCGACGCGATCACCACCAGCAGCATCGCCTGGTCGCCGTGCACGACCCAGTTCCAGTCGATGCCCATGCCCTTGAGCACGTAGGTCACGATGCCGATCGACGGCGCGAACAGGAACGCCCACATCACCCCGGCCACCGCCGGGGCGACCGCGTAGGGCCACACCAGCAGCGTCTTGTAGGCGAGCGCGCCGCGCAGCACGCGATCGGCCATCGTCGCGAGCAGCAGCGAGATCGCGATGCCGCCGAACGCGACCAGCGCGCTGAACACCGCGGTGACCCGGAAGGAGGCGAGGTAGTTGGGGTCCTTGAACAGGTGGAAGAAGTTCTGCAGCCCGACGAACTGCGTCTTCAGCCCGAACGCGTCCTGCAGGTGGAACGAGAACCAGACGGCCTGCGCGGCGGGCCAGAAGAAGAACACGACCGTGATCGCGAGCTGCGGCGCAACCAGCAGGTACGGCAACCATGCCGAGCGGAAGACGACTCGCTTTTCCATCGCGGTGCGAAATCGGGCGTCTGGGTCGAGCCAACCGGCGCGTGACAGGCACCCGGCGGCGCCAAGCGTGCGCTGCCGCTACGCCTCGCGCCTGTCGGGGCGCGGCCGCTACCGGCCGCGCCGCCGACCGGCTTCGCGCTTACTTGTTGGCAGCCTCGAACTGGCGAAGGATTTCGTTTCCGCGCTTGACCGCGTCGTCGAGCGCCACCTTGACTTCCTTCTTGCCGGAGAACACCGCCTCCATCTCCTCCTCGATCACGGTGCGACCCTGCACGAAGTTGCCGAAACGCAGGCCCTTCGAGTTCTCGGTCGGCGCCTTGTGAGTGAGCTGCTTGACCGCGACGTCGCGCCCCGGGTTCTTGGCGTAGAAACCCGACTTGGCCGTCATTTCAGCCGCCGCCATCGTGATCGGCACGTAGCCGGTGCCGGTGTGCCAGTCCATCTGGATCTCGGGCTGCGAGAGGAAGCCGAGGAACTTCGCGACACCCTTGTACTCGTTGGCCTTCTTGCCGCCCATCACCCACAGCGAAGCCCCGCCGATGATCGAGTTCTGCGGCGCGCCCGCCACGTCGTCGTGGTAGGGAAGGAAGTTCGCCGACCAGTCGACCTTGCCGGCCTTGACGATGCCGCCGATCGCGCTCGAGCTGCCGGTGAACATCGCGCACTCGCCGCCCGAGAACTTCGCATCACCCTGGCTGGTGCGGCCGGCGTACGTGAAGAGGCCCTTCTTCGACATGTCGGCCAGCATCGCGATGTGCTTGACGTGCAGCGGCGAGTTCACCGTGAACACGGTGTCGAGCCCGCCCATGCCGTTTTGCTTGGTGCCGATCGGCACGTTGTGCCAGGCGCTGAAGTTCTCGATGTGAACCCACGACGGCCAGCTGGTCGTGTACGGGCAGGCGTGGCCCGAGGCCTTGAGCTTCTCGGCCGCGGCAACCACTTCCTTCCAGGTCTTGGGCGGCTTTTCGGGGTCGAGGCCGGCCTTCTTGAACGCATCCTTGTTGACGTAGAACATCGCCGTCGAGCTGTTGAACGGCAGCGAGAGCATGTTGCCCTGCAGGTCGGTGTAGTAACCGGTGACGGTGGGCATGTAGACCTTCGGATCGAACTTCTCGCCCGAGTCGGTCATCACCTTGGCCACCGGAACGATCGCGCCCTTGGCCGACATCATCGTCGCCGTGCCCACCTCGAACACCTGCAGGATGTGCGGCGCGCTGCCGGCGCGGAATGCCGCGATCGCCGCCGTCATCGACTCGGGGTACGAGCCCTTGTAGGCCGTTACGACCTTGTAGTCCTTCTGCGATGCGTTGAACTTGTCGGCAAGGCCGTTGAGCCTCTCGCCGAGCGCGCCGCCCATCGAATGCCACCACTGAATTTCGACCTGTGCGTACGCGGACGCGCTGAAAGCGCCTGCGAGGGCGATCGCGAGCGCAGCCTTCATCATCTTCATGACGAGTTTCCTCCGTGTCTGTGGGTTCTGCGGGTTGTTCGGGACGTGGGGGCGATGTTACTCCACGAAAGCCGGTCTGCGATAGCGCAACGCGGGAGCACCCGTAGCGCCGCGCCCGCGGCCTCCGCTAAACTGCGTGGATGTTCGATCACCGCCCCCGTTGGCCATGCGGGCCGACCGCAGCCGCGGCAGCGGTCGCGGTTGCACTCGCCGCGTGCGTTCGCGCGCGCGGGCGGCCTGGTCGCGCGCGCGGGCGGCCGACTGGCGTTGCGGATGCTGCACCTTCTTAACCTGCTCGCGGCGATCGCGCTGCTCGTCTGGGGCACGCACAACGTGCGCACCGGCGTGCTGCGCGCGTTCGGCGAGAACCTGCGCGGGGTGCTGTCGCGAAGCGTGAGCAACCGCGGCGCGGCGCTGTTCGCCGGGCTCGGCGTGACGGGCCTGATCCAGTCGAGCACGGCCACCTGCCTGATCGCGTCGTCGTTCGTCGGCCAGCGGCTGATCGCCACCTCGGCCGCGCTCGCGATCATGCTCGGCGCCGACGTGGGCACCAGCGTGATCACCGTGGTGTTCTCGCTCGACCTGTCGTGGCTCTCGCCGCTGCTGATCTTCGTGGGCGTGGTGCTGTTCGTCTCGCGGCAGAACTCCACCGCGGGGCGCATCGGCCGGATCGCGATCGGCCTGGGGCTGATCATCCTCGCGCTGCAGTTGATCCTAGCCGCCACCCGCCCGATGACCGGGTCGCCCGCCGTGCAGAGCCTGCTCGCCGCGCTGCCCAACGAGGTCGTGCTCGACCTGGTGGTGGGCGCGCTGCTCGCGGTGCTCTCCTACTCCAGCCTCGCGATCGTGCTGCTCACCGCGACGATGGCCGACTCGGGGCTGTTGCCGCTGCAGGCGGCGCTCGGGATCGTGCTGGGCGCGAACATCGGCAGCGGGCTGCTGGCGATGCTCTCCACGCTCAAGTCCACGCCCCTCGCGCGGCGCGTGCCGCTGGGCAACTTCCTGTTCAAGCTGATCGGCGTGGCGATCGCCGCGCCGCTGATTCCGCTGATCCTGCCGTGGATCTCGGCGCTCCAGCAGGCCAACGTGCACGCGGTGGTCGCCTGGCACCTCGTGTTCAACATCGGCATCGCGGCGGCGTTCATCGCGTTCACCGCCCCGATGGCCAGGCTCACCGAACGGCTGTTGCCGGCGCCCAAGGAGGATCCGTCGCGCAACGGCAGGCCGCGCCACCTCGATCCGGTCGCGCTCGCCACCCCCTCGCTCGCGATCACCTGCGCGGCGCGCGAGGCGCTGCACCAGGCCGACGTGGTCGAGACGATGCTGCGCGGCATGCTGCCGGTGATTCGCGACGACGACAGCCGCCTCGCCGGCGAGCTGCGGCGCATGGACGACACGGTGGACGACCTCTATTCGGCGATCAAGTACTACCTCACGAAGATCTCGCGCGAGTCGCTCTCGGAGCGCGAGGGCAGGCGCTGGACCGACGTGATCTCGTTCACGATCAACATGGAGCAGGTGGGCGACATCATCGAGCGGGTGCTGCAGGACGTGGAAGACAAGAAGATCAGCCGCGGGCGCAGCTTCTCCGAGGCCGGCATGGCCGAGATCAGCCACCTGCACGAGCGCCTGCTCGCCAACCTGCGGCTGGCGATGACGGTGTTCCTCGACGGGCACCTGCGCGACGCGCAGCGCCTGCTCGAGGAGAAGGCGCGCTTTCGCGACCTGGAGCGCTCCTTCGCCGCCAGCCACCTCGCGCGCCTGCACGACCAGACCGTGCAGAGCATCGAGACGAGCTCGCTGCACCTGGACCTGATCAGCGACCTCAAGCGCATCAACTCGCACCTGTGCTCGATCGCCTACCCGATCCTGGAGGCCGCGGGGGCGCTCGCGAACACGCGCCTCGTGCAGCCGGGGCTGATCGACGACGAGCCGCCCGCGCGCTAGCGCCGGGTGGCCGCGGGCACGCGGGCCCGCGCGCATCTCCCGGCCCGGCGCCTAGCGCACGCGGCAGCGCAGCAGCCAGTAGTGCCGGAGCTCGCGAACCTCGATCTCTTCGGCGAACTCGCGCAACGCGCCGCGCAGCTCGGCGGCGGAGGGGAAGTTCTTCAGCACCTCGTGCGCGCTGCCGTCGTGCAGCCGGCGAAGCTGATAGGTGTTGCCCCGCGCGTCGGTGCGCGAGACCGGGGTGCTGCTGCCCTGCACGTAGCGGTTGTCGAGCATCACGAGCACGGCCCCCGCAACGAGCCTGGCGCGCAGCGAGGCGAGGAACGCGGGCTGCGCGTCGCGCGGCACGTGCGACCACCAGAACCCGGCGAAGGCCGCGTCGAACTGCCCCAGCGAGGGCTCCAGGGCGTAGGCATCGGCCACGTCGAAGCGCACCTTTTCCGGCGGCAGCGCCTTGGCGCGCGCGATCTCCAGCGTTTCCGGGTTCGCGTCGAGCGCCAGCACGCGCCGGGCCGCCGGGGCGATGAACCGCGTCCAGTAGCCGGTGCCGCAGGCGATTTCGACCACCTCGCGGCCTTCGAGCCAGGCCGCGACCGCGGTCTCCAGGACGCGCAGGTCGGCCTGGCGCTCGGGCTTGTCGTAGATGCGTTCGTACTCGCGCGCGCGCGCCGCGTAGTACGCGAGCAGATCGCTCCCGGAGCCCGCTCGAGGTCGCATTTCGGTGATGCCCGCCCGCCGCAACGGTAGAATGCGCAAGCTTCTCACACAACCATCCGGAGACACTGCAATGCCGAAGATGAAGTCTTTTTGCGCGGCGGGCGTCGTCGCGCTCGGCCTCGCCGCGCTGGCGGCACCGGCCTCGGCCGAGACGCGCGTCACGCTCAAGTCCGCGAAGTCCACGTCCTCGTACTACCTGATGACGGTGCAGCTCGCCGAGGCGCTCAAGGGGGCCGACGCCTCCTACGTTCCCACCGTGGAGGAGAGCCAGGGCTCGGTGCAGAACGTGAAGGAGTCCAAGGTTCGCACCGGCAACTTCATCTTCACGACGCCGCCCAGCCTGCTCGCCAGCGCGCGCGCCGGCAAGAAGCCCTTCGAGGACGGCGCGTTCGACAACGCGCGCACGCTGTTCGTGATGCCCTTCGTGACCGTTCACCTCGTGGCGCGCGCCGACGCCGGCATCAACTCGATCGCCGACCTCGCGGGCAAGACGATGATCCCGGGCGGAAAGGGCTCGTTCTGCGGCACGGCCACCGAGAAGATCCTGGCCGCCTTCAACCTCACCGACAAGGTGAAGACGGTGGAAGTGGAGCTGAGCGCCGCGGGCCCGGCCATGCGCAACGGCAAGGTCGACGCCTTCGCCACCTGCTCGTCGCACCCGACGCCGCAGCTGGTGGAGCTGGCCACCACCACGCCGGTCAAGATCCTCTCGCTGAGCGACGCGGAACGCGCCAAGGTGCTCTCGCTCGACGCCTCCTCGGGCCCGCTCACGATCGCCGCCAACACCTACAAGGGCCAGGACAAGCCGGTGAACACGGTTGGCCTCCCGGTGGGCGCGTACGGCACCACCGCGATGACCGACGACGTGGCCTACTTCGTGACGAAGACCTTCTGGGAGGGCAAGGCCAAGCTCGCCGAGAAGAGCCCCTGGTGGAACGGCGTGCAGCCCGACATGGTGAAGCTGCTGGGCGCCGAAGTGCACCCGGGCGCGATGCGCTACTACAAGGAAAAGGGAATCGCCGTGAAGTAAGGGCCCGGTCGCGAGGGCGCGCGCGCGGCGGCGCGCGCGGCTCTCGCGAACCCGCGCGCGCTCTCGCCGATGTCCGGCCCGGACCACCGCGAAACCTTTGCCGACCAGGTTGCGCGCACCGCGCGGGTGCCGCGGCCCGGCCTCGTGGTCACGCTGTTCGGCGTGGTCACGGTGGGCTTTCACCTGTACCTGGTCTTCTCCGGGCTGATCCCGAACCTGATCACGCGGCCGGTGCACTACCTGCTGGCGCTGCCGTGGATCTTCGTGTTCACGCCGTCCGGGTCGAGCGCCGCGCGGGTGTTCGGCTGGGCCTGCGCGGCGCTGGGCGCGGCGTGCGCAGCCTACGTCGCGGTCTTCAGCGACTCGCTCGCCGACCAGTACGGGATCCTCGAGGGTCCGCTGCAGATCGCGATCGGCCTCGTGCTGGTGGCGGTTGCGCTCGAGATGGCGCGGCGCGCGATCAACTGGGTGCTCCCGGCGATCACGACGCTCGTGCTCGCCTACGGGATGTTCGGCCACCTCGTTCCGGGCACCTTCGGCCACGACCCCTTCGCGCTCGATTCGTTCCTGGGCGACCTCGTGATCAGCGAGAGCGGCCTGTGGAGCGAGCTCACGGGTCTTTCGGCCGACACGATCGCGCCTTTCCTGATCCTCGGCGCGTTCATCTCCGCCGGCGCGGCCGGGTCGGGCTTCATGTCGCTCTCGACCCAGATCGCCGGGCGGTTCCGCGCGGGCGCCGCCAAGGTGGCCGTGCTCTCGAGCGCGATGTACGGGACGATCTCCGGCTCGGCGTCGGCCAACACCGCGTCCACCGGAATGGTCACGATCCCGGCGATGAAGCGCATGGGCTATCCGCCCAGCCTCGCGGCGGCCACCGAGGCGGTTGCGTCCACCGGCGGGCAGATCATGCCGCCGCTGATGGGCGCCGGCATCTTCGTGATGGCCGAACTGCTCGCGCTCCCGTACACCACGATCATGGTCGCGGCCACGCCCGCGGCGATCCTCTTCTTCGTCACGGCCTGGGTCGGGGTGCACCAGTACGCGATCAAGTTCGACCTCGAGGGCATGGCGGCCGACGAATTGCCCGGCTGGGTGCGGGTTGCGCGCACGCTGCCGTTCTTCGCGGTGCCGTTCGCGATCCTGATCTACGTCCTGGGCTGGACCGCCTACACGCCGCAGTACGCGGCGCTGTTCGCCACGGCCGCCACCGTGCTGCTGCTCGCCTTCGACGCCACGGGGCGCTCCAACCCCGGCGGCTGGCTCGCGCGCCTGCAGGTGGCGGTGGTCGACGCCGGCCGCCAGATCGCCACCATTGCCGCGATCCTGATCTGCGCCGGCCTGATCACCGGCGTCTTTCACAAGACCGGCGTGGGCGTGAAGATCACCTCGCTGATCCTTTCGGCCTCCGACGGCAGCCTTTGGGTCGGGCTCGCGCTCACGGGGCTTGCGAGCCTGCTCCTCGGAATGGAGCTGCCCACCACCGCCGCCTACGTGATCTGCATCGCGGTGGCGGGCGACGCGCTGCAGTCGATGGGGCTCACGCCGCTGTACGCGCACCTGTTCGTGTTCTGGTACGCGCTGCTGTGCACGATCACGCCGCCGGTGTGCGGCAACGTCTTCATCGCCGCCGGGATCGCGCAGACGCCGTGGCTCCCCGTGGCCGGGCGCTCGATGCTGCTGGGCGTGGGCCTGTTCGTGCTGCCGATGGGCTTCATCGCCAACCCGTGGCTGCTCAAGCTGGCCACCGACCCGGCGATGGCGCTCGTGGCCGGCGCCAAGGTGGGCCTGGGGGTGTGGATGATCTCGGTCGCGCTGATCCGCCCGATGCGCTGGCGGTGGCTGCGCCCGCTGCTGCTGTGCGCCGGCGCGGCGACGATCTTCTTCGACGCCTACGGCTGGGACGACGCCGCGCGCACCGCGCTGTTCAGGTTCTGAACGGCTGCGCGCCGCGCGCCGCACGCCAGCGCGCGCTCAGGTCTTCCTCGAGCATCACCAGCGCGGGCGTGAGCATCATCAGCAGCACCGTGCCCAGCAGCACGCCCACCGCGATCGACACGCCGAGCGGAATCAGGAACTGCGCCTGGATGCTGCGCTCGATGATCAGCGGGAAGATGCCCAGGAACGTGGTGACCGTGGTGAGCAGGATCGGGCGAAAGCGGCTCTTGGCCGCCAGCACGATCGCCTCGCGCGTGGCCGCCCCGGCGCCGCGCTGCTCGTTGAAGAAGTCCACCAGCACGAGCGAGCCGTTGACGATGATCCCGGACAGCCCGACGATGCCAAAGAGGCTGGTCAGGCCGAAGCTCAGCCCCATTGCGAGGTGACCGACCGTGGCGCCCACGAGCCCGAAGGGGATCGAGGCGAGCACGATGAACGGCTGCACGTAGGAGCGAAACGCCAGCGCGAGCAGCGTGTACATGCCGAACATCGCGAACCCGAAGTTGCGCGCGAGCGACGGCAGCGCCTGGCCCTGCTCGCGCTGCTCGCCCCCGAGCGTCCACGACAGCCCCGCCACCTGTTCCCGGATCTCGGGCAGGATCTCGCCGAGCAGCTTGGCGTTCACCTGCTGCCCGGTCACCAGCGCGGCGTCCACGTCCGCGTGCACGGTGGTCACGCGGCGCCCGTCCTCGCGCACCAGCGTGGACAGCCCTTGCCCCAGCGAGACCTCGGCGAGCTCGTGCAGCGGGATGAAACTGCCCGACGGGGTGCGGATCCGGTAGCGGCCCACGTCGGCGAGCGTGTCGCGCTCCGAGCCCGGAAGCCGGACGTAGACGCGCACCTCGTCGCGTCCGCGCTGCACGCGCACCGCCTCGGCGCCGTAGAACGCGTCGCGCACCTGCTGCGCGAGCATGTCGGTGTTAACGCCCATCGTGCGCGCCTGCGGCCGCAGCGCGAACTGCAGCTCGCGCTTGCCGGGGTCGCGGTCGTCGCGCACGTCGAGCACCCCGTCGATCTCGCCCAGCCGCCGCGAGACCAGCGCCACCGCGTGCGCGAGGCCCTCGGAGGTCCGCGCCGATAGCGACACCTGCACCGCCGACCCGACGTTGATCACGTTCGAGGCGTACGAGATCTTGCGCACCCCCGGTATATCGCCCGCGATCTCCCGCCACTTCAGCTCGAAGTCGCGCGAACTCACCGTGCGCACCTCCGGGTCGAGCAGCTCGAACACCACCGACGCCCGGTGTCCTTGCAGGATCCCGAGCGCGCCCGCGGCACCGGGCCCCGACGCCTCCTGCCGGCCCACGGTGACGAACTGCGCGGCGACGAGGTCGCGCCCGCTCGGGTCGGGCAGCGCGCGCGCCGCCTCGCGCCCGGCCCGGGCGAGGATCTCGGTGGCTTCGAGCGTGGCCTGCGCGGTGGTGCCCGGCGCGAGGTCGATCGACGCCGTCACGTAGCGCCCCTCCACCACCGGGAAGAACGTGAACTTCACGTACCCGCCCGAGATCAACCCGACCGTGAGCACGAACAGCGTGACGCTCGAGGCGATCACGACGCCGTAGCGCACGGTGGCGAAGCGCACCGCGCGCTCGAGCGGCCCGTTCACGAAGCGCGTCAGGCCGCGGTCGATCGCGTGGCGCAGCTCGGCGAGCGCGGCCCCGGCGCGCGTGCGCGCCCGGTAGCCCGCGATCTGCAGCCTCGCGAGGTGGTGCGGCAGGATCAGCATCGCCTCGAGCACCGAGATCACGAGCACGATGATCACGATCGCCGGGATCTGGAACAGGAACTTCCCGACGTTGCCGGGCACGAACAGCAGCGGCACGAACGCGGTGATCGTCGTGCCCACCGCCAGCGCAACCGGCATCGCCACCCGGCGCGCCCCGGCCACGGCGGCGTCGTAGCCGGTCCGGCCGCGCTCGTTCTCGGCGTAGATGTTCTCGCCGGTGACGATCGCGTCGTCGACCACGATACCGATCGCGAGGATGAAGCCGAACAGCGACATCATGTTGATCGACAGGCCCAGCATCGACATCGCGCTGAACGCGCCCACGAAGGAGACGAAGATCCCGGTGGCCACCCAGAACGCGAGCCTGAGGTCGAGGAACAGCGCGAGCGCGGTCATCACCAGCGCCAGGCCGATCAGGCCGTTCTTGAGCAGCAGGTCGACGCGGTTGCGGAACTCGGTCGCGTCGTTGCGCCACACCGCCACCGAGACCCCGGGCGGCAGGTTGGGGCGGATGCCGTGCTCGATGTGCCGCTGCACGCGCCCGACCACGTCGAGCACCTTCTCCTCGCCCACGCGAAACACCTGCACGAAGCTCGCCGGCTTGCCGTCGTAGCGCATGATCAGGTCGTCGGCGCGAAAGCCGTCGTCGATGCGCGCCACGTCGCCCAGGCGCACGACCGCGCCGCCCGGGCGCGTGAGCAGCACGATGTTCTCGAAGTCGGCGCGGCGATAGTTGCGCCCCTTGGTGCGCAGCAGGATCGACTCGCTCTGGCTGCGCAAGTCGCCCGCGGGCAGGTCGAGGCTGGAGCGGCGCACCACCTGCGCAACGTCGGCGAGCGTGAGCCCGTGCGCGCGCAGCGCCGCGTTGGGCACCTCGATCGAGATCTCGTAGTCGCGCACCCGCGCCACCTCCGCGAGCGAGATCCCCGGCAGCGCCGTGAACTCGTCCTTCACCCTGTGCGCGAGCTCGCGCAGCGTGGCCTCGCTGGCGTCGCCGTAGAGCACCAGTTCCACGACGCGCTGCCGATTGACGATCTCGCGCACGACCGGCCGCTCGATCTGGTCGGGAAAGCTCGTGATCCGGTCGATCGCCGACTTCACCTGGTCCAGGGCGCGCGACGAGCTCGTGCCGCGGGCGAGCTCGATGCGCACCAGGCCCACGCCCTCGGCGGCGAACCCCATCACGCGATCGATTCCGTCGATGCCCTGGACCTGCTCCTCGATCCGCTGCACGATCGACTCCTCGATCTCGTCGGGCGCCGCGCCCGCGTAGACCACGCGCACCTCGATCGTGTCGAAGTTGATCTCGGGAAACACTTCCTGCTTCATCGTGACCGATGCGACGATGCCGCTCACGACGATCATCATCATCAGCAGGTTGGCCGCCACCGGGTGGCGCGCCATCCACTCGATCAGGCGATTCATCGCCTCGCTGCCCCGCCCTGCGCCTCGCTCGCCCTGACCTGCATCCCCTCGGTCACCACCGGCAGCGCGCTCACCACGACGAGCGCACCCGCTTCGATGCCTTCGGCCGCGATCGCCACGTGGCGGTCGTCCTCGCGCAGCACCCGCACCGTGCGAATCGAGATCGCCGAATTCGCGTCGAGCACCCAGACCTGCCCTGCGTCGCGCAGCGCGGCGCGCGGCAGCAGCAGGTGGGGCCCCGGGTCCCTGCCCTGGATCTCCACGCGGGTGAACATCCCCACGAGCAGCGGCGGCGCGACCGCGCCGCGCTTGCCGGCCAGCGCCCGCGCCCCGGCCGCGCCGGCGGGCCGGCCGCGCGCCTGCGGCTCGAGCACGCTCACGACCAGGTTGAAGGTTCGCGTCGCGCTGTCGAGCAACGCCTCCACCCGGTCGATGCGCGCCGTCCACCGATACTCGGCGCCGCCGTGCTCGACGTAGACCGCGGCGTTCGCTTCCTTCGCGCGCGCCTTCGCGCCGCTCGCCCAGGCGTCGCCGATCAGCGCCATGTCCCGGTCGGTGAGCGACACCGGCACTTCGAGGTGGCGCGAGTCGAAGATCCGCGCCAGCTCGCGCCCGGGCTGCGTGGTGTCGCCGACGTCGACCCGCGCGCTCAGCACCTGCCCGCCGAAGGGCGCCCGGATCTCGCAGCGCGCGAGGTCGAGACGGCGCTGCCCCTCCACGGCCTCGGCGCGCGCGAGCGCCGCGCGCGCCTGGTCGCGCGCGGCGATGCGCTCGTCGAGCGCCTGGCGCGACAGGAACCCCTTCGCGATCAGTTCCTCGGTGCGCGCCACGGTCTGCTCGGCGAGCACCACCGCGGCGCGCGCCGACGCGCGATCCGCCCGAGCCTGCGCGAGCGCCGACTCGAAGGGCGCGGCGTCCACGCGCACCAGCACCTCGCCCGCGTCGAACGACGCGCCGCTCACCAGGCGCGGGTTGACGTGGACCACCCGCCCCGAGACCTCGGCGGCGAGCGACACCTCCGCCCGCGAACGCACGACGCCGTGGCCCCGAACCGGCAACGGGCCGGTTCGCGGCTCGACTCTCTCCACGCGCACCAGCGCCAGTTGCTTGACCGGCGCTCGCGCGACCGGCCTGGGCTTGAACTTTTGCAGCGCCACGTACCCGCCCGCGCCGATCGCCAGGATCAGCAACACGACCAGGCGCCAGAACCACCGGCGCGGGCGCGGTCCTGGTTCGGGTGCAGCGGACGGTGCTGGGGTCACGTGGGCAGCCTCGCGAGGTTCAACCCGCGATTCTAGCCAGCCCGCGTCAGGCGACGGTGAAGCGACCGAACCAGACCAGCGAGAGCGCGGCGGCCGCGAGCGCGAGCGCGGCGCCCGCGGCGGCGAACAGCGCGGTGACCTCGATCTCGCGCTTCTCGAACGCGATCTGCGCGTTGAGCGCCGAGTAGATTCTCTCGAGCTGCGCCGACGTCTCGGCCCGGAAGTACTCGCCGTGGGTGATCTCGGCGATCTTCTCGAGAGCCGCCTCGTCGAGCTTGACCCGCATCGACATCCCCTCCGACCCGACGACCTCGCCCATGGTGGTGCCCACGCCCACGGTGAACACGCGCACGCCGCGCTCGGCGGCCATCTTCGCGGCCTCGATCGGGTCGGGCCCGGCGGTGCGCTGCCCGTCGCTCAGCAGGATGATCGCGCTCGCCGCGTCGGAGCCCGGCGCAACCGGTTCCGCCTTCGGCTTGTTCGGGTCGAACGGCGGATCGAGGAACCCTCGCCGGGTGGGATCGGGGCGCGGATTGTCCGAGCGCAGGTCGTACTCCACCTCGGGGTGGATCTGCTTGAGCGAAACGAGAATCGCGCTGCCCAGCGCGGTTCCGCGCTGCAGTTGCAGCCGCTCGATCGCGGCCACGATCGCCTCGCGGTCGTGGGTGGGCACCTGCACCGGCGAGGCGGTGGCCGCGAACGAGACCAGGCCCACGCGCGTGCCCGCCGGCTGCTCGGCCACGAAGGCGCGCGCCGCCGCCTGCGCCGCCGCGATCCGGCTCGGCTTCACGTCGCCCGCGCGCATGCTCCCCGACACGTCGATCGCCAGCACGACCATCTTGTTGCCGCCGGGCAGGTTCACCATCGCGCTCGGGCGGGCAACGCCCACCAGCAATGCCGCCAGCGCGAGCATCAGCAGCGCGGGCGGAACGTGCCGCCGCAGTGCCTGCCCGCGGCCCATCGCCTCCTTGACCACCGCGAGGCTCGCGAAGCGCACCGCGCCGCGCTTGCGCCGGCGCAACAGCCACAGGTACAGGCCCGCCAGCAGCGGCAGCACGAGCAGCAGCGCGAGCAGTTCAGGCCACTGAAATTTCACTGCTGCTCCTGCTGCGCACGCCGGCCGGCACGCCGCCCGAACGGCGGCTGCGCTGCCGCCGAAGCCCGCTGAATCGCAGGATCGCGTCGAGCAGCTCGCCCTCGGTCGACAGTTCGAGGGTGTCCACCGCCGCCTTGCGCAAACCCGCGCGCAGCTCTTGCTCGCGGCGCTCGGCCACCTCCACGAATCGCCTCCTGAAGCCCGGGTCGTGCGTGTCCACGAACACCTGCTCGCCGGTCTCGGCATCGGTCATCACGATCAGCCCGAGGTCGGGAAGCTCGAACTCGAGCGGGTCGTAGACGCGCACGGCCAGCACCTCGTGGCGCTGCACCAGCTGCGAGAGCGCCCGCTCCCAGCCCGGGGCCGAGATGAAGTCGGACACGACGAACACCAGCGAGCGCCGCGGGATGTACTGGATCGCGCCCTTGAGGAAGGACTCGAGGTCGGTCGCCGCCGCGTTGCCCGGGGCCGCGCGTGCGCTCATCCGGTCGAGGATGCGCAGCACGTGGCGCCGCCCTCCCCCGGCCGGGATCACCGTGTCGATCTGGTTGCCGTAGAGCAGCGCGCCGACGCGGTTGCCGTGCCGGGTGAGCAGCCTGGCGAGCACGCCGGTGAACTCGCGCGCCACGCCGCGCTTGAGCTCGCCCCTGGCGCCGAAGTCCATCGACGCGCTCAGGTCCACGAGGAACCAGGCGGTGACCTCGCGATCCTCGAAGTACTCGCGCACGTAGGGCGTCTGCAGCCTCGCGGTCACGTTCCAGTCGATGTAGCGAACGTCGTCGTGGTACTGGTACTCGCGCAGGTCGGCGAGATCGAGGCCGAGCCCCCGGAACAGCGTGCGGTAGTTGCCCTGCAGCAGCCCGTCGAGCCGACGGAGCACCGTCCACTCGAGCCGGCGCAGCAGCGCCTCAGGACTGTGCTGCGGGCCTGGCATGGGATTCCAGCGGCTTGTCCGGCGCGACGACTTCGCTCATCACGCGCTCGATCAGCATGTCGGCGTCGTGGCCCTCGGCGAGCGCCTCGTACGACAGCACGATCCGGTGGCGCAACACGTCGGGCACCAGGTCGACGACGTCCTCGGGCAGCACGTAGGTGCGCCCGCGCATGCACGCCAGCGCCTTGGCGCCCTCGATCAGGCTGATCGACGCGCGCGGGCTCGCGCCGAAGGTGATGAACCTCGCCTGGTCCTCGAGGCCGAACCGCAGCGGCTCGCGCGTGGCCGCCACCAGCCGAACCGCGTACTGCACGAGCGACGGGTCCACGTAGCAACCGCGGCACTCGCGCTGCAGCAACACGAGGTCGTCGGTGCTCGCCACCGCGGCCACGGCCTGCACGGCGCCGGTTACCCGCTCCACGATCACGAACTCCTCTTCCTCGCTCGGGTAGCCCACCAGCACCTTCATCATGAACCGGTCGACCTGCGCCTCGGGCAACGGGTAGGTGCCCTCCGTTTCGATCGGGTTCTGCGTGGCCATCACCAGAAAGGGGTCGGGCACCCGATGGGTCTGCCCGGCGATCGTCACCTGGCGCTCCTGCATCACCTCGAGAAGCGCGCTCTGCACCTTGGCCGGCGCGCGGTTGATCTCGTCGGCGAGCAGCAGGTTCGTGAACACCGGGCCGAGCGACGTGGCGAACTCGCCGGTCTTCTGGTTGTAGATGCGCGTGCCCACGAGGTCGGCCGGCACCAGGTCGGGCGTGAACTGGATGCGCCGGAAGGATCCGCGAATCGACTGCGCCAGCGTCTTCACGGTGAGCGTCTTCGCGAGGCCCGGCACGCCTTCCACCAGCAGGTGGCCGTGCGCGAGGATCGCCACGAGCACGCGCTCGAGAAAGTGGTCCTGGCCGACGACCACCTTCTTCACCTCGTAGAGGATGCGTTCCATCAACTCGTAGCGGTCGGTGCGTTGCATGCTGGCGTGGATCATCTTGGGCGCATCCCTGGTGGATTGGCTTCGTTGGCTCGGTTCAGAACGGCGAGACGCCGGTGGCGGAGGCGGCGCTGTCCATCGTGACCGCGAAGCCGATGCCGATGAACACCCGCTCCGAGGTCGGGTTGAGGATCGCGGTCACGATGCCCACGACCTCGCCGTTGGCGGTGACCAGCGGCCCGCCGGAGTTGCCCGGGTTGGCCGCTGCGTCGAACTGGATCAGGTTCGAGAGCTGGCGCGTGCCGTCGGTGGAGCGGTACGAGCGACCGAGGCCCGACACGACGCCCGCCGAGACCGACGGCCCGATTCCGAACGGAAAGCCCACGGCCACCACGTGCTCGCCAACCGCCAGGTCGCGCGACGAGCGCAGCGTGGCCGCGACGAGGTCGTCCGGGATCGATTCGGCGCGCAGCACCGCGAGGTCGTTGTGGGGCTGGCCCCCGACCACCTTCGCCTGCGACTCGGTGCCGTCGGCGAAGGTCACGTAGATGCGCTTGGCCCCGGCGACCACGTGCATGTTGGTGAGGATCGTCCCGTTGTCCACGATCACCACGCCGGTGCCGGTGCCGCCCTCCTCCTGATCCTCGGACGACGCGTCGCCGGGAAACGCGCGCACCAGCACGACCGACGGGCGTATCGCCGCCGCGGCCCGGATCGCGAGCGAGGGCAGCGGCTTGTCCTCCAGGGATTGCCTCAGCGCTTCCTCGATCTCCTCCTGCGCGCGCTGCGGCGCAGGGGGCTCGAGGCTCGTGTTGAACGCCAGCAGCGCTGCCGCCGCCAGCGCGCCCGCGGCGAACACGATCACGCGCTCGTGCCGCGCGAGGTGGCGCCGCCAGAAGCGCCGCGCCCAGCCCGGGGCGGCCGGGGCCCCGCCTTCCGCCGGGGGGTGGTCCACCGGGGGGTGGTCCACCGGGGAATGGTCCGTCCGGCGCCCCGCGCCCAGCCGGCCCGGCAGACCCGGCGTTGCGGGCCGGCGCCACGACTGGGCCGCCCCGGTCCCCGAGACCCCGCCTGCCTTCGCACGGCCGGCGCTCGAGCCCGCCCGCTCGGCGGACGATCTACTGTACAAGCCGGTGCGCCGCATCGCCCTCCACCCCCCTGCCGCGCATTCTGCCCGAGAGCGGGGAATTCTGCGCGCGTCTCAATCGAGAACGTTCACCGGGCACACCCGGCGCAGGGCGCGCTGCGCCCGACACCGCAGCCGCGACGCAGTCGGCTCACTCCAGCCCGGGTTCGATCCGCTTGCACTCGAGCACGGCCTTGCGGCCCGTTGCCTCGTCCACCTGCTGCAGTTGGGAGCGCGGCTGCCACATGCCCATCTTCACCTCCTGCCAGACGAAGTAGGTCTTGCCCGCGCTCGCGTTGAACTTGAGCGTGGAGGTGTTCTCCGTGATGGAGCTGATTTCGTGCGCGCCCGGAGCCACGTCGAGCGCGAAGAAGGTCTTCGGCCCGGTGCGACCGACGACCCGGCCGTCGAGCGCCACCGTGAGCGCGATGGCGCCCCCGATGATCTCGTTGCGATAGATGTAGATCGTCGCCTTGCCCGCAGGCGCCTCGAAGCGCTTCGCGGCCGCATCGGCCTCGGCCGAGGCCATCGGCACCGAGGCACACCCAGCGAACAGCGTCGCCGCCAACAGAACCAGCACGCCGCCCAGCGCGCGCGCGATGCCGTGCCCAAGGGTCGCTTTCATCTCGATCTCCAGTTCAGTTTCCAGTCTCGGGCGCGAGAAGCCGCCCGGCCCCCGCGCCAGCGCGCACGAAGAACTCGAGCGCCGGTGCGCTGCAAGCATCCTGCCACAGGCGGTGGCGAAGGCCCTGCCGACCGTCCCGTTGCAGCCACATGATCAGCCCCGCGCGAGCGGTGGTCGCGCGAGCCCGGCGGGTTTCGCTCGCGCGATCCGGATCCACAGCTCGCTGTCCCGTCGCCGCCATCGCGCTCACCGACCCCTGCCACGACGCGCCCGCTGCCGCCCCGGCGCCGAGCAACCTATAATCGATTCAATGAGCCCCGAAGCCGCGCCTCGATGAGCGCCCGCGTCGCGAGTCGCGAGCGGGCGGGCGATCCGCCACGCGAGAGCGCACCCGAGATCGTCGCGTCGGTCTGCCCGCACGATTGCACCAGCACCTGCGCGCTCGAGGTGGAGCGGATCGACGCAAGGCGCATCGGGCGCGTGCGGGGGTCCAAGCGCAACGCGTACACCGCGGGCGTGATCTGCGAGAAAGTCGCGCGCTACGCCGAGCGCGTGCACCACCCCGACCGGCTCACCACCCCGCTGCGGCGCACCGGCGCCAAGGGCGCCGCGCGCTTCGAGCGCATCGGCTGGAGCGACGCGCTCGACATCGTGGCCGAGGCGTTCCAGGACAAGGCCCGGCGCTTCGGCACCGAGACGGTGTGGCCCTACTTCTACGCGGGCACGATGGGCCTGGTGCAGCGCGACGGCATCAACCGCCTGCGCCACGCGATGCGCTACTCGCGGTGGTATTCCACGATCTGCGTCACGCTCGCCGACAACGGCTGGATCGCAGGCACCGGGGCGAAGCGCGGAGCCGACCTGCGCGAGGCGGCGGACCACGCCGACCTGGTCGTGATCTGGGGCGGCAATCCGGTCAACACCCAGGTCAACGTGATGACCCACGCAATGGCCGCGAAAAAGCGCGGCGCGAAGCTCGTGGTCGTGGACCCCTACCGCACCGGCACCGCCGAGCGCGCCGACCTCCACCTCGCGCCGCGCCCCGGCACCGACGGCGCGCTCGCCTGCGCGGTGATGCACGTGCTGTTCGCCGAGGGCTTCGCCGACTGGGACTACCTGCGCCGTTACACCGACGCCCCGCAGGAGCTCGCCGAGCACGTTGCGCAGCGCACGCCGGCCTGGGCGGCCGGGATCACCGGCCTCGCGGTGGACGAGATCGTGTCCTTCGCCCGGCTGTACGGGGCCGCGAAGACCTCGTTCATCCGTTGCCACCACGGGTTTTCGCGCTCGCGCAACGGCGCGGCCAACATGCACGCGGTGAGCTGCCTGCCGGCCGTGACCGGCGCCTGGCAGCGCCGCGGCGGCGGCGCCGTCTACGGCCACACCGCGATCTATCCGCTCGAGCGCACGCTGATCGAGGGTCTCGACGTGCAGGACACGTCTTTGCGCGCGCTCGACCAGTCGCGCCTCGGGCCGATCCTCACCGGCGACCCGGAGGCGTTGCGCGGCGGCCCTCCGGTGACCGCGATGCTGGTGCAGAACACCAACCCCGCGGTCGTGTGCCCGGAGCTGAACAAGGTGCACGCCGGGCTCGCGCGCAGCGACCTGTTCCTGTGCGTGCACGAGCAGTTCATGACCGAGACCGCGGCCTTCGCCGACATCGTGCTGCCGGCCACCACCTTCCTCGAGCACGACGACTTCTACACCGCTTCGGGCCACACCACGTTCCAGGTCGCGAGGAAAGTGATCGAGGCGCCGGGCGAATGCCGCGAGAATCACTTCGTGATCTGCGAGCTCGCGCGCAGGCTCGGCGCGAAGCACCCGGGCTTCGCGATGACGGCGTGGGAGATCATGGACGCGACCCTCGCGCGTTCCGGGATGTGGAGCGCGCAGCAGAACCTGGACCGCGGCGGACAGGATTGCGCGCTCCCCTTCGAGCGCGCGAACTTCCTCGACGGCTTCGCCTGGCCCGACGGAAAGTTCCGGTTCAAGCCCGACTGGTCGACCCTGGGCGGGCGGTGGGAAGAAATGCCCCGGCTGCCCGATCACCTCGACGTGATCGATCGCGCCACGCCCGACAAACCGTTCCGGCTGGTGGCGGCGCCCGCGCGCACCTTCCTCAACTCCACCTTCACCGAAACGCCGGGCTCGCTGCGGCGCGAGAAGCGCCCGACCGTGCTCGCGCACGCCGACGACCTGGCCGCGCTCGGGGTTGCCGAAGGCGACCCGGTGCAGGTGGGCAACGAGCGCGGGACGATCAGCGTGCACGCGGCGGCGCGCGCGGGCCAGCAGCGCGGCGTGCTGGTGGTCGAGGGCATCTGGCCCAATCGCCACTTCGCCAACGGCGTCGGGGTGAACGGCCTCACCTCGGCCGAACCCGGCTGGCCGAACGGCGGCGCCGTGTTCCACGACACGGCGGTGTGGCTGCGCAAGGCCTGAAGCGAGCCGGGCGGCTCACGCCTTCGCGCGTCTGAACACCAGGCTCAGGTTGTTGGCCGGCATCGCCACCGTCTCGGCGAGCTCGAAACCCTCCGCGAGCGCCTCGGCCTTCACCGCGTCCAGTTCGCGCAGCCCCGAGGCAGGGTCGCGATCGCGCAGCCAGGCGTCGAAGGCTTCGTTGCTCGGCGCGGCGGGCGTGCCTGCAACCCGATACGGCCCGTAGAGAAAGACCGGCCCCGAGGCGGCGAGCACCCGGGCAGCGCCCGCGAACAGCGCGCGCGTGGCCGGCCAGGGCGCGATGTGGATCATGTTGATGCACACGATCGCGTCCACCGCCGTTGCGAGCGGCCACTCTGGGGCGAGCACGTCGAGCGCGAGCGGTGCCGCCACGTTGCCCAGCGCCGCCTCGCCCGACCAGGCCGCGATCGACGCGCGGTTGGCCTCGTCGGGGTCGCTGGGCAGCCAGCGCAGCGAGGCAAACTCGCGCGCGAAGTGCACGACGTGCTCTCCGCTTCCGCTCGCGATCTCGAGCACCGTGCCGCTCGCGGGCAGCGCGCGGCGCAGCACCTCGGTGATGGGCCCGCGGTTGCGCCCGGCCGAGGGCGAGGACAGCGCGCCCGGCGGCGCGCGATCGGGCGTCGGGCCTCCCGCGCCGTTCGCGCTCACGCCACCCCCCGGGGTTCGCGATCGCCGCCGGCGATCACCCCCGCGAACACCTCGCGGTCGACGTTGCCGCCCGAGAGCACGATCGCCACGCGCTTTCCGCGCAGCCGCTCGCGCTCGCGCACCACCGCGGCGTAGGGCGCGGCGCCGGCGCCTTCGGCCACGTTGTGGGTGCACTCGAAGATCGCGCGCATCGCGCTCGCCACCTCGTCGTCGGTGACCTCGACCACGCGATCCACGCCGCGCCAGATCACCTCCAGCGCATCGGCATTCGGCGTTCTGCACGCCATCCCGTCGGCGAGCAGCGTCGAGACCGGGGAATCCACCGGCACCCCGCGCGCGAACGACTCCGCGTAGGCGCGCGCGTGCGCCGAAACGACCCCCACCACTTCGGTGGAAAGCCCCAGCGCGTCGCGCACCGCGATCGTTGCGCACACGCCCGACCCCAGCCCGATCGGCACGTAGATCGCGTCCACCGCCTGCACCGCGCGAAACAGCTCGAGCCCGTAGCTCGCGACGCCGGCCACGAGCAGCGGGTGGAACGACGGCACCATCACGAGCCCGCGCTGCGCCGCCAGCGCCTGCGCGTGCTCGAGCGCGGCCTGGAAGTCGTCACCGTACTCGATCAGCTCGGCGCCGAAGCTTCGCATCGCCGCGTTCTTCTCCACGCTGTTGCCGTGCGGCACCACCAGCGTCGCGTGCAGCCCGCTGCGCTTCGCGCCGATTGCCACCGACTGGCCGTGGTTGCCGCGGGTGGCCGCGATCACCGCCCGTGCCTCGTTCGACTGGGCCATCCGCGAAAAGTAGACCAGGCCGCCGCGAATCTTGAACGCGCCGGCGGGCGTGTGGTTCTCGTGCTTGACCCACAGCTCGCAGCCCGCGCGCTCGCACAGGAGCGGCCAGCAGTACTGCGGCGTGGGCGGCATCGCCGCGTGGACGATCGCGGCGGCCGATTCGATCTCGGCGAGTTCGGGCTGGTTCGCGTGCATTGCGCAATGGTGCCACCGGCACGGGTTCAGCGGGTCGAATCCCCGGAGTCGGCTTGCACGCCCCGTTCGAACAGGCCGATCGCGGTTCGCGCCACCTGGCGCGTGTCGAAATAGGCGTAGGCCCCCACGCCGGCCGCGCCCACGAGCGGCACGAGGCGCGTCACGCCGCGGCCGAGCGCGCGCTGCGTGAGGTTCAACCCGACGCTGCGTGCCAGCGCCTGCAATGCGCCGGCCGAAACGCGCCGCACGACCAGGCGTTCGCCCGCGCGCACGACGAGGTCTCGGAATGCCTGCGCCGCGGTGTGCCTGAACAGGCAATAGAGCATGTGTTCGCGCGTGAGCGTCGCGCTGGCGCCGTAGAGCGCGGCGATGTCGGCGACCAGTTGCGCCTGGATGCGCCACACCGCGGTGAGCTCGGGGAGGATCGTGAGCCACCCCAGCGGCCCGGGCGGCAACGCCAGCCCACCCGCGGCGAGCGCGGTCTTGATCGCGGCGGAGTGGGCGAGTTCGCGCGCGCGCGCCGCGGGCGCGGGGCGCGCCGGCTCGTCGCTCTGCGGAACGCTCGAGACGAAACGAACGATCGCGCCGCTGATCGCGTCGCGCGGCGCCGGATCCGCGACTTCCCTCGACTGTGACAACGCCATCTCGCCTCCCGCGCTACTTGGCCGGCAGCGATTCTACGAACGACACGCAGGCCGAGACCCATGTTCGCAGATCTTCGTCGGACTCGAAGCCCTCCGGGTCCACGTGAACGAAGCCGGTCATCGGCCGGCCGGTGAATCGCATCTCGCGCGCGCGAGGCCGGGCCAGCAGCCGCTCGTATTGCGCCGGCCCGACGCGCGCCATCATCGCTTGGCCAATCACGCCCACGCACATGTGGCCGCGGACCATGAACGCGATCCCGCCGAACATGCGCTTCTCGACCACGTCGTCGCGCACCTGCAGCGCCTCGCGCAGCCGTTGCGCCAGGCCTTCGTCGAATGCCATGGGCTTGCTCCGAAAACCCCCGTTACCGGTTGCTCGTGATCGGATCTCCGAGCATACCGACCGCGGCGCCGGCGACCCCGCCCGCGCGCGCGGCGCGAACGGCCTCAGGCGGGCAGCGGCACGCTGTGCCACCACAGATTGCACTGCGCGCACAAGCCCTCCTCGAAGCTCGCCTGCAGCACCCCGTCGAGCGCCATCCTCGGGAGCGGGTCGCCGGCCTTGCGTGCGACCAGGTTCGTGCCGGTGGACGCGGCCCAGATCCTGAACAGCTCCTCGGAGGCCACCTGGTAGGTCACGTGCCAGTGCGCGATGCCGCCCGTGGGCGTGGAGGCGAGCACCTCGTAGCTCAGCTGCACGTCTTCCTGCAGCTTCACGCGCTGCCAGTACTGGGCGAGCTGGGCGTGGCCGCGCTGCTCGGCGAACGGCGTGTTGCGGTACACGCCGTCGGTCTTGAACAGCGCGCAAAACAGCTTCTCGTCGCGGCCCTCCCAGGCGGCCTTGTAGCCCTGCATGAACTTCTCGATGTTCATGATTCCCTCCGGTTGCCGGCACGAGCCTGCCGCGTGCCGCAATGCATTCACGACGATAGCTTCGCGTGGCGCGGAACTCAACCGCCTCGCCGGGCGCCATCGGCGGCCGCGCGCGCTCGCCAACGGGTGGTTCTCAGGCTACGCTTCACGCTGCCCCGACCCCCTGCGCAGCACCCCGATGGACCGACCGATCTTTTCTTCCCTCGACGACATCGTTCGGCTCGAGCAACGACCGTATCACGAGGTCGTTCCGGTCGGCACGACCTTCGACATCCTGCGCCGCTCGGCCCGCCTGCACGCGGCGCGGCCGGCGTTCACGTTCCTCGAAACGGGCGAGCCGGGCGGACCCGCCCACACGGTGCGCTACGACGAGCTGCTGGCGCGCGTGACGCAGGCCGCCAACCTGTTCCGGCGGCTCGGCGTCGGGCCCGACGACGCGGTCGCGATCCTCGCGCCGAACACGCCGCCAACCCAGTACGCGCTGTGGGGCGCGCAGGTGGCGGGTCGTGCCTGCCCGATCAACAACCTGCTCAACCCGGAGCACATCGCCGAGCTCGTGCGCGCGAGCAACGCGAAGGTGGTCGTGGCGCTCGGCCCCGACCCGCAGCTCGACATCTGGGCTCGCGTGAGCGCGCTGCGCGAAACACGCGGCCTCGCGGTCCTGGCGATCGCCGCGGCCGAACCGGTTGACGGGGACTCGTTCCAGAGCCTGCTCGAGCGCGAACCCGAGACCCTGCGGTTCGACCCGCAGCTCACGCCGCAGCGGATCGCCGCGTGCTATCACACCGGCGGCACCACCGGCGCGCCCAAGCTCGCGCTGCACACGCACGGCAACGAAGTGCACACGAGCTGGTTCGCGCCCTGCTACTACGGCTACGACGAGTCCACCGTCGAGATCAACGGCTTCCCGCTCTTTCACGTGGCGGGCGCGTTCGTCTACGGGCTGTCGTGCATCTCGGTGGGCGCGCACCAGATCCTGCCCACGCTCACCGGCATGCGCAACCCAGCCGTCGTGCGCAACTACTGGCGCATCTGCGAGCAGCATCGCGTGAGCGCGCTCGCCTGCGTGCCCACCGTGCTCGCAACGCTGCTCGGCGTTGCGCGCGAGGGCGCCGACCTCTCGGGCGTGAAGATCGCGCTCACCGGCGGGTCGCCGCTCCCGAGCGAACTCGCGCAGCGCTTCGAGGACGCCACCGGCATCGCGGTGCGCAACATCCTGGGCATGACCGAGAGCGCCGGGCTCCTGTCGATCGGTCCGGCCAACGCACCGCGCGTGCCCGGCTCCACCGGCATTCGGCTGCCCTACTCGCAGGTGAAGGCCGTCCGTCGCGCCGGCGACAGGCTCGACCTCGGTGCGAGCTGCGAGCCCGGCGAGTCGGGCGTGATCGTCGCGCTCGGGCCTCACGTCGGGCCGGGCTACTCGGATGCGTCGCGCAACGCCGGGGTGTTCGAGGGCGGCTGGCTGGTGAGCGGAGACCTCGGCCACCTCGACGCGCAGGGCAACATCTTCGTCACCGGGCGGGCCAAGGACGTGATCATCCGCGGCGCGCACAACATCGACGCCGGGATGATCGAGGAAGCCTTCCTCGCCGACCCGGCCGTGTCGATGTGCGCCGCCGTGGCCGAGCCCGACGCGCACGCCGGCGAGCTTCCGGTCGTGTTCGTGGTGCTGCAGCGCGAGGCCCACGCCACGCCGGCGTCGCTGCTCGTCAGCGCCGCGCCGCGCATCGCCGAGCGGGCGGCGGTTCCCAAGCGGGTCACGATCGTCGACGCGCTGCCGATGACGGCGATCGGCAAGGTCTACAAGCCCGCGCTCAGGGCGCGCGCCGCGCAGGTGAAAGTCTCGGAAATGCTCGCAGGCATCGCCGCCGTCGAGGTCGAGGCGCGCGACGACGGCGGTTCGCCGCGGCTGCAGCTGCGGGTGCGGAGCGGTTCGGCGGAGGAACGCGGCCGCATCGAGGCCACGGTGCGCGACCGGCTCGCGCTGCTGGCGCTGGACTACGAGCTGACCCGGGGGTGAATCCCTCACCACCCTCCGGTCTCGAGCCAGCGCTCGGCGAGCTCCATGCTCTGCACCCCCCAGAACGGCTCGCCGTCGATGATCAGCGTGGGCGACCCGAAGACCCCGCGGGCCGTCGCCGCCTCCACACCGGCGCGCAGCA
>DATCZK010000129.1:0-19376 GCA_036525975.1 Burkholderiaceae bacterium | reverse complement strand
GGTGGCGGGACCATGAGCGACGGCTCGTCTACCGTCGCCGACAACCTCTACCTGCCCGCCGCCACCGGCTGGACCGACCCCGGCCTGGCGAACTGCAATTACGCCGGGTCGCTGACCGCCTGGCCGGGCACCGGACTCGTTCTCGCCCCGTCGAACTCGGCCCCGAAGAGCATCGCCGTCTGCGCGCAGGCGACGATCGACGAGAACACGCCGTCCGGCACCTATTCGGACTCGGTCTTGGTCACCCTCACCTACTGATCCCGGATGGACGGCGCCGCCAGCCGACGCCAGCGCGACTGGCGACGTCTCCTCCGGTTCGGGTTCGCGGCCCTGGCCGCGGCCTGGGTCAGTTTCGCGTCGGCCCAGGCGATCACCGTGTCTCCGCTGCGCGCCGACCTGAGCGCCGCCGAAACCGTGGCCGTGGTCACCGTGCGCAACGACGACCCGCGGTATCCGACGATCGTGCAGGTCGGCCCCAGCAGCTGGCAGGTCGTCGACGGCGCCGACCATTACCAGCCGACCCGCGATCTGGCGGTGTCGCCGTCGGTCTTCAAGCTCGAGCCGGGGCAGACCCAGGTGGTCCGGCTCTCGCTGCGCGTGAAGGCGGACGCCCGCAGCGAGCGCCTCTACCGGCTCTTCCTGCAGCAGGTTGCGGACGAGGCGGAGCAGAGCCGCCGCGCCGGCAACGTCCGATTCCTCTTCAACGTGGGCATTCCTGTCGTCGTCGCACCGGTGCAAAACCCCGACGCGGCGCCCAGGGTGGCGTGGCGAATCGAGGGCGGGCCGGCCGGCGGGTACCGGCTGCGCGCATCGAACGAAGGCACCGCGCACCTGAAGCTGACCGGGGTCTCGCTGCCGGCCGCAACGGGCGAGGTGCGGATCGTGTCGGGCCCCAACTACCTGTTGCCCGGCACCGAGCGTGCCTGGAACTTCGAGGCGGGAGGGCCGCTGCCCGCGGGCCCCGTCCGTCTGACCGTCCGGGCTGAAGATGGCACCTCGAGCGTGGTCCAGGCAGACCGGATCGAATAGGCGACGGGTCTCGACCCCGTTCGCGTTCGGTCTCGGGCTCTCGCTCGCCTGGGCGGGCGCCGCGGCCGCCGACCGCGCGAGCGCCGGCAACGAACAGTCGTCCAGGCTGGCCGACTCCAGGACTGCGAGCGGGTCCGGATCGGGTGCGCCCGAAGCGGCGACGGCGCCCGAGCCTCGGAGCGGCACCGCGCCGCCCTCGCCCAAGCGCGTCTTCACGGCGCCCGGGCCCGCCGCGCCGCCCTCCGCGCCGGCTGCGCCGCTCGCGGATGCACAGCGCGAAGAGGAGCTGCTCGCCGCCATCACGCTCAACGCGCGCGCGATGTCGCCCGGGGTGCCGCTGCTGCGGCGGTCGGGGGAGATCTACGCGCGCGCGACCGACCTGGAGGCGTGGCGCATCCGGTGGCCCGCCACCGCCCCGACGCTGCGCCACGAGGGCGCGACCTTCGTCGCGCTCTCCGCCATCCCCGGGCTCGCCGCCCGCTTCGACGCCCAGCGACAGCAACTGGACATCACGATCGCGCCGTCGGGCCTGCGCGCGGTGGAGATCGACTACCACCGCGCCAGGCCGCCCGTGGCCACGCCGCCCGCCACGCCCGGGGCTTTCCTCGGCTACGGCCTGTCGGCCTATCGCAGCGCGGGCGTCGACGCCTACTCGGGGCTGCTGGGCGCCGGGGCGTTCGGGCCCTTCGGCGTCGTGACCACGGACGTGCTCGCCACCGGCGGGGGCGCCGCGCGCTCGAGAGCGGTGCGGCTCGACACCACGCTGCGCTACGACATGCCGCAGCGCATGCAGACGCTGATCGTCGGCGACACGCTGCTGTCGCCGATCGGGCCCTGGGGGCGCGCGTACCGGATGGGCGGAATCCAGTTCGGAACGAACTTCGGCGTCCAGCCCGGCTTCGCGACCGGCCCCCTGCAGTCGATTTCGGGCACCGCGGCGGTGCCGTCGGTGGTCGACATCCTCGTCAACGGCCAGCGCATCGGCCAGCGCAACGTGCCCGCGGGCAACTTCACGATCAACGACGTGCCCTACGTCACCGGGGCGGGCAACATCCAGGCGGTCGTGCGCGACCCGCTGGGCCGCGAACAGGTGTACACGCAGAGCTACTATCTCTCGTCGCGGCTCCTCGCCAAGGGGCTCGACCAGTGGGCCGTGGAGGCGGGCGCGCTTCGCTACGGCTACGGCGAGGACAGCGCGGATTACCGCGACTTCATCGCCGGCGCGGCCTGGCGGCGCGGGCTCACGAACGCGCTCACCGGGGAGATCCGCGCGCGGGCCACGCGCGACGCCCGGCTCGTCGGCGGCGGGATCGACGCCTCGCTGTTCGGCAACGTCAACGCGTCCTTGTCGGCCGGCTGGTCGGCCGCCGACAGCGGGCACGGCGCGATCGTCAGCGTCGGCATTCAGCGCACCGGGCAACGCGGCCCGAGCTTCGCGCTGCAGTACGCGGGCGCGCAGCGGGGCTTTCGCGAACCCGGCGACCCCGAGGATCGGCTCGGCTTCCGCGAACTCGTCTCCGGCACCGTCGGCCTGCCGCTCGGGCGTTACGGCAGCGTGGCCGCCGGCTACTCGCGCAGCGCCTTCTGGGGCGATCGCCCAGGCTACTCGGTCGGCACGCTGTCCTATTTCCTGAACCTACCGGGCCGGAGCTTCCTCGCGCTGAACGTTGCGCACGGCATCAGCGGCACGACCGGCACCTCGGCGACGCTGAACCTGACGATCCCGTTCGGCGACGGCAACACCTATGCCGGCGCGGGCGTGGGCTGGAACTCGGAGTCCACGCGCGCCGGCGGGCGGGCGTGGCAGGCGCAGGCTTCGGTGAGTCGCACCCCGCCGATCGGGGACGGGTACGGCTATCGGGTCGCGGCCACCGACCGGGGAGACTTCCAGGCCGTGGGCACGTTCCAGAACCGGTACGCGCAGCTGCAGGGCGAAGCCGGACGCTGGTTCGGGCGTGGCTTCGGGCGCATGACGCTCAGCGGCGGCGGCGTGCTGGTCGGGGATCGGGCCGGCCTGGCCCGCGACGTGGCGCAGAGCTTCGCGCTGGTGGACGCGAGCGGCCTGGCCAACGTGCCGGTGTACCTCAACGGCAGCCTGTACGGCCGCACCGGTGCCGACGGCACGCTCGTGGTCACGCGGCTGCCCGCGTACATGCACAACGAGATCAGCGTGCGCCCGTCGGATTTCAGCCTGTCGTACGCGCTGGCCGAGACTTCGAAGGCGATCACGCCGTACTATCACTCCGGGTCGCTCGTGCATTTCGACATCCGCCCGGTTCGCGAGGCGACGGCGCAACTGATCGGCGCGAACGGCAAGCCGCTGCCGGCCGGAACGCCGGTTCGCGTGAACGGGGCCGACGAGGCCTACGTCGGCCTGGCGGGCGAGGTGTTCCTGAAGTACCTGCGCGAGCGCAACACGCTCGTCGCTCAAGACAACGGCGGGCGGTGCAGCTTCGAGTTCGAGTTCCCCGCGGGTGCGGCCGAACCGGTTCCGGATCTGGGGGCGCTGAGGTGCGGGAGGTGAGGATGCGGACCACGATCGTCTTCGCGCGGGCAGCCTGCGGTGCCGGACTCGCGATGGCGTGCGCGTCGGCCAACGCGCAGACCGTGTCCTGCTCGATCACGGCAACGCCGATGGCTTTCGGCGTCTACGATCCCGCGTCGCCGGTCGGGCTCGGCCCGGTCACCGCCACGATCAACGTCGGGTGCTCGGTGCCCCCGGGCGGGGGCAACGTCACCGGCTTGACGGTTACGTTGTCGCTGTCGACCGGGTCCTCCAATGACTACGCCCAACGCCGGATGACGAGCGTTCCGCCGGGCTACACCGTGCGCTACAACATCTACACGTCGGCCAGCCCGAGCGGCGCGGTCTGGGGCAACGGCGCCGCCAGCGCGACCGTGCCGCTGACGATGCCCAGGATCACCCCCGGCCAGACCGGCGCCGCCACGGCCACCGCGTACGGATTCGTGCCGCCGCTGCAGGACGTGGCCGCCGCCAACTACTCGGACGTGATCGTGGTGACCGCGACCTGGTAGCGCCGATCGGGAGACCGCCATGGGATGGCTGCTGACCAAGTACCTGCTGACCGCGGCGATCGTCGTGGTCGTTTCGGAGGTTGCCAAGCGCAGCGACAAGCTGGGCGCCCTGATCGCGGCGCTGCCGCTGGTGACGGTGCTCGCGCTGATCTGGCTGCACCTGGAGCGTCAGCCCGAGCAGCGGATCGCGAACCACGCGTGGTTCACCTTCTGGTACGTGCTGCCCACGCTGCCGATGTTCCTCGCGTTCCCCGCGCTGCTCTCCAGAGCGGGGTTCTGGCTCGCCCTGCTCGCGAGCGCCGCGCTCACGGTGGCGTGCTTCGCGGCGTTCGCGATCGTGGCGCGACGCTTCGGGGTGGAACTGCTGCCCTGAGCGGCCGCCGCGGATCCGCATTTGCGCAAACGGAGTTGTGAGGCGTGGCTGCCTCGCGCGACCAAGCCCATCGACGCCACGCAGCGTCCGAAAATCGTGTAGATTCGCGCCCGCCCTCGCCTTCGGAGATTGTCCAATGAAACGCATCGTCCTGTTCCTGCTCACCAACATCGCCGTGCTCGTGGTGCTGGGCATCACCGCCAGCGTGCTCGGCCTGAACCGCTTCATCGGCGCGCAGGGCCTGGACATGGGCGCGCTGCTCGGGTTCGCCGCCCTGATGGGCTTCGGCGGCGCGTTCATCTCGCTGCTGATCAGCAAGCCGGTGGCCAAGTGGAGCACCGGCGCGCAGGTGATCAACGATTCGAACGACGCCACGCACCTGTGGCTGGTGGCCACCGTGCAGCGCCTGTCGGAAAGAGCCGGAATCGCGATGCCCGAGGTGGCGATCTTCGAGGGCGCGCCCAACGCCTTCGCCACCGGGGCGTTCAGGAACTCGGCGCTGGTGGCGGTGTCCACCGGCTTGCTGCAGACGATGCAGCGCGACGAGGTTGAAGCGGTGCTGGGGCACGAGGTGGCGCACATCGCCAACGGCGACATGGTCACGCTCACGCTGATCCAGGGGGTGATGAACACCTTCGTCGTGTTCCTCTCGCGCGTGATCGGCTACGCGATCGACAAGGTCGTGCTGCGCAACCAGAGCAACGCGCCCGGCATCGGCTATTACGTGAGCACCGTGATCCTGGACCTGATCCTCGGCGCGCTCGCCGCGATCGTGGTCGCCTGGTTCTCGCGCCAGCGCGAGTACCGTGCCGACGCCGGAGCGGCCGACCTGATGGGCCGCAAGCAGCCGATGATCAACGCGCTCGCGCGCCTGGGCGGGATGCAGCCGGGCGAACTGCCGCGCGCGGTGGAAGCCATGGGCATCAGCGGCAAGGGCGGCGGGATGATGGCGCTGTTCGCCACGCACCCCCCGATCGAGGAGCGCATCCGCGCGCTGCAGGAGCGCGGCTGAGGCGCCCGCCGGTCCGCGCGCTGCAGCAGCGCGGCCGAGGCGCTCGCCGGTCCGCGCACGGCGCGCGCTCGGCCGCAGCGGGGGTCAATCCACCTCGAGCACGATCTTGCCCATCGTGTGCGTGGTCTCGATGCGGCGGTGCGCCTCGCGGACCTCGGTCCAGGGCAACGCCGCAGTGAGCGTGGGCTCGAGCTCGCCGCCGTCGATCATCCGCGCGACCTCGGCGAGGATCCTTCCCTGCCGCTCGGGCTCCACCCCGGTTCGCGGCCTGGTGAACATCAGCTCGTAGGACAGCGTGAGGCGCTTGGGCATCATCAGCGCCACGTTCACCGACTGCGCGGCCGGCCCGCTCTGCAGCGCGCAGATGCGGCCCAGCGGCCTCGTCGCGTCCACCAGCTGCGCGAAGTTCGCGAGCGTGGCCGTGCTCAGCACGTAGTCGGCGCCCTCGAACCCCGCCGCGCTCAGCTGCGGCGCGAGCTCCCGGCCGTGGTCGATCACCTGGTCCGCGCCCAGAGACCGGCAGCGCGCGGCCGATTCGGGGCGCGACGCGGTGGCCACCACGGTGAACCCGCACACCTTCTTCGCGATCTGGATCGCGATCGAGCCCACGCCGCCCGCCCCGCCCACGATCAGCAGCGTGCGCCCCGCGCCCGCGCCGGGCGCCACCCCGAAGGTCTCGAGGATCCCCTCCCACGCGGTGAGCGCGGTGAGGGGGAGCGCGGCCGCGCCCGCAAAATCGAGCGACTCGGGCTTGCGCGAAACGATCCGCTCGTCGACCGCAACGTACTGCGCGTAGGCGCCGGGGCGCCCGATGTCGCCCGCGAACCAGACCGCGTCGCCCACGGCGAAGCCGCTCACCGCCGGGCCCACGCCCTCCACCACCCCGGCGGCGTCCCAGCCGAGGATGCGCGGCGCATTGGGCACCGGGTCGCCCGCCCTGCCCGCCACGCGCTGCTTGGCGTCCACCGGGTTCACGCCCGCGCCGCGCACGCGCACGAGCAGGTCGCGCGCGCCCGGCACCGGGCGATCCACCTCGCAGAACTCGAGCACCTCGGGCGCGCCGAAGACGCGCTGCACGATCGCCTTCATCGCGCACGCTCCAGCGCGGCGCGCGCGATCGCGCGAACAACCCCACTGCGCAACAGCCATACGGGTTTCATGGACAATACCCCCACGAGGTCGTGCCGGTTGCCGGGCGAGCCAGCCGATGGGCTGATCGTACCCTCCAACGGGTAACGCAACGAACTTTCAACGGAGCAGCGAATGTACGCACCGATCGAATTGCCCTTCGGGGCGAAGATGCTGATGAACGTCGTCAAGCTCAAGCCCGGCGTGAGCTTCGAGGACGTGGAACTCGCGGTGGGCGAGATGTGCAACGTGGTCAAGGAAACCTACGGCGGCGACAAGGGCGGGTTCATCGCCGGCCAGGTCTTCCGCTTCACCGGCTTCGTCTCGGACGAAGGATCGATCGCCTCGGACAAGGCGGCCGACGAGCACTACGCGATCGTCACCTACTGGAACTCGTTCGAGGAGCACGAGCGCTCGCACGCCGACGACGTGTTCAACGCCAAGTTCGGCGCCCTCGTCGCGATGTGCAGCGAATCGAAGGAGCTCGGCTACGAGATGCTCTGGCAGGGCGCGGCCGAAGAGGGCTGAGCGCGGCAGGCGCCGCGGCGGGCGTCACGGCGGGCGTCACGGCGGGCATCACGGCGGGCATCACGGCGGGCATCACGGCGGGCGTCACGGCGGGCGCCGCGTCGCGCGCCGCGTGGGGGGCGGCGTCGCGTGCCCCGCGCGCGCCCGCGGCGCTCACCCGGCGGTGCGCCGCGGCCGCAGCTTGAGGAACACGGCGCGCGGGTCGGGGTTCTCGGGCAGGTCCGGGAACACCTCGCGCAGCCGCGCGATCAGGCTCGGGCTCGTCAGCCTGAAGAAGGTGTTGAATTCGCGCTCGTCGGCCAGCGTCGAGACGTAGGCGTCGGCCGGATCCTGGCCCGCGAGCCGCTCGAGCATCTCCCGCGCGCGCGCGTTGTCGGGTTCGCGATCGAGCGTGAAGCGCAGGTTGTTCTCGATGTAGTCGTGGCCGGGGTAGATCAGCGTGTCGTCGGGCAGGCGATCGAGCTGCTCCGAGAAGGTGCGGTACAGCTCGGCCGGGTGACCGCCGTTGTGGCAGTTGCCGGCGCCGGCGTTGAACAGCGTGTCGCCCGAGAACAGCGCCGGGCGCTCGCCGTGGGCGCGCAGGCAGATGTGGCACATCGTGTGCCCGGGCGTGTCCATCGCCTCGAGTTCCACGGTCCTGCCCACCTTCACGACGTCGCCCGCGCCCAGGCCCCTGGAGACCCCCGCGATCTTTCCCCCCGCATTGCGGTGCGCGATGATCTTCGCGCCGGTGGCCGCCACGATCGCGTCGTTGCCACCGGTGTGGTCGCGGTGCTCGTGCGTGTTGAGCACCTGCGTGATCTCCCAGCCGGCGTCCCGGGCGGCCGCCAGGCACTTGCTCGCGTCGAGCGGGTCGATCGCGAGCGCCTCGCCCGTCTCGGGGCAAGCGATCAGGTAGTTGAAGTTGCGGTAGGCGTTGCCTGTCCAGACCTGCTTGACGATCATTCCCCCTCCCTGCGCGTGCTGCCAGCCAGACGATATCATCGGTGACCGGAACAGCCCGCGCCACGCGAAGGCCTGCACGATGCCCAGCCCCTATTTCAGCCCCGAGCACGAACTGCTGCGCGCGCAGGTCCGCAGGTTCGTCGACGAAGAGGTCGCGGACGCGGGCGATCGGTGGGAGGCCCGCGGCGAGGTGCCGCGCGAGGTGCTTCGCAAGATGGGGGCGCTCGGGATGCTCGGCATCCGCTACCCGGCCCGCTTCGGCGGCTCCGAGCTCGACACGCTCGCCACCGTGGTGCTGGCCGAGGAACTCGGCCGCTCGACCTTCGGCGGCTTCGCGATCACCGTGCTCGTGCACACCGACATGGCCTCGCCGCACCTGGCCAACGCCGGCACCGAGGCGCAGAAGTCGCGCTATCTCCCGGCCGTGATCGCCGGCGACGCGATCACGGCGGTGGCGATCACCGAGCCCGACGCCGGCTCCGACGTTGCCGGCATCCGCACGCGCGCGACCAGGCGCTCGGGGCGCTGGGTGCTCGACGGCACCAAGATGTTCATCACCAACGGGGTGAACGCCGACCTGTACTTCGTCGCGGCCAAGACCGCGACCGAAGGCCCGCGCTCGCGGGCGATCACGATGTTCGTCGTCGAGCGGGGCACGCCGGGGTTCAGCGTGGCGCGCCCGCTCGCGAAGATGGGGTGGCGCAGCTCCGACACCGCGGAGCTGGTGTTCGACGGCTGCGAGCTCGACGAGTCGCAAGTCCTGGGCGAGGTGGATCGCGGCTTCTACGCGATCATGAAGAACTTCCAGAACGAACGGATCGTGCTCGCGGCGCAGGCGATGGGGGAGGCGGCGCGCGCGCTCGAGCTCACGCTCGAGCACGTGCGCGCGCGGCGCGCGTTCGGGGCCACGCTGTGGGACAAGGGCGCGATCCGCCAGCGCATCGCGCAACGCGCCGCCGAGGTCGAGGCCGCCCGCCAGCTCGTCTACCACTGCGCCTGGCTCGACGCGCGATCGATCGACTGCACCCGCGAGGTGTCGATGGCCAAGGCGCTGTGCGGCGAGCTCGTGAACAGGGTGATGTACGACTGCCAGCAGTTCCACGGCGGCAGCGGCTACATGCACGGCACCGCGATCGAGCGCATGGTGCGCGACGCGCGCGTGCAGGCGATCGGCGGCGGCGCCACCGAGGTCATGCTCGAGGAAGTGGCCAAGCGCCTCTAGCGCAGCGTGAACGGATTCGCGGTTGAGAGATTCGTCTCGATCCACACCGTCTTGGTCTGCAGGAATTCGTAGATCGAGTCCTGCCCGCTCTCGCGGCCGAGCCCGGAGCGCTTGTATCCGCCGAACGGCGCCATGAAGCTCACCGCGCGGTAGGTGTTGACCCAGACGGTGCCCGACTCCATCGCCGCGGAAACGCGCAGCGCGCGCCCGATGTCGCTGGTCCACACGCCCGACGCGAGCCCGTAGACGCTGTCGTTGGCGATCGCGATCGCCTCCTCCTCGGTGTCGAACGGGATCACCGAGAGCACCGGGCCGAAGATCTCCTCGCGCGCCACGCGCATCGTGTTGCGCACGCCGGTGAAGATGGTGGGCTGCACGAACCAGCCCTCGCCCAGGGCCGGGTCGTCCGGCACGCCGCCGCCCATCGCGCAGGTCGCGCCGTCGGACTTCCCGGCGGCGATCATCTCCAGGATGCGCGCGTGCTGCTGGCGCGTGGTCACCGGGCCGATCTGCGTCGTCGTCTCGGCGGGGTTGCCCATCTTCGCCGTTCGCGCGATTCGCACCAGCCGATCGACCAGCTCGTCGTGCACCGCGCGCTGCACCAGCAGGCGCGACCCGGCGATGCAGGTCTGCCCGGTCGCGGCGAAGATGCCCGACACCGCGCCGGCCACGGCGGCGTCGAGGTTGGCGTCGGCGAAGACGATGTTGGGCGACTTGCCGCCGAGCTCGAGGCTCACGTGCTTGAGCGTGGGCGCCCCCGCCTCGTAGATCTTCTGCCCGGTGAAGTCGCCGCCGGTGAACGCCACCTTCGCAACGTCCGGGTGCGACGCGAGCGCGGTGCCCGCCTCGGTGCCGTAGCCGGTCACCGTGTTGACCACGCCCGGCGGGAACCCCGCCTCCTCGAACAGCGCGACGAACGCGAGCGTGGACACCGAGGCGTGCTCGGAGGGCTTGATCACGGCCGTGTTGCCCGCGGCGAGCGCGGCCGCCAGCTTCCACGACAGCAGCAGCAGCGGCGAGTTCCAGGCCGTGATCATCGCGACCACGCCCAGCGGCTCGTGGCGGGTGAAGGTGAAGTTCGACGGCTTGTCCATCGGCAGGACCGAGCCCTCGATCTTGTCGGCGAGCCCCCCGAAGTAGCGATACCACTCGGCGAGGTAACGGGTCTGCGCGCCCATCTCGGCGATCAGCTTGCCGTTGTCGCGCGTCTCGAGCTGGCCCAGTCGCTCGGCGTTGGCCTCGATCAGCCCGGCGAGCCTGACGAGCAGCTTGCCGCGGCTGGTGGGCGTGAGCCCGCGCCACGCGCTCGAGCGCAGCGCCGCCTTCGCGGCGGCCACCGCGGCGTCCACGTCGGGCGCGGCCGAGCGCGGTACGCGCGCCCAGGGCCTGCCGAGGTAGGGGTCGTAGGAATCGATCCATTCGCCCGAGGCGGCCTGCACGCGCTCGCCGTTGACCAGATTGCGGTAATCCACCAGCGTTCCCGCCGGTGCGCCAGACTTGTCCGAGTTCATCGCACCTCCTGCGCCGTGAGCACGCCGATGATGCCGCAGCGGCGCCCGCGCGTCACGGCCGCGCGCGCACAATGGCGCCCGTGAACGCCCCGAACCGTTGCGAGCGAGCCCGATCGTGCCCCTGACCGCCAGCCGCGGCGGGCTGCTCTTGGGCCTGAGCCTGCTCGCGATCGTGAGCCAGTTCTACCGCTCGTCGATGGCCGTGATCGCGCCCGAGCTGATCGACGACCTCGGGCTCTCGCCGCGCACGCTGGGGCTGGCCGGGGGCATGTTCTTTCTCGCGCTCGGGGTCGCGCAGATTCCGGTCGGCATGAGCTTCGACCGCATCGGCCCGCGCAGGACGGTGCTCGGGGTGAGCGCCTTCGCGGTGCTCGGGGCGCTGGCGACGGCCTCTGCCGAGACGGCCGGCGGGCTGATCGCGGGCCGGTTCCTGCTCGGCTTTGGCTGCGGCGCGAGCTTCATGAGCGCGGTGGTGCTGCTCGCGCGCTGGTATCCCGCCGAGCGGATGGCGACGATGTACGGGCGCGTCTTCGCGGTGAGCCAGCTGGGCAATCTCGCGGCCGCCACCCCGATGGCGTGGATGTCGCAGGCCTTCGGCTGGCGCGCGGTGTTCGGCGCGTCGGCGCTGCTGGTGGTGGCGGTGGTGGCGCTGTTCGCGGCGGTGGCGCGCGACCAGCCCGCGGGCACGCCGCCCGCGCACTCCGCCGCCGAGCCGCTGTCGCGCACCTTGCGCGGCTTCGCCGACGTGCTGCGCCTGCCCGATTTCCGCAAGGTGGTGGCCGTGCACATGGTGGCCTACGCGACGATGGCCACGGTGCTCGGGCTGTGGGCGGGCCCCTACCTGCACGACGTGCACGGCCTGGGCGCGATCGAGCGCGGCCACGTGCTGCTCGCGATGAGCGCGGCGCAGGTGGCGGGGCTGCTGTGGCTCGTGCCGCTGGAGCGGCGGCTGAACACGAGAAAAGGGGTCGTGATCGCAGCGGCCCTCGGCGTGGTCGCCACGCTCGCTGCGCTCGCGGCGATTCCCGAGCCGCCGCTGTGGCTCGCGATCGCGCTGCTCGTCGCGCTCACCGCGATCGCCACCTACAGCCCGATCATCATCGCCCACGTGACCAGCATCACGCCGCCGCCGTTGCGCGGGCGCGGCGCGGCCGCCGCCAACATCGGGCAGGTGGCGGGGTCGTTCCTGATGCCGGTGGCCACCGGCGCGATCGCCGGGTTGTTCGTGCAGGCTTCCAGCGCCTATCCGCCGATCGCGTATCGGCTGATCTTCGCGTTCATGGCGGCGGCGCTGGCGATCGGGGTGGCCGTGTACTCGCGCGCGAAAGACTCGAGGCCGCGCGCCCAATCGGTTCGCGGCTAGCAGCGCCCGGCCGGCCCCCGAAGCGCTGCGCCGGGACGTGCGCGCCCGCGGGCTTCGAGCCCGCCGTTGCCCGGGCGAGCCGGGCGGCGCCTCATTCGGCAACGGCCGCGCGCTGCCTGAGCGCGAACTCGGCCGGGTCGAAATCCTCCGCCTTCACGCGCTTGGCGAGCTCGTCGAGGCCGCGATTCGAGTCGATGAAGAAATTCTCCGCGCCCACCACTTCGTAGGTGCCGGTGGCGCGCAGCACCTCGAGGATGCGCGGCTCGAGCCCGCTGAACGCGAGATCGACCCCGCCCAGCCGCAGCCGCTCCGACAGGTGCCGCACGACCTCGTCGCCCGACGCGTCGAGCTGCGTGATGCCGGTGCCCACGACCAGGATCTTCTGCACCTTGGGAAAGCGCGCCGGAATTCCGAGCACCGTGTCCTCGAAGTACGAGACGTTGCCGAAGTACAGCTGCCCGTCGAAGCGCAGCGCCACCACGTACGAGGACAGCTCGAGGTCGTGCTCGGCGGCGTCGCGCAGCGCGCCGCCCGCGTGACGCCCGAGGATGTTCACGCGCGGGCGCATCGTGCGGTACATGAAAGAGATGACCGACAGCCCCACCCCGAGCAGGATTCCGAGGTCGAGGTTGGGCGCGAACAGCAAGGTGCCGACGAACGCGCTCGCCCCGGCGACCCCGTCGTGGCGGTTCGCGAGCCAGGCGTGCTTGAGCGACTTGAAGTCGATCAGCGAGGAAACGGCGAGCATGATCACCGCGGCGAGAACCGCCTGGGGCAGGCTGCGCAGCAGCGGCGTGAGGAACAGCAGCACGACCATCACGACCAGGCCCGCGATCACCGACGACAGGCCGGTCTTCGCGCCGCCCGCGTAGTTCAGCGCCGTGCGCGAGAACGACCCGCTCGCGGGGTACGACTGCGTGAAGCCGCCCACGATGTTCGCGAGGCCCTGGCCCACCAGCTCCTGGTTCGGGTCGAGCCGCGCCCGGGTGCGCGTGGTGACCGCCTTGGCAACCGAAATGGTCTCCATGAAGCCCACCAGCGAGATCACGAGCGCCGAGGCGAGCAGCGTCCCGACCGCACCGAGGCTGAGCTGGGGAAGCTCGAGCGCGGGCAACCCGCCCGGAACCTCGCCGACGACCTCGCCGCCGGAGTGCAGCACGACCGAGTCTTCGCCGACCGAGCTCACGCGCCAGACGCGCTCGGTCTTCTGGTCAGCCACCTTGGGTACGAACCCGCCGTCGGCGCTCGTGCGATCCGCGAATGCCACCCTCGTGATCAGTCGCACGCGATTGTCGACCTGCTGGCTGAGCGACTCGATGCGAAGGTCGAGCAGGTCGGTCTCGTAGTCGAGGGTGGCCAGCTCCTCGCGAAACTCCACTGCGGACTTCACCCACTGCGCGCGCTGCGCCTTCTTCTCGGCTCGCCGCCCCCGCAACTCCGCCAGCGTTGCGCGCTCGCGCAGCAGTTCGCCGATCGCCTCGCGCACCGCCGGATCCTTGATCTGCGGGTGCGCAACGGTGCGCGAAGCGGAGAAATCCACCGCGAGGCTCACGACGATTCCGGCAACCGTGACGATCAGCACGCCCGGCAGGCGCGGCGTCTTGTATCGCATCAGCACCAGCAAGGCCAGCGCCGTCACCCCGAACAGCATCGTGGGCAGGTGCGCCTCGTTCACCTCCTGGAGCATTTCCCAGACGTCGCCGAAGAAGAACCCGCTGCGCGCGAGCGGCACCCCGAGGATCTTGTTGAGCTGCGAGAGCCCGATGATGATCGCCGCCGCCGCCGTGAACCCGCCCACCACCGGGTGCGAGAGCAGGTTCACGAGCGCGCCGAGACGGAACAGGCCCAGCGAGAGCTGCACCAGGCCCACCAGCAGGGCGAGCGCGATCGCGTAGGCCACGTATTGGGCCGAGCCCGGGATCGCGATGCTCGAGACGGCGGTTGCGGTGAGCAGCGAAACGACCGCCACCGGCCCGGTGGCCACTTGCGCGCACGACCCCCACATTGCGGCCACCATCACGGGCAGGAACGCGGTGTACAGGCCGTAGGCCGGCGGCAGGCCCGCGAGCTGCGCGTACGCCATCGACTGCGGAACGAGAACCAGCGCGACCGTGACGCCGGCGATCAGGTCTGCCCGCCAGTGAACGCGGTTGTTCGGCTGTAGCCACGCGAGGAACGGCAAGAACCTCGCGAGCCTGGAGTCGATCCTGTCGAGCAAGGAAGCGCCGTTGGGATGGTGGGCCGTGGGTGACGCCGAATCGTACCAAAGCGCCACCGGTCGCACAGCACGATCGAGCTACCCTGAATGGGTATCGCGGCGCCGGCCGCTCGCGGCGGCCGCGGGTCGCCCTCAGCCGTCGGCCTGACGGCCCCCCGCCGGCACCCGCACCGTGCCCGAGGGCAGGTCGAACACGAGGCACGTGGTGGTGGCGTGCGCGTAGAGCTTCCCGTCGGGCCCGATCAGCCGGCCCTCGGCGGTGGCGATCTGCGAGCCAACGTGCACGGTGCGCCCCTCGGCGCGAACGCGCGACACTTTCTCGGTGAGCGCGCGCACCATGTTCACCTTCAGCTCGAGGGTGGTATAGCCCTTGCCCGGCGGCATCGTCGTGTGCACCGCGCACCCCACCGCCGAATCGAGCAGCGTGGCGAACCAACCCCCGTGCACGCTGCCCAGCGGGTTGTAGTGGTGCGCCCTCGGCCGGCCCTGGAACACCGCGCGCCCGGGCTGCACCTCGATCAGCAGGTACTCGAGCGTCTGTGCCATCGGCGCCTGCGCGAGTTCGCCTGCCAGCATCGCCTGGAGCAGGTCGATCCCGGGCCGGGAGGCGAACGATGCCGGATCGCGAGCCGCTCTCGCGCCCGTTGCCGCCCGCGCCTCGGCTTCGCGCCTGCGCTCGAGCAATTCGTGTTCTTCCTCGAGCCACCGACGCAGTCGATCCTCGCTCATGCCCCGATCCCCTCAACCCTTTCCGTCTACAATAATTGCACACGCGCCGTCACGCGCGCTGCGCCGTGCGCGGTTCGCCGGGTCGAGGCACCTGAACCGACGCGCGAGCCCTTCGAACCGTCCCGAGGATTTCGCCGATGAACGATGCGGCCACGACCGCCAAAGACGGGACACGCGCTGCGCTGTGGGGCCTGCTGGTGCCGGCCGCGGCGATCCTGATGATGACGATGGGGCCGCGCCAGGTGAGCGGCCTGTTCGTCTCGCCGCTGAACACCGCCACCGGCATCGGCATCGTCGGCATCAGCTTCGCGCTCGCGGTGGGCCAGCTCGTCTGGGGCTTGTCGCAACCCGTGTTCGGCGCGCTGGCCGATCGCTTCGGGCCCACGCCGGTGCTGGTGGGCGGCGGGCTGCTGCTCTCGGTCGGCATGGGGGTCACGCCCCTGATCGACTCGCAGTGGGGGCTGGTGGTCTCGATGGGCCTTCTCGTTGCCGCCGGCGCGGGCGCCGGCAGTTTCGCGGTCCTGGTGGGCGCGACCGCGCAACGGATGCCGCCCGAGCAACGCTCGTTCGCGGCCGGATTCATCAACGCCGGCGGTTCGCTGGGCCAGTTCGTGTTCGCCCCGATCACCGAACGGCTGATCGCGCTGGCAGGCTGGGTGAACGCGATGTACACGCTCGCGATCGTGTCGCTGCTCACGATTCCGCTCGCGCTGAGGTTGCGGCAGCGCACACGCGGCAGCCGCGGCAACGCCGGTGCGCAGCCGGGCACCGAAGCCGCGGGCGACGCGCCGGGCGCGCCTGCGCCCGCAGCGCACGCGCGTGCCGGCGCCAGCCTGAGCCTGCGTGCGCAACTGCGCCAGGCGCTCGGCGATCGCAGCTACCTCCTTCTGCACGCCGGCTTCTTCACCTGCGGCTTTCACATCGCCTTTCTGATCACGCACCTGCCCAGCGAGGTGGCGCTGTGCAATCTGTCGAGCGGCGTGGCCGGCGTGTCGATCGCGATCATCGGGCTGGCCAACGTGGCCGGCAGCCTCGGCGCCGGCTGGCTCGGCTCGCGTTACCGGATGAAATACCTGCTGTTCTGGATGTACATGTCGCGCGCGCTGATCGTGCTCGCGTACATGGCAGCGCCCAAGACGGCGATCACCTTCTACGTGTTCGCGATAGGGCTGGGCCTCACCTGGCTCGCCACCGTGCCCCCCACGGCCGGGATCGTCGGCAAGCTGTTCGGCGTGCGCTATCTCGCGACGCTGTTCGGGCTCACGCTGGTCTCGCACCAGGTGGGCGGCTTCTTCGGCGCGTGGCTGGGTGGCATCGCGCTCGAGCACACGGGCCAGCTCCAATGGATGTGGATCGCCGACGCCGTGCTGGCGGCGCTCGCCGCGGTGGCGAACCTGCCGATCCGCGAAGACCGGTTGCGAGCGCAACCGGTCTAGGCGCCGCGGCCCGTTGCCGCCGCGCTGTGCCGCGGGGGCGAACGCCGCAGGCCTTCGCTAGGCGGTCGTTTGGCGGCCGCGCCTCGCGCGCGCACCGCCCTTGGAAGGCCTTCCGATCATCGTGACCGGCGGCGCGGAGGCAGTGCGACGCTCCAGCTTTCCCAGGATGAGGGCCAGCGCTTTGTCGACGTGGTCGAGTTCGTCGCTGCCCAGGCTCGCGAGCGCGTCGGGCAACAGGCCGCGCCCGGGGCCGGGAAGATCGCCCAGCATCGACTCGCCGCGTTCGGTCACGAACAGGCGAACGACGCGCTGGTCGCTGTCGATGCGCTCCCTCCGGATCAGCCCGCGCTTTTGCATCTTGTCGAGCATGTTGCTGGTGGTCGAGGGGTGGATGGCCATGATCTTGCCCAGTTCGGACACGATCACCCCCGGGTGGCGGGCGATCTCGGACAGCGCCCAGGCCTGCGAGCCGCTGATGCTGTCGCGCTGGCTGGTGCTCTGGAACTGCTCCTGCGCCGTCTTGATGATCTCGCGCAGCTTCTGCAGGGCGGCCAGCGCCTTGCCCTCGTGCACCGACGCGCCGGGCCCGGCGCCGGTTCGCGCGCCGGCCTCGGGGCGCGCCGTCTTGCGTGTTGGAACCGTGCTCACGAGTGCACTTCCTCCGGCCGGGTCTCGACCAAGATCTTCCATCTCCCTCGGATCCACGAAGGGCTGTTCCGCGAACTATATTCCACACAATCTATTTGCGCAAAAGTACCCGCACCCGAGACTGCGGTATCGAGGCGCCGCCCGCCGCGGCGTTCAGCGCGCGGCGCGATGCCGCTCGTTCACGCGCGCCTGGTGCTGGCGCTCGCGCTCGGGCCAATGGCTGGCGATGAATGCCAGCACGGTCCAGATCTGGGCATCGCCGAGCACGCCCGCGTAGGCGGGCATGTCGCTGCTGTAGCCCTCGGGGGCGACCGGCGGCTTGAGCCCGTGCTTGGTGATCGCGAACAGCACGTCGTCGGGGTGATGCCAGGTGTGGCCCGACGCGTCGTGCGGCGGCGCGGGCAATCGGCCCGAGGCGTTACGGCTGCGCCAATCGGCCTGGCCCTCGAGATTCGCGCCGTGGCACGCGGCGCAGTGCGTCGCATAGGTCTTTGCGCCCTCGGCCAGCTGCTCGGGCGTCGCGTCGCCCAGCGCGGGCAGCCGCGGCGGGATCGCGAACAGGCTCCAGATGAGCCATCCGAGCACGGCCAGCGCAACGATCGCCGCGGCAGCGGCCCACCCGCGCGGTCTCATCCGTCGCGACCGTCGACGCGCGACCGCGAAAGCCGCGGCCAGTAGACGACCAGGTACAAGGCGAACGCGCAGCTCCACATCGCCGCGGACACCGTCATCACCGACATCGACTGCGAGGGGAAGAGCCCGGCGCCGAGCACCCTGACCACGGCCGCGAGCTGCACGAGCGCGAACATCGCGGTCTCGGCGCGCCCGGCGACCAGCATGCGCCCCGTGTGGCCGAGCGCCGTGCGCGTGATCATGCCCGCGATCAGCCCTCCGATCAGCCCGACGCCGAGCGCGTGCGTGGCGAGCGACGGTGGCGTCCAGCCCGCCGCTGCCGTCGCGAGCAGCGCCAGCCCCACGACCAGCCAGGCATACGATGCGTGCAGGATCCACAGCAGCGGATTGCGCCACGTGGCGAACGGCCCCCAGCCCGCGAGCCGCACCGCCTGCGCGATCGCGGCCGTTGCGGCGCTCGCCATCAGCGCCCCCCCGGAGACTCCCGCGAGGTCGAGCGCGAACGCGACCGCGACCGCGGCGAGCGCGACGCGGTCGAGCCATACCGACCTGTACTGGCGCACCCCGCGCAGCGCATTGGCGGTGAACATCGGTATCACCCGCCCCCCGATCACCACCGTGAGCAGCGCGATCAGGTACAGCCCCATGCGCGACGCCGCGGCGATGTCGAACGCGCCGCCGACGCCGCGGGCGGCGGCGTGGAACGCCACGTCGACGACCGCGAGCACGACGAAGAGCCCCGCGACGAAGTAGTTGCGCGTGCTGCGCGCGCGCACCAGCACCGAGAGCAGCGCCACCGCCACGAGCGCGAGGAACGCGAGCTCGATCGCGAGCGCGGCCTCGTTCGCGCCGGCCAGATACGCGGCCCTGGCCCCGAGCCACAACACGCAGAGGAAGGCCAGCCGCCCTCCGGTGGGCGTTGCCAGCCCCGTCCAGTTCCTGCCTGCGGTGAACAGGAAGCCGGTGACCACGGCCACCGCGAAGCCGAACACCATCTCGTGCGCGTGCCACAGCATCGCCGGCCACCCGGCCCGATGCCCGAAGCCCGCGTACTGGACCACCCACAGCGGCACCGCAAGAGCGGCGAACGCGGCCGCGAGGAGATAGAAGGGCCGGAAACCGAGCGCCCAGAGCGCGAAGCGCGTGCCGGCGTCGGGTTCCCGGCGCGCGGGCGGGTCGATCTTGAGGAGCGTGGTCATCGAATGCATCGCCCGGGGCGACTCAGGGTTGGCGCTTGGGAAACAACGGTGCGGCGCGGCGCAGGATGGCCGCGAGCAGCACCACGATGGTTGCGGCCACCGCATTGTGCACGGTGGCTGCGACGAGCGGCGTCTGCGAAAAGGCGTTGGTCAGGCCCAGAACGATCTGCAGCACGAGCGCCGCGCCGAGCGCGGCCGCGAGCGCGGGGGCCCGCCTCGCCGACGCGATCAGCACGCCGGCGATCAGCGCGGCGAGCACGAACGCGAGCGTGCGGTGTGCGAGGTGCAGTCGCGTGGCGTCGACGTCGCCCGTTTCCCGCGCCGCGATCAACACCCCCACGGCCGCGATCGCGAACACCAGCGCGA
>DATCZK010000128.1:0-18575 GCA_036525975.1 Burkholderiaceae bacterium | reverse complement strand
TGATGTACTACTTCGTGCCAAAACAGGCGGGCCGGCCGATCTATTCGTACCGCCTGTCGGTCGTGCACTTCTGGTCGTTGATCGCCGTGTACATGTGGGCCGGACCCCATCACCTGCATTACACGTCCCTGCCCGACTGGGCGCAGAGCCTGGGCATGGTGTTCTCGCTGGTGCTGCTCGCGCCGTCGTGGGGCGGGATGATCAACGGCATCATGACGCTCTCGGGCGCGTGGCACAAACTGCGCGACGACCCGATCCTGAAGTTCCTGATCGTCTCGCTCTCGTTCTACGGCATGTCGACCTTCGAAGGCCCGATGATGTCGATCAAGACCGTGAACGCGCTGTCGCACTACACCGACTGGACGGTGGGCCACGTGCACTCGGGCGCGCTCGGCTGGGTGGGGCTGATCTCGATGGGGTCGATCTACTACCTGCTGCCGCGGGTGTGGGGCCGCACCGAGATGCACAGCAAGCGGCTGATCGAGCTGCACTTCTGGATCGCCACCATCGGCATCGTTCTGTACATCGCCGCGATGTGGATCGCCGGCGTGATGCAGGGGCTGATGTGGCGCGCGACCAACCCCGACGGCACGCTCACCTACGCCTTCGTCGAGTCGCTCAAGGCGACCTATCCCTACTACGTGATCCGGTTGCTGGGCGGGCTGCTCTACCTCGGCGGCATCGTGCTGATGCTCTACAACTGCCTGATGACGATCGCGAGCGGCAAGGCCGAGGACGGAAAGATTCCGGCCGTGCCGGCGCACGCCTGATCGCCCCGGGAGAACGGACATGAGCATGCACGAGAGAATCGAAAAGAACATCGGACTGATGATCGTCCTGATCATCCTGGTCGTGAGCGTGGGCGGCCTGGTCGAGATCGTTCCGCTGTACTTCCAGAAGTCCACCACCGAACCGGTGGCCGGGCTCAAGCCCTACGGCGCGCTGCAACTCACCGGCCGCGACGTCTACATCCGCGAGGGCTGCTACAACTGCCACTCGCAGATGATCCGCCCGTTTCGCGCCGAGACCGAGCGCTACGGCCACTACTCGGTGGCGGGCGAGTTCGTCTACGACCGCCCGTTCCAGTGGGGCAGCAAGCGCACCGGCCCCGACCTGGCGCGCGTGGGCGGGCGCTACAACGACGAGTGGCACCGCCTGCACCTGATGAACCCGCGCGACCTCGTGCCGGAGTCGAACATGCCCGGCTACCCGTTCCTCGCGAGCGCCCCGGCCGACGCCTCCTCGATCGCCGCGAAGATGAAGGCGCTCCGCGTGCTCGGCCACCCCTACACCGACGCCGAGATCGAGCAGGCGCCCGAAGCGCTCAAGGGCAAGAGCGAGATGGACGCGCTGATCGCGTACCTGCAGGTGCTGGGAACGGCACTCTCCGGAGTGCGCTGACGATGGACGTGAACGACCTGCGTAGCGCGATCACGCTGCTGAGCCTGCTGGCCTTCGTCGGCATCGTGGTCTGGGCCTACGGCGCCAGGCGCAAGGACCGGTTCGACGAGGCCGCCAACCTGCCCTTCGCCGACGACGAGACCGGACCCCGCTCCACGGGAGACAGAACAAATGGCTGACTTCACGAGCTCCGGCTGGAGCCTTTACATCATCGTGGCGACGGCGCTCTCGCTCGCCGCGTGCCTGTGGCTCACGCTCTCGCTGTCCAGAAAGAACGAGCCCGGCGGGCAGGTGGGCACCACCGGGCACAAGTGGGACGAGACCCTCGAGGAGTACAACCACCCGCTCCCGCGCTGGTGGGTGTACCTGTTCTACATCACGATCGCGTTCGCCGCCGTGTACCTCGTCCTGTACCCGGGGCTCGGCGCGATGCAGGGCACCTTCGGCTGGAGCCAGACCGGCCAGTACGAGCGCGAGGTGGCCAAGGCGAACGAGAGGGTCGGCCCGCTGTTCGAGAAGTACCTCAAGCAGGACATCAAGGCCGTGGCCGCCGACGCCGAGGCGCGCGCGATGGGCGAGCGGCTGTTCCTCACCTACTGCGCGCAGTGCCACGGCTCCGACGCGCGCGGCAGCAAGGGATTCCCCAACCTCGCCGACAACGAATGGCAGTGGGGCGGCGAGCCCGAGCGGATCGAGGAAACGCTGCTCAACGGCCGCACGGGCATGATGCCCCCGATGGGCACGATGCTCGGCGGCCCCGCCGAGGTGGAAAACGTCTCGCACTACGTGATGTCGCTCTCGGGCAGCGCGCACGACGCGCTCAAGGCCGAACTCGGGCGCGCCAAGTTCGCAAGCTGCACCGCGTGCCACGGCCCCGACGGCAAGGGCAACCCGGCGCTCGGAGCGCCCAATCTCACCGACTCGATCTGGGTGCACGGCAGTTCGCGCGCGAGCGTGACCGAGGCCATCGAGAAAGGCCGCCACAACCAGATGCCGGCGTTCAAGGCCTTCCTGGGCGAAGGCAAGGTGCGCGTGCTCGCCGCCTACGTCTGGGGCCTCTCGAACGGCGACGGCAAGGGCGCCAGGCCGCAGTGACCCCGGCCGGCAAGGCCGCTGCCGAGGGCGGCGGTTCGGCCGATCTCTACGAGATCCGGCGCAAGATCTACCCGCGCGCCGTCACCGGCGTGTTCGCGCGCTGGCGCTGGGCCACGGTGTGGCTCACGCAACTCGCCTTCTACGGCCTGCCGTGGCTTTCCTGGAACGAGCGCCCGGCGATCCTGTTCGACCTGATCAACCGGCGCTTCTACCTGTTCGGCGTGGTGCTCTACCCGCAGGACTTCATCTACCTCACCGCGCTGCTGGTGATCTCGGCGCTGTCGCTCTTTCTGTTCACCGCGATCGCCGGGCGGCTGTGGTGCGGCTACGCCTGCCCGCAGACGGTCTACACCGAGATCTTCATGTGGATCGAGCGCAGGGTCGAGGGCGATCGCCCGGCGCGGATCCGGCTCGACCGCGAGGGCCTGTCGGCGCGCAAGCTGCGCCTCAAGGCCACCAAGCACGCGCTGTGGTTCGCCGTCGCGCTGTGGACCGGCCTGAGCTTCGTGGGGTACTTCACGCCGATCCGCGAGCTGCTCGCCAAGTTCGCCTCGCTCGGGCTCGGCCCGTGGGAGACGTTCTGGATCCTGTTCTACGGCTTCGCCACCTGGGGCAACGCCGGCTTCATGCGCGAGCAGGTGTGCATCTACATGTGCCCGTACGCGCGCTTCCAGAGCGCGATGTTCGACCGCGACACGCTGATCATCACCTACGACGAGGCGCGCGGCGAGCCCAGGGGTTCGCGCCCGAGGAAAACCGACCCGAAGGCGCTGGGCCTGGGAGATTGCGTGAACTGCGGCCTGTGCGTGGAGGTCTGCCCCACCGGCATCGACATCCGCGAGGGGCTCCAGTACCAGTGCATCGGCTGCGCCGCCTGCGTGGACGCCTGCAACCGGGTGATGGACCGCGTGGGCTACCCCAGGGGGTTGATCCGCTACGACACCGAGAACGGCCTGGCCAACCGGTGGCCTCGCAAGCAGCTGCTGCGCCGCGTGCGCCGCCCGCGGGTGCTCGTGTACTCGTCGGTCCTCGCCGCGCTGGCGATCGCGCTGTTGGCGCACCTGGCGTTGCGCATCCCGCTCAAGGTGGACGTGATCCGCGACCGGGGCGCGCTCGGGCGCGAGGTGGAGAACGGCCAGGTGGAGAACGTCTACCGGCTGGTGCTGATCAACTCGGCGGAGATTCCGCGCACGCTGCGCCTGGGCGTGGGCGGCATCGACTCGATCTACATCGCCTCGGCCACCGAGGTGAGCGTGCCGGCGGCGAACACGCAGGCCGTTGCGGTGCGCGTGCGGGTCCCGCCCGAGCGCGCTGCGCGCCCGGGAATGAACCCGATCGAGTTCAGCGTCACCGCGACCGACGACGCGTCGGTCTCGGTGCGAGAGAAATCCACCTTCTTCGTGCCGCAATGAGCCAGCCTCCCTGGTACCGGCAACTCTGGCCGTGGCTGCTGATGGCGATGCCGGCGCTCGCGCTGGTGGGCGGAGCGTTCACGTTCTGGCTCGCCTACAGCACGAACAACGCGCTGGTCGTGGACGACTACTACCGCGAGGGCAAGGCGATCAACCGCCAGCTCGCGCGCGACCGCGCCGCAGCCGAGATCGGGCTCGGCGCCCGGGTCTGGACGAGCCCCGACGGCGGGGTCGGGTTGCGCCTGGACGCGAAACCCGGCTTCGCCGCCCCCGACGAGGTCGTGCTCCGGTTGGTGCACGCCACGCTGGCCGAGCGCGACCAGAGCATCGTCTTTCGCCGGGTGGGCGAGCAGTACCTCGCGCCGGCCGAAACCCGGCTCCCCGGCGCGGGCCGCTGGAGGCTGCTGATCGAGGACACGCGGGGCCAGTGGCGGCTCACCGGTGCGGCCAGCGGCTTCGATCGCCCGGTGGAGCTGACTGCCGCGAGGCACTGACGACGGAGGTTTGAGCGTGGACGAACCCACTTCCCAGGCACCGCGCCGCGCAGGGCGCGCGAGCCGCTTCCTGATGCAGGTGATGTGGCCGGCGTTCCTGATGGCGGCGGTCGCGGTCGGCGTGCTGTTCTCGCTCGTGGACCCGACCGAGATGCACGCGCTGGTGCGCCTGTTCGGCGACAGCCGCGAGGCCGCCTACACGGTGGGCTTCCTCGTGTTCTGGGCGCTGTTCACCGCGTCGAGCGGGCTCACCTACCTGCTCGCGCACGGCGAGCAGCGCGACTAACGTCCGCCGCCCACGTCGAGCAGCGCCCCGGTCACGTACGACGCCTCGTCCGAGATCAGCCACAGCACCGCCGCGGCGATCTCCTCGGCCGTGCCCCCGCGCTGCATCGGCACCAGGTGCCGCAGCCGCTCGACCCGGCCGGGCTCGCCGCCGCTGGCGTGGATCTCGGTGAGGATCAGCCCGGGGCGCACCGCGTTCACGCGCACGCCCTCGGTGGCCACTTCCTTTGCAAGGCCGATCGTCATCGAGTCGATCGCGCCCTTCGACGCCGCGTAGTCCACGTACTCGTTCGGCGCGCCGAGCCTCGCGGCCACCGACGAGATGTTCACCACGGCCCCGCCGGCGCCGCCCAGGCGCGTGGACATGCGCCGCACCGCCTCGCGCGCGCACAGGAAGCTGCCCAGCACGTTCGTGTCGAACACGCGGCGCATCCGCGCGACGTCGTAGTCGGCCACGCGCTGCGCCGGCGCGACCACGCCGGCGTTGTTCACGAGCGCATGCAGCCGACCGAACTCGGCGTCGACCGCGCGGAACATCGCGACGACGTCCTCCTCGATCGAGACGTCGGCGCGGATCGCGATCGCGCGCCCGCCGGCGCGCTCGATCGACCGCGTCACCGCGTCGGCCGCCGCGCGGTTGTCGCGGTAGCTGATCGCGACCGCGTAGCCGCGCGCTGCCGCGCGCAGCGCGCAGGCCGCGCCGATGCCGCGGCTGCCGCCCGTGACCAGCAACGCCTTCGCCGCGCCGCCCTGCTCGTCGCGCCGCGCCGAGCCCTTCTTCGCTCTTGCCATGCCCTCTCCCTGCCCAGTGTGCCGCAAGCGATCGCCCCGACCCGCGTCCGGGCGTTCGCGGGGTCGCGCCCGCGCCCCGTCAATCCTCGCCGCCGCGGCCGCGCAGGCGCTCGATCAGCCGCCGGTCGCGCTTGGTCGGGCGCCCGCGCTCGATCGCAACGGCGGGCTCATCGTACAGCGCGCGGCGCGCCACCTCGGCCACGCGCGCGCGCACCGACTCCTCGGTTTCCTCGTACAGGCGCTGCGCAACCGGCGCCGGCCCGCGCCTGTCCGACAGCGCCAGCACGCGCAGCGTGCGCTCCACGCTCGCGCTGCCGCCGCCGGTGCGCACGCGCAGCTGCTCGCCCGCGCGCAGCGCGCGCGCCGGCTTCACGCGCTCGCCCGCGACCAGCACGCGCCCGGTCTCGACCGCGTCCTGGGCGAGGCTGCGCGTCTTGAACAGGCGCGCCGCCCACAACCACTTGTCGATCCTCACCTCGTTCAAGCCCGGCTCCGGCGATCCGCCCGTGCGATTGGGCATACTAGCGGAACGTCGCAACGCGACAAGCCCTGGAGGTTTCGTGCCGGTACCCCACAACGAGCGCTATTTCGAGGATTACCGCGCCGGCGATTCGATCGAGTTCGGCGACTACCTGATCACGGCCGAGGAGATCGTCGAGTTCGGGTCGCGCTACGACCCGCAGTCTTTTCACGTCGACGCGCGCGCCGCTGCGCGGGGGCCCTTCGGGGGGCTGATCGCGAGCGGCTTCCTCACGCTCGGCGCGATGATGCGCATGCTCACCGAGCACTTCATCTCGCCCGTCGCGAGCATGGGCTCGCCCGGGCTGGACGAGGTGCGCTGGCTCGTCCCGGTGCGCCCCGACGACCGGCTGCGCGTGCGCGCCACGATCCTCGAGTCGAGGCGCTCGCAGAGCAAGCCCGACCGGGGCGTGATCCACGTTCTGTACGAAGTCGTGAACCAGGACAACCAGCTGGCAATGACCGTCAAGGGCTGGGGCATGTACCGCTGCCGCGCGAGCGCGGCCTGAACGCGCTCGGCCCCGACGCGTCGCACCTGTTCCGAACCCACTCGACGAAAGGAATCCCGCCATGCTCAAGATCTGGGGGCGCGCGTCGTCTTCCAACGTGCAGAAGGTGCTGTGGACCGCAGCCGAGATCGGCGTCGCGTTCGAGCGCATCGACGCCGGCGGCAGCTTCGGGCGCACGAACGAGGCCCAATATCGGGCGATGAACCCGAACGGGCTGGTGCCCACGATCCAGGACGACGACTTCGTGCTGTGGGAGTCGAACACGATCATCCGCTACCTCGCCGCCAAGCACGGGGCCACCGCGCTCTATCCCGCCGGCCTTCGCGAGCGCGCCGACGTCGAGCGCTGGCAGGACTGGGGCAGCACCGTGCTCGCGCCCGCGATCTTCCCCGCGTTCTACGGCCTGGTCCGCACCGCCGCGAAAGACCGCAACGTGGCGGCGATCCAGGCGAGCGCCGACAAGACCGCGGCCGCGCTCGCGATCGTGGACGGCCAGCTCGCCGGGCGCGACTACCTGTGCGGCGCGCAGCTCACGCTCGCCGACATGGGCGTGGGCATCAACACCTATCGCTGGCTCAACCTCGACTACGCGTCGATCGGCTACCAGCGCCCGGCGATGCCGCGGCTGCAGGCCTGGTACGAGCGCCTGTGCGCCCGGCCGGCGTTTCGCGAGTGGGTGATGACCCCGATCGTCTGACAGCGCGTGAGACCGGCCGCAGCGCCCGACACCCGGAACGGGAGCGCAGACTCTCCCGCACCGGCGGCCGCGCTCGTCTACCTTTCTGGTCCGCTGCGCGGGCGCACGCGAAAGCTCACGGGCGGCACGGTGCGGCTCGACCCCGTTCGCGGCGACGCGCACGAGCCGGACGCGTGGGGCGCCGGCCCCGGCGCCTTCGCCGCAACCCTCCGCCTCGCGGGGGCCGTCTACGAGATCGCCGCCGGCGAAGACCCCGCGGTGCGGGTCAACGGCAAGCTGCTCGAGCGCGCCCGCGCGCTCACGCCCGGGGATCTGATCGAGATCGAGCGCGGCCCGCTGATCAGGTTTCGCGTCTACCGCGACGCTGCGCGGATGTACAAATCGCCCGCCGAGGTGTTCGCCGACTGCGTCGATTGCGCCTCGAACGACGCGCGCGGCCCGCTTCTCAAGCTCCCGGCGCTGCTCGCCGACCTCGCGCGCGGCCTCTCGACCCAGACCTCGCTCTGGTTTCGCGGATCCGTGCTGGTGGCGCTCGTCGCGCTCGCCGCGCTGCTCGCGATGCAGACGATGCAGACCCGATACCTCGAGAGGCGGCTCGCGATCGAGCAGGATCACGTGATCGGCCTTGCCGACTTGCTTCGCCGGGTCGAGAGCCAGTCGCTGTCGCGTTCGGAGCTCGCGCAGGTGCACACCGAACTGCGCACCGAGCTGCAGCGCGAGCTCAGCCAGACCAGCGAACGCGTGCAGGCCCTCGAGGCGAAATCGGCGGCGGCGGCCCGAACGATCGCGGCTGCGGCGCCGTCGATCGCGTTCGTGCAGGGAAGTTTCGGTTTCGAGGAACCGTCGACCCGGCGCGCGCTGCGCCTGGCGGTCGGCGCCGACGGCGCGCCGCTGCGCCTGCCCGACGGGCGTCCGATGATCTCGATCTCCGGTGACGGCCCTGCGGTGGAGATCAGCTTCACCGGCACGGCGTTCGTCGTCCACCCCGACGGGATCATGCTCACGAACCGGCACGTCGCGCTTCCGTGGGAGGGAGAGGAGGCGGTGCCGGGAATCGAGCAGCTCGGCCTCGCGCCGGTGATCCGAAGGATGCAGGCTTACCTCCCGGGGCGCGCCGAGCCCTTCGCGGTGAAGACGCTCGGCGCGAGCAAGGCTCAGGACCTCGCGCTCCTCGACGGCGGCGAGGCCGCGCGCGAGGTGAAGCCGCTCGCACTCGCCACGCACCCGACCGCGCCTGGCGACGAGGCGATCGTGATGGGGTTCCCCACCGGAATCCGCGCGCTGCTCGCGCGCGCTGGCGACCGCTTCGTCGCCGAACTGGGCACCCGCCCGAACATGGACATCTGGGCGGCGGCTCGTGAACTTGCGCGGGCAGGGCTGATCTCGCCGCTCGCGAGCCGGGGAATCGTCGCCCAGGTCACCGCGCAAGCCGTCGTCTACGACGCGGCCACGACCTCGGGCGGAAGCGGCGGGCCCGTGCTCGCGCTCTCGGGCGAGGTGATCGCCGTCAATCGCGCGGTCCTGCCGGAGTTCGGCGGCTCGAACCTGGGCGTGCCGATAGCCCACGCGCGCGAGCTGATGCGCGAATTGAAGGTGCGGCCCCTGGAGTGAGCGCGCGGGCCCTTCGGCCCCCGTCAGCGCGGCAGCGTGCTCTCGCCCATCAGGAACTGGTCGACCTCGCGCGCGCACTGGCGCCCCTCGCGGATCGCCCAGACCACCAGCGACTGGCCGCGACGCACGTCGCCCGCCGCGAACACCTTGTCGGCGCTGGTGGCGTAGGCGCCGGCGCCTTCGGTGCCGGCGCGCGCGTTGCCGCGCGCGTCGGCCTCGATGCCGAACGACGCCACCATGTCGCGCACCGGCGAGACGAAGCCCATCGCGAGCAGCACCAGGTCGGCGGGCACCTCCCACTCGGAACCCGGCACCTCGCTCATCCGCGTCTGCCCGGTGGCCTCGTCGCGCGCCCACTGCACCCGCGCGCACAGCAGCGCGCGCACGTTGCCTTTCGCGTCGCCGAGGAAGGCCTTGGTCGTGACCGACCAGTCGCGCTCGCAGCCCTCTTCGTGCGAGGACGAGGTGCGCAGCTTCAGCGGCCAGTAGGGCCAGACGAGCGCCTTGTTCTCCTTCTCGGGCGGCTGCGGCATCAGCTCGAACTGCAGCACCGAGGCCGCGCCGTGGCGGTTGCTCGTGCCCACGCAGTCCGACCCGGTGTCGCCGCCGCCGATCACGACCACGCGCTTGCCGGTGGCGAGGATCTGGCCCGGCACGCGGTCCCCGGCCACGACCTTGTTCTGCTGCGGCAGGAATTCCATCGCGAAGTGCACGCCGGCCAGTTCGCGACCGGGCACGGGAAGGTCGCGCGGCTGCTCGGCGCCCGCGCTGAGCACGACCGCGTCGAACTCGGCCACCAGCTTGCCCGGCGCCACCGTCTCCTTCGACCAGTTGTTGATCCGGGCGTCCTCCCATCCCTCGCCCACCAGCACGCCGGTGCGAAACGACACGCCCTCGGCCAGCATCTGGTCGACGCGACGGTCGATCAGCGACTTCTCCATCTTGAAGTCCGGGATGCCGTAGCGCAGGAGCCCTCCCACGCGGTCGTTCTTCTCGAACACGGTGACCTCGTGCCCGGCACGCGCGAGCTGCTGCGCGCAAGCGAGCCCCGCCGGGCCCGACCCGACCACGGCAACCCGCTTGCCGCTCTTTTGCCTGGCCGGCATCGGCACGACCCAGCCCATCTCCCAGCCCTTGTCGATGATCGCGTGCTCGATCGACTTGATCCCCACCGGGTCGTTGTTGATGTTGAGCGTGCACGCCGCCTCGCACGGCGCCGGGCAGATGCGGCCGGTGAACTCGGGGAAGTTGTGGGTCGAGTGCAGCGTGTCGAGCGCCAGCTTCCAGTCGCCGCCGTAGACCAGGTCGTTCCAGTCCGGGATGATGTTGGTCACCGGGCAGCCGCTCTGGCAGAACGGGATGCCGCAGTCCATGCACCGCGCCCCCTGCTGCCCCGCTTCCTGGTCCGACAGGCGCAGCACGAACTCGCGGTAGTGCGTGACGCGCTCCTCGATCGCCTGCGAAGGCTCGGCGAGCCGCTCGTACTCTAGAAATCCGGTGACTTTTCCCATCGTCTTGTCGTTCCAGTCTTGCCGTTGATTGGCGGGCGATTGGCGGACGCGCGGCTCAGGCCGTGGCGCGCTCTCGTTGTTGCGCCTTCACGCGCGCGGCGTGCATCTCCGCGAGCGCGCGCCGGTACTCGTGCGGGAACACCTTCACGAACGCCGAGCGCGAACGCTCCCAGTTGTCGAGGATCGCCCTCGCCTTCTCGCTGCCGGTGTGCTTGAAGTGGCGCTCGATCAGGGTCTTGGCCACGATCTCGTCGCACTCGCCGTGGTGCCAGGTGGCGGGGTCGGTCTGCACCAGCTGCTCGGCGGTGGAGAGCACCGGCTCGAGCGAGACCATCGCCAGGTTGCAGCGCGCCGCGAACTGCTTGTCGGGGTCGTAGACGTAAGCGATTCCGCCCGACATGCCGGCCGCGAAGTTGCGCCCGGTTGCGCCGAGCACGACCACGGTGCCCCCGGTCATGTACTCGCATCCGTGATCGCCGGTGCCCTCGACCACCGCGGTGGCTCCCGAGTTGCGCACGCAGAAACGCTCGCCGGCCACGCCGGAGAGGAAGGCTTCGCCCTCGATCGCGCCGTACATCACCGTGTTGCCCACGATGATGTTCTCGTCGGCCTTGCCGCGGAAATCGTTGGTGGGCCGCACGATGATCCGCCCGCCCGACAGGCCCTTGCCCACGTAGTCGTTGGCCTCGCCCACCAGGTCGAGCGTGATGCCGCGCGCGAGGAACGCCCCGAAGCTCTGCCCCGCCGTGCCGTTGAACTGCACGTGGATCGTGCCCTCGGGCAGGCCCTCGTGTCCGTGGCGCAGCGCCACCCGCCCCGAGAGCATCGTGCCCACGGTGCGGTTGACGTTGCGGATCGGCAGGATGAACGAGACCTTTTCCTGGCGCTCGAGCGCAGGCCTGGCGAGGTCGATCAGGCGGTGGTCGAGCGCGTTGTCCAGCCCGTGGTCCTGCTCCTCCGCCTTGTGCCTCGCCACCGTCTCGGGCACTTCGGGCATCGCGAAGATGCGCGAGAAGTCCAGCCCCCTGGCCTTCCAGTGCTCGACCCCGGCGCGGGTGTCGAGCAGGTGCGCCGCGCCGATGAGCTCGTCGAACTTGCGAATGCCCAGCTGCGCCATGATCTCGCGCACTTCCTCGGCCACGTAGAAGAAGTAGTTGACCACGTACTCGGGCTTGCCGGAGAAGCGCTTGCGCAACACCGGATCCTGCGTGGCGACACCCACCGGGCAGGTGTTGAGGTGGCACTTGCGCATCATGATGCACCCGCCCACCACCAGCGGCGCGGTCGCGAAACCGAACTCGTCGGCGCCCAGCATCGCGCCGATCACCACGTCGCGCCCGGTCTTCATCTGGCCGTCGACCTGCACCGCGATGCGTCCGCGCAGCCGGTTGAGCACGAGCGTCTGCTGCGTCTCGGCGAGCCCGAGCTCCCAGGGGGTGCCGGCGTGCTTGATCGACGACCACGGCGATGCGCCGGTGCCGCCGTCGTGCCCCGAGATCGTGACGTGATCGGCCTTCGCCTTGGACACCCCGGCGGCGACGGTGCCCACGCCCACCTCCGAGACCAGCTTCACCGAGATCGAGGCGCGCGGGTTCGCGTTCTTGAGGTCGTGGATCAGCTGCGCGAGGTCTTCGATCGAATAGATGTCGTGGTGCGGCGGCGGCGAGATCAGCCCCACGCCCGGCACCGAGAAGCGCAGCTTGGCGATGTACTCGGAGACCTTGTGGCCGGGCAGCTGCCCGCCCTCTCCCGGCTTCGCGCCCTGCGCCATCTTGATCTGGATCTGGTCCGCGCTCGAGAGGTATTCGGCCGTGACGCCGAAGCGCCCCGAGGCCACCTGCTTGATGCGCGAGCGCAGCGAGTCTCCGGCCGCGAGCGGGATGTCGGCCTCCACCCGCTCGGCGCCCAGCACGCTCGCGAGCGTGTCGCCGTCGCGGATGTTCGACGTCCCGGAGCGGATCTCGTCGCGATAGCGCAGCTCGTCCTCGCCGCCCTCGCCGGTGTTCGACTTCCCGCCGATGCGGTTCATCGCGACAGCGAGCGTCGCGTGCGCCTCGGTGGAGATCGACCCGAGCGACATCGCGCCGGTGGCGAAGCGCTTCACGATCTCCTTGGCCGGCTCCACCTCGTCGATCTGCACCGGCGTGCAGCGCTCGGTGCGAAAGCGGAACAGCCCGCGCAGCGTCATCAGCCGCTCGTCCTGGTCGTTGATCAGGCGCGCGTACTCCCGGTAGGTGGAGTAGCTTCCCTGGCGGGTGGCGTGCTGCAGCTTCGCGATCGTGTCGGGCGTCCACATGTGCTCTTCGCCGCGCACGCGGTACGCGTACTCGCCGCCCGCGTCGAGCGCCGTCGCGAGCACCGGGTCGCTCGAGAAGGCCAGCCGGTGCAGCCGCACGGCCTCTTCGGCCACCTGGAACACGCTGATGCCCTCGACGTTGCTCGCGGTGCCCCAGAAGTACTTGTCGACCAGGTCTTTCGACAGGCCGATCGCCTCGAAGATCTGCGCGCCGCAGTAGCTCATGTAGGTGGAGATGCCCATCTTGGACATCACCTTGTTCAGCCCCTTGCCGAGCGCCTTGATGTAGTTCTTCAGCGCCTTCTCGGGCCCGATGTCGCCCGGCATGTCGCGGTACATCTCGACCAGCGTCTCCATCGCCAGGTAGGGGTGGATCGCTTCGGCGCCGTAGCCCGCCAGCAGCGCGAAGTGGTGCACCTCGCGCGCCGATCCGGTCTCCACCACCAGGCCGGTGGCCGTTCTCAGCCCCCGGTTCACCAGGTGCTGGTGAACGGCGCTCGTGGCCAGCAGCGCCGGGATCGGCACGTTGTCGGCGTCGACCTTGCGGTCGGACACGATCAGGATGTTGTAGCCGGAACGCACCGCGTCCTCGGCCTCGGCGGCGAGCGACGCGAGCCGCGCCTCGATGCCCTCGGCGCCCCAGGCGGCCGGGTAGCAGATGTTGAGCTCCCACGACTTGAACTTGTTGTCGGTGTAGTGCTCGATGTGGCGGATCTGCGCCATGTCGTCGAGGTCGAGGATCGGCTGCGATACCTCGAGGCGGATCGGCGGGTTCGTGTTGTTGAGGTCGAGCAGGTTCGGCTTGGGGCCGATGAACGACACCAGCGACATCACCAGCTGCTCGCGGATGGGGTCGATCGGCGGGTTCGTCACCTGCGCGAACAGCTGCTTGAAGTAGTTGTACAGCGGCTTGTTCTTCGACGAGAGCACGGCCAGCGGCGAGTCGTTGCCCATCGACCCGGTGGCTTCCTCCCCGCCCATCGCCATCGGCGCCATCAGGAACTTCAGGTCTTCCTGCGTGTAGCCGATCGCCAGCAGGCGTTCGAGCAGCGACGCGGTCGAGCGAAACGCCGCCTCGGCCTGCTCCACGTCCGCGCTGCTCGCGTCGATCTCGTCGAGCTTGATGCGGATGGCCTCGATCCACTCGCGGTACGGCTTGCTGTTGGCGAGCAGGTTCTTCAGTTCGGCGTCGTCGATGATCCGGCCCTGGTCGAGGTCGATCAGGAACATCTTGCCCGGCTGCAGCCGCCACTTCTTCACGATCTTGCTCTCGGCGATCGGCAGCACCCCGGCCTCCGAGGCCATGATCACCATGTCGTCGTCGGTCACGCAGTAGCGCGCCGGGCGCAGGCCGTTGCGGTCGAGCGTTGCGCCGATCTGGCGGCCGTCGGTGAACGCGATCGCCGCCGGGCCGTCCCAGGGCTCCATCATCGAGGCGTGGAACTCGTAGAACGCGCGGCGCTTGGGATCCATCAGCGTGTGCTGCTCCCACGCCTCGGGGATCATCATCATCACCGCGTGCGCGATCGGGTACCCGGACATCACCAGCAGCTCGAGGCAGTTGTCGAAGGTGGCGGTGTCGGACTGGCCCGGGTACACGAGCGGGTAGAGCTTTTGCAGGTCGCCCTCGAGCACGGGCGATTTCATCACGCCCTCGCGCGCGCGCAGCCAGTTGTAGTTGCCCTTGACGGTGTTGATCTCGCCGTTGTGCGCGATCAGCCGGTAGGGGTGCGCGAGCGGCCACTCGGGAAAGGTGTTGGTGGAGAAGCGCTGGTGCACCAGCGCCAGCGCCGAGACGAAGCGCGGATCCTGCAGGTCTTTGTAGTACTGGCCCACCTGCCCGGCGAGCAGCAGCCCCTTGTACACGATCGTGCGCGCCGACAGCGAGGGCACGAAGTACTCCTTGCCGTGCTTGAGCGCGAGCTTCTGCACCGCGTGGCTCGCGGTCTTGCGGATCACGTAGAGCTTGCGCTCGAGCGCGTCGGTGACCATCACGTCGGCACCGCGCCCGATGAAGATCTGCCGGATCACCGGCTCCTTGTCGCGCACGGCGGGCGACATCGGCATCGACCTGTCCACCGGCACGTCGCGCCAGCCGAGCACCACCTGGCGCTCGCCGTGCACGGCGCGCTCGAGCACCTGCTCGCAGGCCAGCCGCGACGCGTGCTCCTTGGGCAGGAACACGATGCCCACCCCGTATTCCCCGGCGGGCGGCAGCGTGACCCCCTGCCGCGCCATCTCCTCGCGGAAGAACTGGTCGGGGATCTGCGCGAGCAGGCCGGCGCCGTCGCCCATCAGCGGATCCGCGCCGACCGCGCCGCGGTGGTCGAGGTTGACCAGGATCTGCAGGCCCTGCTCGATGATCCTGTGGCTCTTGTGCCCCTTGATGTGCGCGACGAAGCCCACGCCGCAGGCGTCGTGCTCGTTGGCTGGGTCGTACAGGCCCTGGGCCCGGGGTGCCGAAATCCCGCTCATCGGGTCGCTGTTCCAACGGTCTTGTGGCTGCATCGATCCACTCCGGAGTCCATCACGGTCTCGGTACATCAGTAATCACTCACCTCGAAAGCCGCGCCAAATCGTGGTTGCGGCGCTGCAACGGAGCAATTCTGGTCGAACCTTGCAGTATAACGGCTGATCCGCCGCTTTTGAAGACACCGAGATCGACACGCGCGCCCGGCGCGATCGGCCGGCGCGCTGGGCCGTCGCGGCCCTCGCGCGCGCGTCGCGCGGTCGCGCCCTACGCGCGCTCGGGCACCAGCTCGGGGTGGGCGCTCGGGAGTTGCGTGACGCAGGCGAGCGTCACCAGCGAGATCAGCGCCATCGTGAACAGCAGCACGTCGAACCCGGACGCCTTCACCACCGGCCCGAGCAGCCAGACCGCGAGCGAGCTCACGCCGAAAGACACCGCGAGCCGGATCCCGGTCACGCGCGAGCGCATGCTGTCGTCCACGTAGCGGTAGATGAGCGCGTCGGTGAACGGAATCGCGCCGAACACGGCCACCATGAAGCCGGTGAGCAGCGCCAGCAGCGCCCAGCCCTCGGCATACCCGGCGAGCGCGAACAGCGGCGCCTGCAGCGCAACGATCGCCAGGTACAGGCGCTTGATCTGGAATCGGTCGATCATCCGCCCCACCACCACCTGCGAAACGGAAGCGACGGCGTAGGCGGCGGCGAGCAGCGCGCCGAGCACGGCGGGATCCTCGATCAGCCCGGCGAAGCGCTCGCGCAGCAGCTGCGCGTTGCCGTTGGTGGTGAAGTTGAACAGCAGCGCGCCGGTGATCGCGGTCATGGTCATCACCGCGACCACGCGCACCATCGTCGCGCGCGGCAGCACGGCGCCGGCCGGTTTGCGCCGCGCCGGCGCCTCGGTCTCGCGCGGCGCGATCCGCGCGAACGCCACCCCGCAGGCGATCGACACCAGCCCCGGGATCGCGAACGCGGCGCGCCAGCCCACGTGCTTGACCAGGAAACCCGTGACCAGCGCCGCGACCGCGATGCCGAGATTGCCTGCCAGCCCGTTGATGCCGATCGTCATGCCGGGCCGCAGCGCGTTGCGCACCAGCATCGGGATGCCCACCGGGTGGTAGATCGCCGAGAAGGTGCCCAGCAGCGTGAGCGCCGCCGCGATCGACCACGGGCCGCTGGTGAAGGCCACGAGGATCGCCGAAGCGCCCATCCCGAAGAAGAACAGGAGCATCATCTCGCGCCGGCCCCACAGGTCGCCCAGCCGGCCCGCCGGGGCCGACCCGATCCCGAACATGAAGAACGCGCCGGCGCTGTAGGGCATCAGGTCTTCCCAGCGCTCGAATCCGAAGTCGGCGGCGATCGTCGCCACGGCGGTGGCGAAGATCAGCAGGAACATGTGGTCGATCGCGTGCGCGAAGTTGAGCAGCAGGCCGGTGGCGCGATAGGCGTTCAATTGGGCACCAGCGCGGTGAGCGCGCCGCCGAGCCCGAGGCGGTCGAGTTCCCTGAGTGCGAATCGGTCGGTCATCCCGGCAATATAGTCGGCAATCGCGCGCACGCCCAGCGTGTCGGTGCGCAGCCGGTGTTCTTCCGGGAGCCTGCCCGGATCGCGCTCGAAGGCCTCGAACAGGAGCTTGACCACGCGCTTGGCGTCGTCCATCACCGCGCTCACCCGGTGGTGGCGGTACAGCTCGACATTGAGGAAGCGCTTGAGTTGCGCCTGCTCGCGCCCCATGCCCTCGGAGAACCCGGCCAGCGGCGGCGCCGCGCGCACCGCGTCGACCGAGTCGGGCGCGTGACGGGCGATCCGGGCGCCGGTTTCCTCGAGGAGGTCGACCACGAGCTCGTTGATCATCCTGCGGGTGGTCTCGCTCACGAGGCGACGTTCGCCCATCTCCGGGTGCTCGCGCCTGGCATCGGCCGCGTGGCGCGCGAACAGTTCGATCGCGAGCAGCTGCTCGAGGCTGATCAGCCCGGAACGCAGCCCGTCGTCCACGTCGTGGTTGTTGTAGGCGATCGCGTCCGCCAGGTTCGCGATCTGGGCCTCGAGCGAGGGCTGGGCGCGCGTGAGGAACCGCTCGCCCACCTCGCCCAGCGTGCGCGCGATGCGCGGCGCGCAGTGCTTGAGGATGCCCTCGCGCGTCTCGAAGCACAGGTTCAGCCCGTCGAAGCCGCCGTAGCGCTGCTCGAGTTCGTCAACGACGCGCAGCGACTGCAGGTTGTGCTCGAAGCCGCCGTGGCCGCGCATGCACTCGTCGAGCGCGTCCTGCCCCGCGTGCCCGAAGGGCGTGTGCCCCAGGTCGTGCGCGAGCGAGATCGCCTCGATCAGGTCCTCGTTGAGCCTGAGGCTGCGCGCGATCGAGCGCGCGATCTGCGCCACCTCGATCGAATGCGTGAGCCGCGTGCGAAACAGGTCGCCCTCGTGGTTCACGAAGACCTGGGTCTTGTACTCGAGCCGGCGGAAGGCCGTGCAGTGGATGATCCGGTCGCGGTCGCGCTGGAACTCGCTGCGGGTGGGCGGCGGCGCCTCGGCGTAGCGCCGGCCGCGGCTCGTTGCGGAGCGCGCGGCGAAGGGGGCGAGCCCGCCCCCGGCGTCCTCAGGCGACGGCGCCATCCGCGCTGCGCGCCGCGAGCGTCGCGCGCACCGCGTCGTCGGGTACGCGCTGCACGCAGGCGCGCCCCAGTTCCCCGAGCAGGACGAACTTCGGCGTGCCGCGTTCGGCCTTCTTGTCCACGCTCATCAGCTCGAGGTAGCGCTCCGCGCTCCAGGCCGGCCCGCGCACCGGCAAGCCGGCCGCGGCGATTGCCTCGGCCAGCCGATCGAGGTCGGCGTCGCCGATCATCCCCAGGCGCCACGACAGGTCGGCCGCCATCACCATGCCGGCGCCCACCGCCTCGCCGTGCAGCCACTCGCCGTAGCCCATGCCCGCCTCGATCGCGTGGCCGAAGGTGTGGCCGAAGTTCAGGATCGCGCGCAACCCCGCCTCGCGCTCGTCCGCGGCGACCACGCGCGCCTTGATCTCGCACGAACCCGCCACCGCGTCCGCGAGCGCGGCCGCGTCGCCCGCGCGAATCGCTTCGAGCTGGCGTTCCACCGCCGCCAGATAGCCGCTGTCGGCGATCGCGCCGTGCTTGATGATCTCCGCCAGGCCGGCCGAGACCTCGCGCGCGGGCAGCGTACGCAGGCAACCGACGTCGGCGAGCACGAGCCGCGGCTGGTGGAACGCGCCCACCATGTTCTTGCCCAGCGGGTGGTTGATGCCGGTCTTTCCCCCCACCGAGGAGTCGACCTGCGCGAGCAGCGTGGTCGGCGCCTGGATGAAGTCGATGCCGCGCTGGTAGGTGGCGGCCGCGAAGCCCGCGATGTCGCCCACCACGCCGCCGCCCAGCGCCACGATCACCGAGTTGCGGTCGAAGCGGTTCGCGAGCAGCGCGTCGAACACCAGGTTCAGCGTGGGCCAGGTCTTGTGCGCCTCGCCGTCGGGCAG
>DATCZK010000127.1:0-2246 GCA_036525975.1 Burkholderiaceae bacterium | reverse complement strand
GCTCGGCCTCTATCAGGAGCAGGCGGAGCCGTTTCGCACGACGATCCAGCGCGTGTTCGTGGCCTACGGCCTTGCGCTGCTGGTGATGAGCGCGGTGTTCTACCTGTTCCCCGACACCTACGTGGGTCGCGGGGTGTTCGCCCTCACGTCGGTGTTCGCGCTGGGCGGCGTGCTGCTCGTGCGCGTGCTCTTCTTCCGCGTAACCGACATCGGCCTGCCTCGGCGCCGCGTGCTCGTGGTGGGCAACGGCCCCGACGCCGAGGAGGCGATCCGCTTCCTGCACGAGGGCGAGCTCAGCCGCACCACCCAGTACGCGGGCATGTACCCGGTGATCGCGGAACGCGAAGCGGGCGAGCCGCAGCGGCACGTGAACCACGACCAGCTGCTGCGCACGGTGCGCGACCTCAACGTCTCGGAGGTGGTGATCGCGGTGCGCGAGCGGCGCGGGGGCGTGCTGCCGCTGCGCCAGCTGCTCGACTGCAAGCTCAGGGGCGTGCGGGTGATGGACCTGGCCTCGTTCTACGAGCGCGAGCGCGGCCTGCTCAAGCTCGACAGCATGCGCGCGAGCTGGCTCATCTTCGGCCAGGGTTTCGAGCACGGCGTTACGCGCGACGTGGTGAAACGCGTCTTCGACGTGCTGGTGAGCGTGGTGATGCTCGCGATCACCTTTCCGGTCCTGCTGCTCGCGATGCTCGCGATCTACCTGGAGTCGGGCCGGCCGGTGTTCTACCGCCAGGTGCGTGTCGGCCAGGCTGGGCGCAACTTCACGATCTACAAGCTGCGCTCGATGCGCAAGGACGCGGAGCGCGACGGCAAGCCGGTCTGGGCCACCAGCGACGACGACCGCATCACGCTGGTGGGAGGGGTGCTCCGCAAGTCGCGGATCGACGAACTGCCGCAGCTCGTCAACGTGCGGCGCGGCGACATGAGCTTCGTGGGGCCCCGCCCGGAGCGCCCGTTCTTCGTGCGCCAGCTGATCGAGGACATTCCCTACTACGACGTGCGCCACAGCGTGAAGCCGGGCGTGACCGGGTGGTCGCAGGTGCGCTACCCCTACGGCGCGTCGGTGGAAGACGCGCTCGCCAAGCTCGAGTACGACCTCTACTACGTGAAGAACCACTCGCTGTTCCTGGACCTTCTGATCCTGATGGAGACGGCGCAGGTCGTGCTGCTGGGAAAGGGCGCGCGCTAGGGCCCGTGCGCAAACCCCCGCTACCGCAGACCCCGGCCGCGCCAGCGCGAACGAGCCGCCCATGGTGATCGACATCGGCGTTGCCGGCTACGCCGCCGCGGCGCTCGCGTTCGTGGCGCTGGCGGCATTGCTGCTGGTGCGCGGCGCGCCCAACGCCACCGGGCGCCTGCTGGTGGCCGCCGTGCTGGTGCAGGCGCTCTGGGCGGGGTCGATCGCGGTCGCGATGGCCGGATGGCGGGTGCCGGTGGCCGCGGTGGCGGTGAGCGAGGCGGCACGCCTGCTGCTGTGGCTGCTGTTCCTGCTCACGATGCTGCGCGAGGCCGGGCGGCGCAGCGCGGGCGCGCTCGTGCGCGCCACCAGCGCCGGCGTGGTCGCGGCGGCGAGCATCGCCGCCGCGGTGGTGGCCATCGACCTGCTCGCCTTCGGCGGGCGCGCGGCGTTCGTGGCGAAGGTGATCGCAGCGGTGTTCGCGCTCGTGTGCCTCGAGCAGCTCTACCGCAACGCCCCGGCCGCCTCGCGCTGGGGCCTGAAGTTCCTCGCACTCGGGCTGCTCGCGCTGTTCGGCTTCGACCTCGTGATGTACAGCGAGGCGCTGCTCTTTTCGCGGATGAACCCGGCGCTGTGGGGCGCGCGCGGCTACGCCAACGCGCTGCTCGTGCCGCTGCTGGCGGTGGCCGCGGCGCGCAACCGCGAGTGGAAGCTCGACATCACGGTCTCGCGCCAGGCGGTGTTCCACTCCGCGACGCTGTTCGTCGCGGGCGTGTACCTGATCCTGATGGCGGCGGGCGGCTACTGGGTGCGCCTGTTCGGGGGCGAGTGGGGCGAGGTGGCGCAGGCCCTGTTCGTGTTCGCAGCGCTCGTCGCGCTCGCGGTTGCGCTCCTCTCCGGGCGGGTGCGGGCCAAGCTGCGCGTGTTCCTCGCCAAGCACTTCTTCAGCTACCGCTACGACTACCGCAGCGAGTGGCTCAAGCTCACCGAGCTTCTGGCCGGCGCGCCCAATGTCACAGACGCGGCTCGTGCAGCGCCCGCCGAAGCGCTGGCTGCCCCTGCCGAA
>DATCZK010000126.1:0-32313 GCA_036525975.1 Burkholderiaceae bacterium | reverse complement strand
GCGAGCAGCAGGCACGCGAGCGCGGCGCTCGCGAGCGCCCGCCCGTGCGCGGTCACGCGCGCCGTCGCGCGCGCGCGGCGCGCGCCGCGGGGCTCGCGGCCCGGCAGGACGGCGCGGTGGATTGCGTGAGCGGGGCGTGCGGGGATCATGTTGGCGGCGTGCGGCTTCATTTCGCCGACGGCGGCAGCCAGTGGCCGCGCACCCTCGAGTGCAGCGTCAGGACGCGCGTCGCATTATTGAATTCCATCCCGACTCCCGTCAAGGAAGACTGCCCCGACGTGATCCTCACTTCGCGGTCGGTTCGCGCCACGTCCTCGTCGAGCAGCAGCTGCATGAATTCGGACTCCACGCGCAGCGGCGCGGCGCCCTCGAAGGCCTCGCGCGTGAGGACGACCGAGCCGTGCAGCTCGGTCTCGCGGCCGCGCGGGCCCGCCTTGCCGCGCCGCGCGCTCAGCGTGACCGGCGCTCGCGCGGGGTCGAGGCTGTTCATCACCGGCGCGTCGAACTCGCTCGAATCGTCGTCGGCGAAGTGCGTCAGGCGCTCGGCCGACATCCGGTACAGCGGCGCCCCGTCGCGGCCCAGCCGGGTGAGCGCGAAGCGTTCGACGAAATAATCCGCTTCGTGCTTGGCCACCCTCTGGCCGAGCGAGGCGCGAAACTCGTCCGCGAGCTCGGCGAGGTAGTAGGTGAAGGCGGCGAGCACGGCGAGCAGCCCGAGCGACACGGCCGCGGCCAGCCGGTCGTAGTAGCGCTGGCGCATCAGCGCGCCCTCCCTGGCGCGGGCGCGCGATGCCTCGCGAGCAGCGCGTCGAACTCGCCGCGCGCCTGCAGCAGCCACTGCGCGAACTCGCGCACCGCGCCGCGCCCGGCCGCGACCGACGAGACCCAGTGGGCCGCCGCGGCCACTTCGGGCGCGGCGTCCGCCGGCGCTGCCGCCAGGCCGGCGATCGACATCGCGCCCAGGTCGGGCCAGTCGTCGCCCATGAAAGCGGCCTGCGCCGGCTCGAGGCCGTAGCGCGAAGCGATCTCGGCGAGCGCCAGCGCCTTGTCGGCCACCCCCTGCTCGATCGCGTCGAAACGCAGTTCGGCCGCGCGTGTTGCCACGATCGAGGACTGCCGCGCCGTCACGACCGCGATCTTGAGCCCCGCCTCGCGCAGCAGCGCCAGGCCGAAGCCGTCGCGCACGCTGAACCCCTTCATCGCCTCTTGCCCGGGGCCGATGAAGATCGTGCCGTCGGTCATCGTGCCGTCCACGTCGAGCGCGAGCAGGCGCACGCGCGCGGCGCGCGCCAGAGCATCGGCGCTGCGCTTGCCCGCGACGCCGCTCACCGGCACCGCCCTCGCTCCACGCCCACTCAGACCACCTTCGCCGAGAGCAGGTCGTGGATGTGCACCGCCCCGCAAAGCGCGCCCGCGCCGTCCACGACGAGCAACTGGCTGATCTTGCGTTCCTCCATCACCCGCGCGGCCTCGGCGGCGAGCGCGTCGGGCTGGATCGTGGCGGGGTTGGCGATCATCACTTCGCCCACGCTGAGCAAGCGGATGTCGCGGCCGTGCTCGAGCAGGCGCCTGAGGTCGCCGTCGGTGAAGATGCCCGCGAGCCTGCCGCTCGCGTCGATCACCGCCGTCATGCCCATGCGCTTGCGGGTGATCTCGAGCACCGCGTGGGCGAGCGGCGCGTCGGGGGGCACGCTGGGCACGGCGTCGCCGGTGCGCATCACGTCGGCCACGTGCGTGAGCAGCATCCGCCCGAGCGCGCCGCCGGGGTGCGAGCGGGCGAAGTCTTCGGAGCTGAAACCGCGGGCGTCGAGGATCGCAACGGCCAGCGCGTCGCCCAGCGCGAGCATCGCGGTGCTGCTCGCCGTGGGCGCGAGGTTGAGCGGGCAGGCCTCGCGCGCGACCGCCGCGTCGAGGTGCGCGTCGGCCAGGCGCGCGAGCGTCGACTCGGGGTGGCCCGTGATCGAGATCAGCCGCGCTCCGCGCCGCTTGACCAGCGGAACGATCGCGAGCAGCTCGCTGGTGGCGCCGGAATTCGAAAGCGCGAGCAGCACGTCGTCGCTGGTGATCATGCCCAGGTCGCCGTGGCTGGCCTCGGCGGGGTGCACGAAGAACGAGGGCGTGCCGGTGGACGCCAGGGTGGCGGCGATCTTGCGCGCGATGTGGCCCGACTTGCCCATGCCGCTCACCACGACCCGACCCTTGCACTCGAGCACGATCGTGCACGCTCTGACGAACGGCTCGGAGATCCGGTCGGCGAGCGCAGCCACCGCTTCGGCCTCCGTCCTGAGCACGTCCACGGCCCGCTCCACGAGCCGGCGCTGCGCCTCCTGCCCCGCTAGAATCTGTGCGTCCATCCGAACCAGTATATCCACAGACCTCATCCGAGAATGCTCTCCGGACTCGAAATCGGGCTCGTGCTGCTGATCGCGTCGGTGCTCGCCGTCGTGGGCCTGCGCGCGTTCAAGCTGCCGCCGCTGGTTGCGTACCTCGCGGTGGGCGCGCTGCTCGGGCCGCACGCGACCAACGTGGCGGGCGACCCCGAGGCCGTGCGCCACGCCGGCGAGCTCGGCGTGGTGTTCCTGATGTTCTCGCTGGGCCTTGAGTTCAACCTGGCCAAGCTCACGTCGATGCGCAAGCTCGTGTTCGGGCTGGGCGCGTCGCAGGTGGCCGTGACGATCGTGGCCGTGATGGCGGCGTTCGTCGTGCTGCCGGCGGCCTGGCTCACCGGCCTGCTCGGCGAAGGGCTCGACTGGCGCGCCGCGCTGGTGCTGGGCGGCACGGCGGCGATGTCCTCGACCGCGATGCTGATCAAGATGCTCACCGAGAAGCGCGAGCTCGAGACCGAGCACGGCAGGCGGGTGTTCAGCGTGCTGCTGTTCCAGGACCTGGCCGTGATCCCGCTGCTGATCCTGATTCCGGCGCTGGCGGCCGGCGGCGACGCCTGGATCGGCGCGGTCGGGCTGGCGCTGGTCAAGGCGGTGGTGCTGCTGGTGCTGCTGCTGCGCTTCGGGCCGCCGCTGATGAAGCGCTGGTTCAACGTGGTCGCGCGCCAGCGCTCGCACGAGCTGTTCACGCTCAACGTGCTGCTCGCCACGCTGCTGTTCGCGTGGCTCACCAAGCAGGCGGGGCTGTCGATGGAGCTCGGCGCCTTCGTGGCCGGAATGCTGATCTCCGAGACCGCGTATCGCTACCAGGTCGAGGACGACATCAAGCCTTTTCGCGACGTGCTGCTGGGGCTGTTCTTCGTCTCGATCGGCACGCTGCTCGACGTGAGGGTGGTGGCCGGCTCGTGGCCGCAGGTGCTGCTGTTCATGACGGTGCCGGTGATGTTCAAGTTCGGCCTGGTGCTCGTCCTGGTGCGCATGTTCGGCGCGGGCGCCGGCACCGCCGTTCGCACGGCCGTGTGGCTGGCGCAGGCGGGCGAATTCGGCTTCGTGCTGCTCGCGCTCGGCGCGAGCGTGGGGCTCGTCCCGGACGCGGCGCTGCAGCCGGTGCTCGCGGCGATGCTGCTCTCGATGCTCGCGAGCCCGTTGCTGATCGAGCAGGCCAACCGGATCGCGCTGCGGCTCTCGAGCCAGGAGTGGCTCCAGCGCTCGCTTCAGCTGCAAAAGATCGCCAGCCGCAGCCTCGCGCGCGAGGAGCACGTGATCGTCTGCGGCTACGGGCGCTGCGGCCAGGCGCTGGCGCACGTGCTCGAGGCCGAGAAGGTGCCGTTCCTCGCGCTCGACCTCGATCCCGACCGGGTTCGCGAAGCCGCGCAGACCGGGGAATCGGTGGTCTACGGCGATTCGGCGCGGCGCGAGACGCTGCTCGCCGCCGGCGTGCACCGCGCGAGCGCGCTCGCGGTCACCTTCGACGACACCCACACCGCGATGCGCATCCTGCACCTGGTGCGAGACCTCGCGCCGCAGCTGCCCGTGCTGGTGCGCACCGCGCACGAGGCCGACATCGAGAAGTTGCGCGCCGCCGGCGCCACCGAGGTCGTGGCCGAGATCCTCGAGGGCAGCCTGATGCTGGCCTCGCACGCGCTGGTGCTGGCGGGCCTGCCGCTGCACCGGGTGCTGCGGCGCGTGCGCCGCGTGCGCGACGGGCGCTACGCGCTGCTCCAGGGCTTCTTTCACGGCGCCGACGACGTCGACGACGACGAGATCGAGGACGCGCCGATGCACTTGCGCGCGGTCACGCTCGCCGCCACCGGCGAAGCGGTGGGGCGCGCACTGGGCGAGCTCGACCTCCACGGGGCGAGGGTCACGACGGTGGTTCGCGGGGGCGAACGGCTGATCGACCCGCCCCCGGACCTGCGGGTCGCGTCGGGAGACACGCTGGTGATCGCGGGCAGCCTCGAGCAGATCGACACGGCCGAGCGGCAGCTGCTCGGGCACTGAAGGCGCCCCGTCCGCGGGCAGCGTTCGCCCCGGGCGGCTAAAATACCCGGTTCGGTGCAAAGAACCCAAACCTTGAGTAAAGAAGACTTCCTCGTTCTGGACCAGCTGCGCTTCGGCTATCGCGATCGCCTGATTCTCGACGGCGTGTCGATGAAGTTCGAGCGCGGCAAGGTCGTGGCGCTGATCGGCGGGTCGGGGTCGGGCAAGACGACGATCCTGCGGCTGATCGGGGGGATGCTGCGACCGAGCGCGGGCACCGTGGTGTTCGAAGGCCAGGACGTTCACTCGCTCGACCACGACGCGCTGTTCCTGTTGCGCCGCAGGATGGGGATGCTCTACCAGTTCGGCGCGCTGTTCACCGACCTCACCGTGTTCGAGAACGTCGCGTTCCCGCTGCGCGAGCACACCGACCTGCCCGAGTCGCTCGTGCGCGACATGGTCCTGCTCAAGCTCAACGCGGTGGGCCTGCGCGGCGCGGCGCAGTTTCGCACTTCGCAGCTCTCCGGGGGCATGGCGCGCCGGGTCGCGCTCGCGCGCGCGAGCGCCCTCGACCCGCCGCTGGTGATGTACGACGAGCCCTTCGCCGGGCTCGATCCGGTCGCGCTCGCCACGATCACGGGCCTGATCCGCAGGCTCACCGACGCGCTCGACACCGCCTCGGTGCTGGTCTCGCACGACATCAAGGAAGTGTTCGGAATCGCCGACTACGTCTATCTGCTCGCGTCGGGGCGCATCGTGGCCGGGGGCACCCCCGACGAGATGCGCGCGTCCTCCGATCCCAACGTCCGCCAGTTCCTCGACGGCACGATCGAGGGCCCGGTTGCTTTCCACTATCGCGCGCCGCCGCTCGCCGAGGACCTGGGGGTGGCCGGGTGATCCCCGACGTTGCCAACGCCGGGCGCTGGCTGGTCGACCGGGTCGCCTACGTCGGCTACGCGGCGCGTTTCTTCGTTCGCCTGTGCGGGCTGGGCCTCGCGGCGCTCCGCCGCCCCCGGCTCGTGGTCGACCAGATCCACTTCATCGGCAACTACTCGCTGTCGATCATCCTGGTCTCGGGGCTGCTGATCGGCTTCGTGCTCGGCCTGCAGGGCTACTACACGCTTCGCCGCTACGGTTCGGAGGAGGCGCTGGGCCTGCTCGTCACGCTCTCGCTGGTGCGCGAGCTCGGCCCGGTGGTCACGGCGCTGCTGTTCGCCGGGCGCGCGGGCACCTCGCTCACCGCCGCGGTGGGGCTGATGAAGGCGGGCGAGCAGATCGACGCGATGGAGATGATGGCGGTCGACCCGGTGGCGCGCGTTCTCGCGCCGCGCTTCATCGCGGCGCTGCTGTGCATGCCCCTTCTCGCGGCGCTGTTCTCGGCCATGGGCGTGCTCGGCGGCTACGTCGTGGGCGTGGAGCTGATCGGCGTGGACAGCGGCGCGTTCTGGTCGCAGATGCAAAGCGGGGTCGACTGGATCGAGGACGTGGGCAACGGCGTGGTCAAGAGCGTCGTGTTCGGCTTCACCGTGTCGTTCGTCGCGCTGTTCGTCGGCTACGAGGCCGAGCCCACGCCCGAGGGCGTGGCCTACGCCACCACGACCACCGTCGTCGTGGCCTCGCTCGCGGTGCTGGGGCTGGATTTCGTGCTCACCGCCCTGATGTTCAGCGCGAGCTGATGGCGGCGCGCAACCCGGTCGCCGCGGAGGAATTCACTGGAGCTAGCGGATGAAACTGAAATCGATCGACCTTCTGGTGGGCCTGTTCGTGCTGCTGGGCTTCGCCGCGCTGGTGTTCCTCGCGGTGCGCGCGGGCAACATGAGCTCGAGCATCGCGCTGTCGGACACCTACGAAGCGGGCGCGCGCTTCGACAACATCGGCGGGCTCAAGCCGCGCGCGGCCGTGCGCAGCGCCGGCGTCGTGGTCGGGCGCGTGACGGCCATCCGCTTGAACGAAAAGACCTATCAGGCCGAGGTCACCCTCGCGCTCGACCGTCGCTACCAGTTCCCCAAGGACAGCTCGGCCAAGATCATGACTTCCGGGCTGCTGGGCGAGCAGTACATCGGCCTGGAGCCGGGGGGCGACGCCGAGATGATCAAGCCCGGCGAGCGCTTCACGCTCACCCAGTCGGCGGTGGTGCTCGAGAACCTGATCGGGCAGTTCCTCTACGGCAAGGCCGCCGAGGGAGGGGCAAAATGAGACGCGCAACGACGCGCGCCGCCGCGCGCGCCCTGCTCGCGCCGGTCCTGGCGCTCGCCCTCGCGGCGGGCGGGTGCGCGAGCATCGGCCCCTACGACGAATTCCGCTCCAAGCGAGACCCCCTCGAGAACTTCAATCGCGCGGTGTTCGGTGTCAACGAAGCGCTGGACCAATCCGTTTTCAGGCCATTGGCGAAGGGTTACGAGTGGGCGGTGCCCGAGCTCGGCCGCTGGATGATCGGCAACGTGTTCGCGAATCTCGCCGACCTCTGGACGGCTGCGAACCAGTTGCTCCAGGGAAAGCCCGCGCTCGCCGCGCACGACCTCGGGCGCTTCGCGATCAACTCGGTGTTCGGGTTCGGCGGCGTGACGGACATGGCTGCGGATTTCGGCCTGCGCAGGCACCGCGAGGATTTCGGCCAGACGCTGGGCGTGTGGGGTTTTGGCACGGGGCCGTACCTGGTCCTGCCGGTTCTGGGGCCGTCGAATTTCCGCGACGGCATCGGGCTCGTGCTCGACATGCAGGCCAACCCGCTGCGCGAGATCGACTCGTCCGGCCGGCGCAACAACGCGACCCTGCTGCGCGCGATCGACACCCGCGCGTCGCTGCTCAAGGCCACGGACGTGATAGAAGGGGTGGCGCTGGACAAGTACCTGTTCGTGCGCGACGCCCACCTCCAGCGCCGCAGGAGCCTCGTGTACGACGGCAACGCGCCGCCCGACTACGGCGACGATTGAGGCACAAGAGACAGGAGAGAAGATGAGGAAGATGCTCAACACGATGCTGGCCGCGCTCACCGCGCTCGCGGTGGCGCTGCCGCTGGCGGCGTCCGCGGCCGAGGCGCCCGACCAGCTCATCCGCCGCGTGAGCACCGAGATGATCGAGCGCATCAAGGTCGACGCCGACCTGCAGGCGGGCGACTTCGCGAAGCTCTCGGCGCTGGTCGACGCGATCGTGATGCCGCACGTCGATTTCCAGCGCATGACCGCGCTCGCGGTCGGAAGGCACTGGCGCACGGCCACGCCCGAACAGCAGAAGCAGCTGGTCACCGAGTTCCGCACGCTGCTGCTGCGCACCTATTCCGGCGCGATGTCGGCGGTGAAGGACCAGAGCGTGCGGATGAAGCCGATGCGCGCCGACCCGAAGGACACCGACGTGATCGTCCGCAGCGAGGTGGTGCCGCAGCGCGGCGAGCCGATCCAGCTCGACTACCGGATGAACCGCCAGGGCGAGGCGTGGAAGATCTACGACGTCAACGTGCTCGGCGTCTGGCTGATCGAGACCTATCGCCACCAGTTCGGCCAGGAAGTGAGCATGAACGGCCTCGACGGCCTGATCCGCTCGCTCACCGAGAAGAACCGGTCCTTCGCCTCGGCCCGCAAGGGCTGAGCGCGCGCTCCCGCCCGCGCCCCCGCCCGCGCCCCCGCCTCTTCCCGCACCGCGCCCCGATGCAAAGCGCTCCCGCAAAGGTCACCTTCGAGAACGCCGCCGAGGCGATCGAGCCGCTGGCGCGCTCGCTCGCGGCCCACGGGTGGGCGCTCGATCTCGCGGCCTGCGCCGAGTTCGACTCGTCGCTGATCGGCGTGCTGCTCGAGCTCGAGCGCACGGCGAAGGCGCGCGGCGCGAAGTGCCGCTTCGCCAATCCGCCGCCCAACCTGCTGGAGCTCGCGCGCCTGTACGGCGTGCGCGAGCTGCTCTTTGTCGATCGCGATTGACGTCAGGGCGCTCGCCAAGCGCTACGGTGCCTTCGAAGCGCTGCGCGGCGTCACGCTGCAGGTGCGCGAGGGGGAGTTCTTCGGCCTGCTCGGCCCCAACGGCGCCGGCAAGACCACGCTGATCTCGATCGTGGCCGGGCTCACGCGCGCCTCGTCGGGCGGGGTCTCGGTGATGGGCCACGACGTGGTTTCCGATTACCGCGCCGCGCGGCGCGCCCTCGGGGTCGTGCCGCAGGAACTCGTCTTCGACCCGTTCTTCACGGTGCGCGAGACCTTGCGCAACACCTCGGGCTACTACGGCATCCGGCACAACGACGACTGGATCGACGAGATCCTGCTCAACCTCGACCTCGCGTCGAAGGCCGACTCGAACATGCGGGCGCTCTCGGGCGGCATGAAGCGCCGCGTGCTGGTGGCGCAGGCGCTCGTGCACCGCCCGCCCGTGATCGTGCTCGACGAGCCCACCGCGGGCGTGGACGTGGAGCTGCGCCAGGCGCTGTGGGAGTTCATCCGCCGGCTCAATCGCGCAGGCCACACGATCGTACTCACCACGCACTACCTCGAGGAGGCGCAGGAGCTGTGCGAGCGCATCGCAATGCTCAAGAACGGCGAGCTGGTCGCGCTCGAGCGCACCGAGACGCTGATCCGGCAGTTCGTCGGCGGGCGGCTCGTGCTGCGGCTGGCCGAGGGGGCGCTGCCGCCGTCGCTCGAGCCGATCGCGGCGCGCGAGGAGGGGTCGTCCGAGCGCATCACGCTCAGGGTGGAGAACTACGAGCAGGTCGAGCCGATCCTCGCGCAGCTGCGCCAGTCGGGGTGCAGGCTCGACGAGATGGAGCTGCTGCACAACGATCTCGAGGACGTCTTCGTGCGCATCATGCGCGAGTCGCGATGAGCACCGAACACCCGTCGCACGGCTTCCGCACGCTGGTGCGCAAGGAGCTCGTGCGATTCGCCAAGGTGAGCGTGCAGACGGTGCTCGCGCCCATCCTCACCTCGCTGCTGTACCTGCTGATCTTCTCGCACGCGCTGCAAGACCGCGTGCAGGTGTTCGAGGGCGTGGGCTACACGCAGTTCCTGGTGCCGGGCCTCGTGATGATGGCCGTGCTGCAAAACGCGTTCGCCAACACCTCGTCGTCGCTGATCCAGAGCAAGATCACCGGCAACATCGTGTTCATCCTGCTGCCGCCGCTGTCGCACCTCGAGATCTTCGTCGCCTACGTGGTGGCGTCGATGGTGCGCGGGCTGGTGGTGGGCGCGGGGGTGTTCGTCGTCACGGTCTGGTTCGCCGCGCCCGCCTTCGCGCACCCGCTCTGGGTGATGGTGTTCGCCGTCCTGGGCAGCGCCATTCTCGGTACAATGGGGCTGCTTGCCGGGATCTGGGCCGAGAAGTTCGACCAGATCGCGGCATTCCAGAACTTCATCATCATGCCGGCCACCTTCCTGTCCGGCGTTTTTTATTCGGTGCACTCGCTGCCGGAGTTCTGGCTGGCGGTCTCGCACCTGAATCCGTTCTTCTACATGGTCGACGGCTTTCGCTATGGCTTCTTCGGTGTGTCGGACGTTGCTCCGACCACGAGCCTCGTGGTTGCGCTCGTTGCGCTCGCGGCGGTGTCCGCGGTCGCGCTCGCGCTGCTGCGCTCGGGCTACAAGCTGCGGCACTGACGGGCCGCGCCGATCACCAACCGAAAGCACGCGATGGACCCGACTCCGCAGGACGTCAAGAACTACATCGCCCGGGGCCTCGACTGCGAGGTGCTTGAGGTGCAGGGCGACGGGCGCCACTTCCAGGCCCTGATCGTCTCCGGGCAATTCGAGGGCCTGCGCCCGGTGCAGCGCCACCAGCTCGTCTACAAGGCGCTCGGCGAGCGCATGCGCGAGGAGATCCACGCGCTGTCGATGCGCACGCTCACGCCCGCCGAGCACGCGGCGGGCGCGCCCTGATGGACCGCCTGCGCATCGACGGCGGTCGCGCCCTGCGCGGCACCGTGGAGGTGTCGGGCGCCAAGAACGCCGCGCTGCCGATCCTCGCGGCGGCGCTGCTCACGGGCGAGCAGCTGCACCTGTCGAACGTGCCCGACCTGCAGGACGTGGCCACGATGGTCAGGCTGCTCGAGCGCATGGGCGTGCGCGCGCGGCGGGAGGGCGCCGAGATCGCGCTCGACGCTTCGCGCGTGGGCGTGCTCGAGGCGCCCTACGAGCTCGTTCGCACGATGCGCGCGTCGATCCTCGTGCTCGGCCCGCTGCTCGCGCGCTTCGGGCAGGCCCGCGTTTCGCTCCCGGGCGGCTGCGCGATCGGGCAGCGCCCGGTCGACCAGCACATCCGCGGGCTGCAGGCGATGGGCGCGGAGATCAGCATCGAGCACGGCTACGTGGTCGCGCAGGCGACGCGCCTTCGCGGTGCGCGCATCGTCACCGACATGGTCACCGTCACGGGCACCGAGAACCTGATGATGGCGGCGGTGCTCGCCAACGGCGAGACCGTGATCGAGAACGCGGCGCGCGAACCCGAGGTGGTCGACCTCGCGCAGGCGCTGGTTGCGATGGGCGCGCGGATCGGGGGCGCGGGCACCGACCGCATCGTCGTGCAAGGCGTCGAGCGGCTGGGCGGGGCGGCGCATCGCGTGATGCCCGACCGGATCGAGGCGGGCACCTTCCTGTGCGCGGTCGCCGCCGCCACGGGCGACGTCACGCTCAGCTCGGTGCTGCCCGGCACGATGGACGCCACGCTCGACAAGTTGCGCGAGGCCGGCGCGACGGTGGAAACGGGCGCCGACTGGGTCCGGATATCGAGCGCCCGCCGGCCCCGCGCGGTCAACCTTCGCACCGCACCCTATCCGGGCTTCGCCACCGACATGCAGGCGCAGATGATGGCGATGAACGCGGTGGCCGAAGGCACCGGCGTGGTCACCGAAACGATCTTCGAGAACCGCTTCATGCACGTGCTCGAGCTGCAGCGCCTGGGCGCCGACATCGCGATCGAGGGAAACACCGCGATCGTGCGCGGCGTGGCGGGGCTGTCGGGCGCGTCGGTGATGGCCACCGACCTGAGGGCCTCGGCCGGGCTGGTGATCGCCGGGCTGGTGGCCCAGGGCTACACGCTGATCGATCGCATCTATCATCTCGATCGCGGGTACGAGCGCATCCAGGACAAGCTCGCCGCGCTCGGAGCCCAGATCCAGAGAGTCGCCTGATCGCAAAGCCATGAACCTCGACGGTACCGTGACGCTCGCCCTGTCCAAGGGGCGCATCCTCGACGAGACGCTGCCGCTGCTCGCGGCCGCCGGGGTCGAGGTCGACGCGCGGCTTGCCGAGTCGCGCAAGCTCGTGCTGCCCACCAGCGACGCCGGGCTGCGCCTGTTGATCGTGCGCGCGAGCGACGTGCCCACCTACGTGCAGTACGGCGCGGCCGACCTCGGCGTGGCGGGGCTGGACGTGCTGCTCGAGCACGGCGGCGAAGGGCTCTATCAGCCGATCGACCTGAACATCGGGCGCTGCCGGCTGTGCGTCGCGGCCCGCCGCGGCTTCGACTACGCCAGCGCGATCCGGCGCGGCGCGCGGTTGCGGGTGGCCACGAAGTACGTCGCCTCGGCGCGTCGCCACTTCGCCGACAAGGGCGTGCACGTGGACCTGATCAAGCTCTACGGCTCGATGGAGCTCGCCCCTCTGGTGGGGCTCGCCGACGCGATCGTCGACCTGGTCAGCTCCGGGGGCACGCTCGCCGCGAACGAGCTCGCCGTGGTCGAGGAGATCATGCCGATCTCGGCGCGCCTGGTCGTGAACCAGGCCTCGCTCAAGACCCGGTCGGCGAAGTTGCGGCCGTTGCTCGACGCGCTCTCGGCCGCGGCGGGCGCGCGATGAGCGTGGCGCCGATCCGCCTGCTCGACTCCGCGCACCCCGAGTTCGAGCAGGAGTTCTCGGCGCTCCTCGTGCGCGAAGCCTCGCACGACGCCGAGATCGAGCGCAGGGTGGCGGACATCGTGGCCGACGTGCGCGCCCGCGGCGACGCGGCGCTCGTGGAGTACACGCACCGCTTCGACCGGCTCGACGTGGCCGACGCCGCCGAGCTCGAGCTCGGCCAGGACGCCTTGCGCGCGGCGCTCGACGCGATCGCGCCGCCCGAGCGCGCGGCGCTCGAACAGGCGGCCGAGCGGATCAGGGCGTTCCACGAGCGCCAGCTGGCGTCGTCGTGGTCGTACGAGGAGGCCGACGGCACGCGGCTCGGCCAGCGCGTGCTGCCGCTCGAGCGCGTCGGGCTCTACGTGCCCGGCGGAAAGGCGGCCTACCCGTCGTCGGTGCTGATGAACGCGCTGCCCGCCAGGGTCGCGGGCGTGTCGCAGCTGGTGATGGCCGTGCCAACGCCCGACGGCGTGCGCAACCCGCTCGTGCTGGCGGCGGCCGCGATCGCCGGGGTTGACCGGGTGTTCACGATCGGCGGCGCGCAGGCGGTGGCCGCGCTCGCCTGGGGCACCGCAACCGTTCCGGCGGTGGACAAGATCGTGGGCCCGGGCAACGCCTACGTCGCCGAGGCCAAGCGCAGGGTGTTCGGCACGGTGGGCATCGACATGATCGCGGGCCCCAGCGAGATCCTGGTCGTGAGCGACGGCGGCACCGACCCGCGCTGGATCGCGATGGACCTGTTCTCGCAGGCCGAGCACGACGAGATGGCGCAGGCGATCCTGCTGTGCCCCGACGCCGGGCACATCGAGCGCGTGCGCGCCGCGATCGTGGAGCTCCTCGCCCGCGCGCCGCGGCGCGAGATCATCGCCGCCTCGCTCGCGACGCGCGGCGCGCTCGTCAAGGTGCGCAGCCTCGAGGAGGCCTTCGAGATCGTGAACCGCGTGGCGCCCGAGCACCTCGAGATCTCCACCGCCGACGCCGGCGCCTGGGTCGAGCGCGTGCGCAACGCCGGCGCGATCTTCGTCGGGCCCTACTCGTCGGAGGCGATCGGCGATTACTGCGCCGGCCCCAACCACGTGCTGCCCACCATGCGCACGGCGCGCTTTTCGTCGCCGCTGGGCGTGTACGACTTCCAGAAGCGAAGCAGCGTGATCGAGGTGAGCCGCGCGGGCGCGAGCCGGCTCGGGCGGGTTGCCGAAGTTCTCGCGCGCGCGGAGGGCCTGGACGCGCACGCGCAGAGCGCCGCGATGCGCATCGCCGACGGCCCGCGCAGATGAGCGCGCCGATGAGCGCAATGCGATGAGCGCGCGAATCGAACGGGTGATCCGCGACGAGATCCGGCGGATGTCGGGCTATCACGTGCCCGACGCCCGCGGCATGGTCAAGCTCGACGCGATGGAGAACCCCTACCGCCTGCCGCCCGAGCTCGCCGCGGAACTCGGCAGGCGCCTCGCGGCGGTCGCGATCAACCGCTATCCGGTGCCCGAGTACAGCGAGCTCAAGGGGCTCGTGCGCGAGCGCCTCGGCGTGCCCGAGGGCTGCGGCGTGATCCTGGGCAACGGTTCCGACGAGCTGATCACGCTGCTCACGGTGGCCGCGGCGCGTCCGGGCGCCGCCGTCGTGGCGCCGGTGCCGGCATTCGTGATGTACGAGATCTCGGCGCGCCTGGCCGGCGTGCGATTCGTCGGCGTGCCGCTCGCCCCCGACTTCGGCCTCGATGCCCGGGCGCTGCTCGCCGCGATCGAGCGCGAGCGCCCCGCGATCGTCTACCTCGCCTACCCGAACAACCCGACGGGCAACCTGTACGACGACGCAGCGATCGAGGCGGTGGTGCGCGCCGCGCCGGGAGTGGTCGTGATCGACGAGGCCTACCAGCCCTTCGCCGAGGCTTCGTGGATGCCGCGGCTCCCTGAATTCCACCACCTGATCGTGATGCGCACGGTCTCGAAGCTGGGGCTCGCGGGCATCCGCCTGGGCTACATGGCGGCGGCGCCGGCGTGGATCGACGAGCTCGAGAAGGTGCGCCCCCCGTACAACGTGAACGTGCTCACCGAGGCCGCCGCCGTCTTCGCGCTGGAGCACCTCGACGTGCTCGACCGCCAGGCGGCGCGGTTGCGCGCCGACCGCGACGCGCTGCTCGCGCGGCTCGCCCGGATCGCGGCGCTGGAGGTGTTCCCCTCGCGCGCCAATTTCGTGCTGGTGCGGGTGCCCGGGGCGGCGGCCGTTTGGGCGCGCCTGCGCGAGCGCAAGGTGCTGGTGAAGGACGTCAGTAGAATGCACCCGTTGCTTGCCGAGTGCCTGCGCCTCACGGTGGGCACGCCCGAGGAGAACGAGGCGCTGGTCGCCGCGCTCGAGGGCGCGCTGTCGGCAGGCGCCTGAAGCAGCAGCCACGAGCAACCCCACCTCAGGATCCCGACATGAGCACCCGTAGCGCGGAAGTGGTTCGCGACACTGCCGAGACCCGGATCCGGGTTCGGATCGACCTCGACGGAACCGGCAGGTGCACGCTCTCCACGGGCGTGCCGTTCTTCGACCACATGCTCGACCAGATCGCGCGCCACGGCCTGGTCGACCTCGAGATCGACGCCGAGGGCGACCTGCACATCGACGCGCACCACACCGTGGAAGACATCGGCATCACGCTCGGGCAGGCGTTCGCGAAGGCGGTCGGCGAGAAGAAGGGCATCCGCCGCTACGGCCACGCCTACGTGCCGCTCGACGAGGCGCTCTCGCGCGTCGTGGTCGACCTCTCGGGCCGGCCCGGGCTGTCGTGGCGCGTGCAGTTCCGCCGCTCGATGGTGGGCGATTTCGACGTGGACCTCGTGCGCGAGTTCTTCCAGGGTTTCGTCAACCACGCGCAGGTCACGCTGCACGTGGACAACCTGCACGGCGACAACGCCCACCACCAGTGCGAGACGGTGTTCAAGGCCTTCGCGCGCGCGCTGCGCGCCGCGATCGAAGCCGACCCGCGGCAGGGCGACCGGGTGCCCTCGACCAAGGGTTCCCTCTAGCCCCGCGGGCCATGGCGCTGATCGCCGTCGTCGACTACGGCATGGGCAACCTGCGCTCGGTGGCCAAGGCCCTCGAGCACGTGGCGCCCAAGCACCGTGTGGAGATCACGGGCGAGGCCGCGCGCGTGGACGCCGCCGACCGCGTCGTCTTTCCCGGCCAGGGCGCGATGCCCGACTGCATGCGGCACCTCGGCGAGTCGGGGCTGCGCGACGCCGTCGTGCGCGCGGCGCGCACGCGCCCGCTGTTCGGGGTGTGCGTGGGCGAGCAGATGCTGTTCGACTGGAGCGCCGAGGGCGACACCGACGGCCTGGGCGTGCTGCCCGGCAAGGTGCTGCGCTTCCCGGCCGAGGCGATGCGCGCCGCCGATGGCGCGAGGCTCAAGGTTCCGCACATGGGCTGGAACCGGGTGCGCCAGACGCGCCCCCACCCGGTCTGGGGCGGCGTGCCCGACGGCGCGTTCTTCTATTTCGTGCACAGCTTCTACGTCGCGCCGGCCGACGAGTCGATCACCGTGGGGCGGACCGACTACGGGATCGCCTTTACCTGCGCGGTGGCGCGGGATAATATCTTCGCCACCCAGTTTCATCCCGAAAAGAGCGCCGCCAACGGCCTTCGCCTGTACGAGAACTTCGTCCGCTGGAGACCGTGACGCGCCGCCGCCGAGCGGCGCGCCGCTCGTGCGGGCGCCGCTGCGGGCTCGAATCCGACCACATCCCCACCGCTCGTTGAACCCAACGCCATGCTGTTGATTCCCGCGATCGACCTCAAAGACGGCCGCTGCGTGCGCTTGCGCCAGGGCGACATGAACGACGAAACGGTGTTCTCCGAAGACCCCGTCGAAGTGGCGCTGGGCTGGGTCGAGCAGGGCGCGCGCCGGCTGCACCTGGTCGACCTCAACGGCGCGGTGGCCGGCAGGCCGCGCAACGAGGCCGTGATCAAGGCGATCGTCGAGGCGATCGGGCCGCGCGTGCCGGTGCAGCTGGGCGGCGGCATCCGCGACCTCGACACGATCGAGCGCTACCTCGACGACGGCGTCAGCTACGTGATCATCGGCACCGCCGCGGTCAAGAACCCCGGGTTCCTGCACGACGCGTGCGGGGCGTTCCCGGGCCAGATCATCGTCGGGCTCGACGCGAGGGACGGCAAGGTCGCCACCGACGGATGGAGCAAGCTCACGGGCCACGACGTGATCGACCTGGGCAAGAAGTTCGAGGGCTACGGGGTCGAGGCGATCGTCTACACCGACATCGGCCGCGACGGCATGCTCACCGGCGTGAACATCGAAGCCACCGTGCGGCTCGCGCGCGAGGTCTCGGTGCCGGTGATCGCTTCCGGGGGCTTCACCGGGCTGGAAGACGTCGAGCGCCTGTGCGAGGTCGAGAGCGAGGGCGTGAAGGCGGCGATCCTGGGCCGCGCGCTCTACGAGGGCACGATCGACTTCGAGCTCGCCCAGCAGCGCGCCGACGATCTCAACGGGCCCACCTAGGGCCGGTTCACACTACGTCGGTGCCCTAGAGCGTGCTCACGAAACGCATCATCCCCTGCCTGGACGTCACCGCCGGGCGCGTCGTCAAGGGCGTGAACTTCGTCGAGCTGCGCGACGCCGGCGACCCGGTGGAGATCGCGCGCCGCTACGACGAGCAGGGCGCCGACGAGCTCACCTTCCTCGACATCACCGCGTCGAGCGACGCGCGCGACATCATCCTGCACGTGATCGAGTCGGTGGCCGACGAGGTGTTCATTCCGCTCACGGTGGGCGGCGGCGTGCGGGCGGTGGACGACGTGCGCAGGCTGCTCAACGCCGGGGCCGACAAGATCTCGATCAACACGGCCGCGGTGCAGGACCCGCGGCTGGTCGCCGAGGCCAGCGCGCGCTACGGCGCGCAGTGCATCGTCGTGGCGATCGACGCCAAGCGCGCCGGCGAAGACCGCTGGGAAGTGTTCACGCACGGCGGGCGCCGCCCCACCGGGCGCGACGCCGTCGAGTGGGCGCGCGAGGTGGAGCGCCTCGGAGCGGGCGAGATCCTGCTCACCAGCATGGACCGCGACGGCACGCGCCAGGGCTTCGACCTCGCGCTCACGCGCCGGATCAGCGACGCGGTGGGCATCCCGGTGATCGCGTCGGGCGGCGTGGGCTCGCTGCAGCACCTGGCCGACGGCGTGACCGAGGGCCGCGCCGACGCCGTGCTCGCGGCCAGCATCTTTCACTTCGGCGAGCACACGGTGCGCGAGGCCAAGCAGTACATGGCCGATCGCGGCATCCCCGTGCGGCTCGACTGATCGCGGGGCGCCGGCCGTCGTGGGCACGCACGCCACCAGCAACCTCTCGCTCGAGTGGCTCGACGCGGTGCGCTGGGACGCATCCGGGCTCGTGGCCGCGATCGCGCAGGAGCTGGGCTCCGAGCGCATCCTGATGGTGGCCTGGATGAACCGCGAGGCGCTCGCCGAAACGGCCGCCACCGGGCGCGCGGTGTACTGGTCGCGCTCGCGCGCGAAGCTTTGGCGCAAGGGCGAGGAGTCGGGGCACGCCCAGCGGGTGCGCGAGATCCGCCTCGACTGCGACGGCGACGTGATCCTGCTCAAGGTGGAGCAGGCCGGCGGAATCGCCTGCCACACCGGACGGCACTCGTGCTTCTTCAGCCGGCTCGAGGACGGGCGCTGGGTGGCGGTCGACCCGGTGCTGCGCGACCCCGAATCCATCTACCGGAAGGCTCCAGATGAACCCTCAGGCTGACACGCTCGAGCGCCTGGCGCGGGTGATCGAGTCGCGCAGGGGCGCGAGCCCCGACGCGTCGTACGTTGCGCGCCTTCTCGCCAAGGGCCCGGACGCGGTTCTCAAGAAGATCGGCGAGGAGGCCACCGAGACGGTGATGGCGGCCAAGGACGGCGCGCCCGAGCGCATCGTGGCCGAGACCGCAGACCTCTGGTTCCACTGTCTCGTGATGCTCGCGCACTACGGGCTGGGCCCGGCGCAGGTCCTGGCGGAGCTCGAACGGCGCCTGGGCACTTCGGGCCTGGACGAGAAGGCGTCGCGGACATGATCCAACCGATGGAGAGCCAGCACCGATGAGCACCAAACCCGACTGCATCTTCTGCCGCATCGCCGCGGGCGAGTTGCCCAGCCGCAAGGTCTACGAGGACGACGAGGTCTTCGCGTTCCACGACATCCACCCGGTCACGCCGGTTCACTTCATGATCGTGCCCAAGCAGCACGTGGAGAATCTCTACGACGCCGACCTGGAGCACCAGCAGGTTCTGGGGCGGATCCTCGGGCTCGCCGGCAAGTTGGCGCGCGATCAGGGCCTGAACGACGGATTCCGCGTCGTGATCAACACTGGCAGGGTGGGGCGCCAGGAGGTGTATCATCTTCACGTCCATGTCCTGGGAGGGCCCGAGTTGCTCGGGCCGATGGTCAGCAGGCGCTGACCGCGGCACATCGGCCGTTCCCGCTACGCATGTCATCAGGAGTTCGCAATGGGATCGTTCAGCATCTGGCACTGGCTCATCGTGCTGGTCATCATCCTCCTCGTGTTCGGCACCAAGAAGCTGCGCAACCTCGGTTCGGACCTCGGCGGCGCGGTCAAGGGCTTCAAGGAGGGCATCAAGGAAGGCGAGAAGTCGGTCGCCGACGACAAGACGTCCGCGCAGGGCGCCTCGCAGCAGGCCCGCACGATCGACGTCGAGGCCAAGGAAAAGTCCTGACTCCCGGCCCGGGCGCACCCGGCGAGCGGCGAGCGGTCACTGTTGACCGCTCGCGCCGCTTCTAGGGCCGGTCGGGCCTCAGGCGAGCTCGCCAGATGTTCGACTTCGGTTTCTCCGAGATGGTGGTCATCGCCGTGATCGGGCTGGTCGTGCTCGGTCCGGAGCGGCTGCCCAAGGTGGCCAAGCAGGCTGGCCAGTGGCTGGGCAAGCTGCAGCGCTACGTGAGCGACGTGAAGTCCGACATCAACCGCCAGATGGAGCTCGACGAACTGCGCAAGCTGCGCGGCGAGGTCGAGAACGCCGCGTCGAGCCTGGAGTCGAGCGTGCGCTCGAGCGTCTCGGACGTGCAGTCGGAGATCGACTCGATCGCCTCGCCCGACACCGGCGGCAGCTCGGCCGGCGGGACGCCCACGACCGACTGGGACAGGATCTTCCAGGCGCGCCGCGCGCGCGAGCGCATCTCCGAGCGCCGCTCCGAGCGCGCTCGCGAGCTCGGGCGCAAGCTGCCCAAGCGCAGGCGCTGAGCGGGCAGCCCGGATGCGCAGCCACGGTTTGCCGATCGCATGAGCCAGGAAGAGAGCTTCGTCTCCCACCTGGTGGAGCTGCGCGACCGGATGGTGCGCTCGCTCGCCGTGGTGGCGGTGCTGTTCGTGGGCTGCTTCTACTTCGCGCCGGACATCATGCGCTTTCTCTCGCAGCCCCTGCTCGAGGCGCTGCCGCCCGGCGCCAAGCCGATCTGGGTGGACCAGGCGGGGGCGTTCTTCACGCTCACCAAGATCGCGTTCCTCACCGCGCTGCTGCTCTCGCTGCCCTGGGTGCTCTACCAGGCCTGGGCGTTCGTCGCGCCCGGGCTGTACGAGCACGAGAAGAAGTTCGCGTTGCCGCTGGTGCTCTCGAGCGTGTTCTTCCTGGTGGTGGGCATCGCCTTCGCGTACACGTTCGTGCTGCCGGCGGCGTACAAGTTCTTCATCGCGATGTCGTCGCGCACCGGTGCCGACACGCTGCAGGATCTCCAGAAGTACTGGGACTTCACGCTCGCGATCTTCTTCGGCTTCGGCGTCACCTTCGAGGTGCCGGTGGTGGAGATGCTGCTCGTGAAGCTCGGGATGGTCTCGGCCGAGCAGCTCAAGCAGGCGCGGCGCTACGTGATCGTGGGCGCGTTCGTCGTTGCCGCCATCCTCACGCCGCCCGACGTGATCTCGCAGTTCATGCTCGCGGTGCCGCTGATCCTGCTCTACGAGTTCGGCATCTATCTGGCGCGCTTCATCAAGGCGCGAAGCCGCGCGCCCGACGACGACGCCCAGGCCGAAGCCGAAGCCGGTGCCGGGGACGACGCCGCCGCAGCCAAGCCCGGCGCCTCCGACCCGGCCGCCTGAGCCGGGGCCGCGCCGCCGCAGCCCCCGCAGCCCCCGCAGCCCCCGCAGCCGCCGCAGCGCAGGCGCCCGCCGGCTAAGGCCTTGCGCTCGGCCGGGGCCGCTTGGCCACCACGATGTTGAGGTCGACCTCGCGGCCCTCCCGCACGAAGCGAAAGCGCGCGGTGGCGCCGGGGGTGAGTTGCGCGACGAGGTCGAGCATCGCGGCGGTGCTCGCCACCGGCTTGCCTTCCACCGCGATCAGGATGTCGCCCACCTTCACGCCGGCGCGGTCGGCCGGGCCGCCGCGCATCACGCCGGCGATGATCGCGCCGTCCTTGCGCGACAGGCGGAAGGCCTGCGCCAGTTCGGGAGTGACGTCCTGCGGCTCCACGCCGATGTAGCCGCGGGTGACGGCGCCGCTCGCCACGATCTGCTCCATCACCTGGCGCGCGGTCGAGACCGGGATCGCGAAGCCGATGCCCAGCGACCCGCCGCTGCGCGAATAGATCGCGGTGTTGATGCCCAGAAGGCGGCCCTGGGTGTCGACCAGCGCGCCTCCCGAGTTGCCCGGGTTGATCGCGGCGTCGGTCTGGATGAAGTTCTCGAAGGTGTTGATGCCGAGCTGGTTGCGCCCGAGCGCGCTCACGATGCCCATCGTGACCGTTTGCCCCACGCCGAAGGGGTTGCCGATCGCGAGCACCACGTCTCCGATGCGCGCGTCGGTTTCGCTGCCGAGCGCGATCGCGGGCAGGCCGTCGAGCGCCACCCGCAGCACGGCCAGGTCGGTTTCGGGATCGCCGCCCACGAGCTTCGCGCGCGCGCGCCGGCCGTCGGCGAGCAGCACCTCGATCTCGTCGGCCGACTCCACCACGTGGTGGTTGGTGAGGATGAGCCCGTCGGCCGAGACGATCACCCCCGAGCCCAGGCTCGAGGTCTGCTGCTGCCCCTGCTGCTCGCCGAAGAACCGCCGGAAGAGCGGGTCGCGCAGCAGCGGGTGGTTGGGCGAGAGCCGAACCTGCTTGGCGGTGAAGATGTTCACAACCGCCGGCGTGGCGCGTCTGGCCGCGTCCGCGTATGACAGAATCGTGCCGGCCGGCGGCGGCGGTTGGGCCGATGCGTCGCCCTGGGCCTGCTCCACCGGCACCGGGGGGAGCGCCGCCCCGCCGCCCGGGCGCAACAGCTCGGGCGGGAGCCACTCGGGGCGCAGCGTCGCCACCACGAACAACGCGGCCAGGCCCAGCGTGACCGCTTGGGCGAAGGTCAGCCATAGGCTACGGAACATGATGAAGTCGCAAGAGTCGTCGGGAAGAACGGGGGGCAAGGCCACCGGCAAGCCGCGCGCATCGGGGGCCGAACCCCGCGCCGTGGCCTGCGGCGAACTCGTTTCCTACCTGGAAGGCTATCTTGAAGTGCAGCGCTTCGCCGATTATTGCCCAAACGGGCTGCAGGTGGAAGGAACGCGCTCGGTTTCCCGCATCGTAACCGGGGTCACCGCGAGCGCGGCGCTGATACGCGCCGCCCGCGACGCCGGCGCGCAGGCGATCCTCGTGCACCACGGCTATTTCTGGCGCGGGGAGGATCCGAGGCTCGTGGGAACGCGCCGCCAGCGCGTTGCGCTGCTGCTCGAGTCCGGAATCAACCTGCTCGCCTACCACCTGCCGCTCGACGCCCACCCGGAGGTGGGCAACAACGCGCGTTTCGGCGCGCTCCTGGGCTGGCGCGCCGAGCGCAACTTCGGCGCGCAGGGCCTGGGTTGCCTGCACGAACTGGCGCGACCGACCAGGGCCGCGGCGCTGGGCGAACGCCTCGCGCGCGCGCTCGGTCGCGAGCCGCTGATCCTGGGCGATCCGGCCCGGGGCGTGCGCCGCGTAGCGTGGTGCACCGGCGCGGCCCAGGACATGCTCGAGGACGCGATCGCCGCTGGCGCCGATGCGTTCGTGAGCGGCGAGGCCTCCGAGCGAACCACGCACCTGGCGCGCGAAGCCGGGGTGGCCTACTTCGCGGCCGGACACCACGCCACCGAGCGGCTGGGGGTGCAGGCGCTCGGCGCCCATCTCGCGCGGCGCTTCGGCGTCGATCACCTGTTCGTCGACGACCCCAACCCGGTCTGAGGGCGGGGGTCTGGCGGCGCGCCGCGCGAGCGCGCGGCGCTCAGGGCTTCTTGAGCAGGTCGCGAATCTCGCCCAGCAGCGACTCGGTGGGCGTGGGCCCCGGGGGCGGCGCCGGCGGGGCCGCCGGTTCGGCGCGTTTCCACTTGTTGATCATCCGCACCATCATGAAGATCACGAACGCGAGCAGGATGAAGTTGATCGCGATCGTGATGAAGTTTCCGTAGGCGAACACCGGCACGCCGGCCTTCTTGAGCGCGTCCAGCGTCATCGTGGTTCCGGCCGGCACCTCGCCCAGCGGGAACAGGAAGCTGCTGAAGTCGATCTTGCCTCCCAGGATGGCCGAGACCACCGGCATCACGATGTCGCCCACCAGCGAATCGACGATCTTTCCGAACGCCGCCCCGATGATCACGCCCACCGCGAGGTCCATCACGTTGCCCTTCATCGCGAAGGACTTGAACTCGCTCATCATTCCCATGTCGCTCTCCTAGTGTCGTCTCTCAAGCGCCTGCGCGCGGCCCGCTTCACCTCCCGGGCACGCCGCGCGCGCCGGCACAGCGTAGCGCGATCGGCGCGCAGCGGCGAGCGGCCTCCGCGCCCGGAACGGGGCAGGCTTTCTTTGTCGCACCGCAATACGCTAAAATCGCCCGTTGCGCTCCGTCAGACGCTCGTTTGCGGCGTCGATCCGTGCCGCTTTTTCCCGAGCGGAGCAGGCAACCTCTGCAGTCAGCCCTAGACACCCCTGGAACCAAGCATGACCGACTCGATCCTCCCTGAAGACCCCACCCGGCGAATCGCGCTGGTGACGACCTGCGCCGTGGGCGCGGCCGGCAGCGCGGCGGTCGCCTGGCCTTTCCTCAAGAGCCTGCGGCCTTCCGAGCGCGCTCTTGCGGCCGGAGCCCCGGTGGAGGTGGACATCTCGACGCTCAAGCCGGGCGAACTGCGGCGCGTGGAGTGGCGCGGAAAGCCCGTGTGGGTGCTGCGCCGCACCCCGGAGATGCTCGCGACGCTGAAAAAGACCACCTCCCAGGTGGCCGACCCGGAGTCGAACCGCACCGCCTATCCCACCCCCGACTACGCGAAGAACGAGCACCGCTCGATCAAGCCCGAGACGCTGGTCGTGGTGGGCATCTGCTCGCACCTCGGTTGCTCGCCCACCGACAAGTTCCAGCCCGGCGCGCAACCGTCGCTGCCCGACGACTGGCCCGGCGGGTTCCTTTGCCCCTGCCACGGCTCCACCTTCGATTTCGCGGGCCGCGTCTACAAGAACATGCCGGCGCCCGACAACCTCGAGGTGCCTCCGCACACGTACCTGTCCGACACCACGCTGCTGGTGGGCGAAGACCGGAAAGCCTGACGGCGCATTTGGAGGCGAAGACAACAATGGCTGTCGAACAACAACTTCCCGACAACGCGCCCGCCTGGCAGAAGGGGCTCGCGTGGGTCGACGCGCGCTTCCCGCTCACCGCCACCTGGAAGGCGCACCTGTCGGAGTACTACGCGCCGAAGAACTTCAACTTCTGGTACTTCTTCGGCTCGCTCGCGATTCTCGTGCTGGTGATCCAGATCCTCACGGGGATCTTCCTCACCATGCACTACAAGCCCGACGCGTCGCTCAACGCGGCGGGCGTGCCGGTGGCCTTTGCCAGCGTCGAGTACATCATGCGCGACGTTCCCTACGGCTGGCTCGTGCGCTACATGCACTCCACCGGGGCGTCGGCGTTCTTCGTGGTGGTCTACCTGCACATGTTCCGCGGCATGCTCTACGGCTCCTACCGCAAGCCGCGCGAGCTGGTCTGGATCTTCGGCTGCCTGATCTTCCTGTGCCTGATGGGCGAGGCCTTCTTCGGCTACCTGCTCCCGTGGGGGCAGATGTCGTACTGGGGCGCGCAGGTGATCGTGAACCTGTTCTCCGCGATCCCGTTCATCGGGCCGGAACTCTCGATCTGGATCCGCGGCGACTACGTGGTGAGCGACGCAACGCTCAACCGCTTCTTCGCGTTTCACGTGGTTGCGATCCCGCTCGTGCTGCTCGGGCTCGTTGCCGCGCACGTCGTGGCGCTGCACGAGGTGGGCTCGAACAACCCCGACGGCATCGAGATCAAGGCCAGGAAGGGGGCGAACGGCATTCCGCTCGACGGCATCCCGTTCCACCCCTACTACACCGTGCACGACGTGCTCGGCGTGTCGGTGTTCCTGATCGTGTTCTCGGCCGTGCTGTTCTTCGCGCCGGAGCTCGGCGGCTACTTCATCGAGTTCAACAACTTCATCCCGGCCGACCCGCTCAAGACCCCGCCGCACATCGCCCCGGTCTGGTACTTCACGCCCTACTACTCGATCCTGCGCGCCACCACCGAAGACTTCCTGTACTTCTGGATGACGCCGTTCCTGCTCGTGTACGCGCTGATGATCTTCTCGGCGGCGCGCACCCCGCGCGGGCGCGTGATCGGCGTGGGCGCTTGCCTGGCGCTGATCGCGGGCTTCTTCGTCCTCGACGCGAAGTTCTGGGGCGTGGTGGCGATGGGCGCTTCGGTGATGATCTTCTTCGTGCTCCCCTGGATCGACCTCAGCCCGGCGAAGTCGCTGCGCTACCGGCCCGGCTGGCACCTATGGCTGTACGTGGTGTTCGTCGTGGCTTTCGTCGTGCTCGGCTACTTCGGCGTGCTCGCGCCTTCGCCCATCGGAAGCCTGTTCTCGAAGATCTGCACGCTGCTGTACTTCGCCTTCTTCCTGTTGATGCCGTGGTGGAGCCGGATGGGCGAGTTCAAGACGGTGCCCGACCGCGTCACCTTCGCGCCTCACTGAGCCGCGGCGGAGCGAAACCGATGAAGACAATGACCAGACTCATCACCACCCTGCTCCTCGCGCTCGGCGTCTCGAGCGCCAGCGCGGCGGGCGGCGGCTACCCGCTCGACCACTTCCCGACCGAGAAGCTCACCGACCAGGCCGCGCTGCAAAACGGCGCGAAGCTGTTCGTGAACTACTGCCTGGGGTGCCACGGCGCGTCGGCCATGCGCTACAACCGGCTGCGCGACATCGGCCTGACCGAGCAGCAGATCAAGGAGAACCTGCTGTTCACCGGCGAGAAGGTGGGCGAGCAGATGAAGATCGCGATGCGTGCGAGCGACGCGAAGCTGTGGTTCGGCGCGCTGCCGCCCGACCTCTCGGTGATCGCGCGCTCGCGCGCCTCGGGCGACGGCTCCGGCGCCGACTGGCTCTACACCTACCTTCGCGCCTACTACCGCGACGCGGGTCGCCCGATCGGCTGGAACAACGCGGTGTTCGACAACGTGGGCATGCCGCACCCGTTTTGGGAGCTCCAGGGCAGCCGCGGCGTCACGATCGAGGAGGTGAAGGCGGTCAAGGACGAGAAGTCGGGCAAGCTCACCGGCTACGAGAAGCGCACCGTCAGCTACGGGCCCGACGGCGTGCGCTCCGAATCGAGCGCGAAGCTCGAGGGCCTGAACCACCACGCGAGCCGCTCCGTCGCGCTGGGCAAGCCCCAGGGCGGAACGCTCGACGCCGCCCGCTTCGACAGCGAGATCGCCGACCTCGTGGCCTTCCTCACCTACATGTCGGACCCGAGCGCGAAGGAGCGCACGCGCCTGGGCGTATGGGTGCTTCTGTTCCTGGCCGTGTTCACCGTGTTCGCCTGGTGGCTCAACCGCGAATACTGGAAAGACGTCAAGTAACGGGGCGCGAGGCCCGGCGCGAATCCGCGAGGGTGAGCCGGGGAACCGCTCGCCCTCCTCATTTCCGAACAACGGCAACCACGACTTCCACTAGGAGCCGCACGCAATGATGGTTCTGTACTCCGGCACCACCTGCCCGTTCAGCCAGCGCTGCCGGTTCGTGCTGTTCGAGAAGGGCATGGACTTCGAGATCCGCGACGTCGATCTCTACAACAAGCCCGAAGACATCTCGATCATGAACCCCTACGGCCAGGTTCCGATCCTGGTCGAGCGCGACCTGATCCTGTACGAATCGAACATCATCAACGAGTACATCGACGAGCGCTTCCCGCATCCGCAGCTGATGCCGGCAGACCCGGTGATGCGCGCGCGCACGCGCCTGTTCCTGTTCAATTTCGAGCGCGAGCTGTTCATCCACGTGCAGCAGCTCGAGCGGCGCGACCACCACAAGGACGCGGCCAGGCACATGGAGCGCGCACGCCAGCAGATCCGCGACCGCCTCACCCAGCTCACGCCGATCTTCATGAAGAACAAGTACATGCTGGGCGACGACTTCTCGATGCTCGACGTGGCGATCGCGCCGCTCCTGTGGCGCCTGGATCACTACGGCATCGAGATGCCCAAGACCACCGCGCCGCTGCTGCGCTACGCCGAGCGGATCTTCTCGCGTCCGGCCTACATCGAGGCGCTCACGCCCTCGGAAAAGGTCATGCGCCGCTGAGCTCGGCCGCGACTCCCGATGCCAACGCCCGAGACTTCCACCAAGCCCTACCTGATCCGCGCGATCCACGACTGGTGCGCCGACAACGGCTACCGGCCTTACATCGCGGTGGTGGTCGACGCGAGCACGGTGGTGCCGATGGAGTTCGTCCGCAACGGCGAGATCGTGCTCAACGTCTCGGCCGAAGCCACGAGCCGGCTCGTGATCGGCAACGAGCTGATCGAGTTCGAGGCGCGCTTCAACCAGGTGGCGCGGCAGGTGTCGGTGCCGATCGAGAACGTGTCGGCGATCTACGCCGCCGAGAACGGCCGAGGCATGGCCTTCGACGTGGCGCGCGCGCAGCCGACGAGCGCCGAGCAAGGCCCGGCGGCCGCACCCGCGGGCGAACCGGAACCGGCGCGCGAGCCCCAAACCGCGGGCGAACTCGAACCCGCGGGCGAGCGCGAACCCGCGGGCGACGGTGCCCCGAAACGCTCCGGCGGGCTGCGCGTGGTGAGCACCCCGGAGGATCAGGACACCTCGGTTCCGATCCGCTCGGGCCGCTCGAAGGACAAGAAGCCCCACGCTTCGCAGGAGCGCGCTCCCGGCGCTTTGCCGCGCCCCGCGCTGCTCGAGCCGGTGCCCTCCGGGCCCGGGGCCGGGCCCGGGTCCGGGCCCGGCGACGACCCCGCGCCGAACAGCCCCAACACGCGCAAACCCCGCCTCACGCGCGTGAAGTGAGCCGCGGCGCGCTTTGCTACACTGCGCGCCCGGGCCGGCTTAGCTCAGTTGGTAGAGCAACGGTTTTGTAAACCGAAGGTCGGGGGTTCGAGTCCCTCAGCCGGCACCACCCCGGCCGCCGCGCGCGGCGGTCAGCGCACGGCGAGTTCTGTCGCGTCCGCGTGCCCGTTGAAACTGCGGTGCCACTGGTCGAACTCGTCGGGCGGCAACGGCCGGGACCACAGGTAGCCCTGGCCGAGGTCGCAGCCGGCCGCGCCCAGCGCGTGCGCGGCCTCGGCGCTCTCGATGCCCTCGGCCACCGTCTGCAGCTCGAAGGTGCGCGCGACCTCGATCAGCGACTTCGCGATGCGCAGGTCGTTGCGCCCGCCCGCGGCATCGCGCACGAAGGACTGGTCGATCTTCAGCTCGTCCACCGGGAACTTGCGCAGGTAGTCGAACGACGAATAGCCGATGCCGAAGTCGTCGAGCGCCAGCCGGCAGCCGATGGCGCGCACGCTGTCGAAGAAATCCCTGGCGGCGTGCTCGCTCTTCACGATCAGGCTCTCGGTGAGCTCGAGCGTGAGGTGGCGGGGCTCCACCCCCCAGGTCTGCAGCGCCTGCTCCACGTACAGCGGGTAGCTCTCCTCCGAGAGCGTCGCCGACGACAGGTTGATCGACACGCCGAGCTCGATGCCCTGCGCCGCCCACATCGCCTGCAGGCGCAGCGCGTTGTTGAGCACGAACTGCGTGAGCTGGCCGACGAGCCCGCGTTCCTCGGCCACCCGCGAGATCAGGCCGGGGTCCACCGGGCGACCGTCGGCACGGTTCCAGCGCACCAGCGCCTCGGCGCTCACGCATCGCCCGCTGGCCAGCGCGACCTGCGGCTGGAAGTACACGTCGAGCGCGTTGGTGCGCAGCGCCTCCCCCAGCTCCACCGCGAGCCGCGCGTGATCGTGCTCCTGCCGCAGTGCGCCGGGAACCGTGACGTGGACCTGATCCTCGGCGGCGAGCGCCTGCCGGCAGTTTTCCGTGGCTGCGGCCAGCAGCGCGATCGCGTCGGGGGCCGAAGCCGCGTCGAACCAGACGCCGCCGATCGCCGCGCGCAGCTGGCCGAGCGTCTGCATCGTGCCCTCGAGCGGACCGACGCAAGGCCGCGAGAGGCTTTCGCGCAGCGTCCTGCCGGCCAGTTCGGCGACCGCGCGCGTCGTGACGTTGCCCAGCAGCAGCCAGATCTCGTCGATTGACGCCACCGCGTAGCAGTCGGCTGGCCGCAGGATCGCCTCCACGCGCCGGGCGACCTCGCCGAGCACGTGGCGCGCACGGTCCTGTTGCGCGAGGGCGGGCAGCCGGTCGGAGCGATTCAGCGAGACGACCAGCAGCGCCCGGTTCGAGTCGCCTGCACGGCTCGCGAGCGCGCGCTGCAGCAAAGCGGCCGGACGGAGCCGGGGCGCGTCGGCCGCAGGCGAAGCGCTAGGCGGCGGCAACCGATCCGTCGCCATAGTAGTCACGCAGCACCAGCCCATAGGCGCCCGCGGGGAGGGCGCGCACGATGCGCAGCGACTCGGATTGTTCTTCGCGCGGCCGTTGCAGCAGGTCGACCTCCAGCGGCGCGGCCAGCTGCCGCTTGTCCGGCCCGGTGAGCAGCAGCACGCGGGGCTGCAGGCGCCGCACCCTTTGGTTCGCGACGACCACGGCCACCGCGCCGGTGGACAGCTCGACCAGGCTGCCGACCGGGAACACACCGATCGCCCGCACGAACTGCTCCACCAGCGCACCGTGGAACGACGTGTCGGCCCACTGGTAAAGGCTCATCAGCGCGTCCTGGGGCGCGAGCGGATCGGCGTATGCCCGGCGCGCGCTCAGCGCCGTGAAGCAGTCGGCGATCGCCGCCATCTTGCCGTACAGGCCGATCTCGTCGCCCTTGAGGCCCCTGGGGTAGCCGCTGCCGTCGAGCCGCTCGTGGTGCTGGGCGATCCCGAGCGCGACCTCGGGCGCCAGCCGGCCTTGCTGCGAGAGGGCCTCGAGGCCGAGCTGCACGTGCTCCTTGACGATGCCGTACTCGGCGGGATTGAGCATGCCCGGCTTGTCCAGCAGCGCCTGCGGCAGGCGCGTCTTGCCGACGTCGGCGAGCATGCCGATCGTGCCGAGCTGGCTGAGCGTCGCGCGCGGCAGGCCGAGCTGGCGCCCCAGCGTCATCAGGTACACCGCGACCCGGACGCCGTGCTGCGAGACCCGCCGGTTCTCTTCGTGCAGCTGTGCGAGCCACAGCAGCGCGTCGGGGTTGTCGACGACGCTGCCCACCATTGCCGACACCGCGTCGCCGACCTGCGCGAGGTCGGGCACCCGGCCGCCGCGGATGTCCTCGACCAGGGCCGAGAGCGCTTCGTCGCTGCGCGAGAAGGCCGCGCGTGCGCGCGGCAACTCGGCCGCGGCCTCTCGGCGGTCGGCGTACGCGACGAGGCGAGCGCCCGGTGCCAGCGCGGCCTCGACCTCGGGCAGCGGCTCGGCCCGCGAAGACCTCGACGCCGCACCGCCGCGCCCGGGCTGATCGCCAGCGCTGCCGGCGAGCAGCCCGCGCAGGCGCTCCAGCGCCCTCCGGGCAAGGGATTCTTCGCCGCCCCCGCTGTCGGCGGGGGACGGCATGCCGCGCACGAAACTGCGGAACCGTTTGCGGGTCGCGCCCGAGACCCTCACGTCGGCGCGGACGCGGTAGGCGCGCCCCGCAGCACGGGGCCACAGCGGCGTGGCCGGGTCGATGTCCGCACCTTCGGGATCGATGCCGGCGCCCGCTTCGTCGGCCGGGTCGATGTCCGCACCTTCGGGATCGATGCCGGCGTGCGCTTGGCCGGCCGGGTCGGGCGCGCCCCCCGCGCCACGCGCCCCGTCCTCCCGCACGCCCGCAGGCTGCGGCTCGGGGCCCATCGGCGTGGAGTGGAGCGCCAGGTCGCTGAACGCGCCCGCGTCGGCGATGGCCGACGCCCTGATCAGCTTGGCGGCTTGCGGCGTCGACCGGTGAAGGTCGATGTACACGTAGCGGCAGTAGCGCTGCATCGTCCGCAGCTCGATGTCGTTGTCCACCAGGAAGCCCCGGATCAGGAACGGCGTGTCGAACCAGGGGCGGTCCAGTTCGGCGACGAACATGCCGCGCTGGAGGCGCGCGACGTCCAGGCGGAAGCGGGGCCTCTCCTGGGCCTCGGCGAGGGGGAGGGCGGCGTCGGGCGAGCGGACGGGGGCGTCGACGTGCATGGCCGATTACTCTGCCTCGGGTGCGAGTGCATCGGCCGGATCGCGGACGACCGCGGCGTCGGCGTAGTAGTCGCGCGGCGAGAGCCCGTGTGCGCCCTGGGGCAAGCCCTTGAGGATGTGAACGCGCGCTCGCTCGGGCTCCTCGCGCTGGTTCATCAGGTCCAGTTCCAGCGGCGTTGCGAGGTGCTGCTTGTCGGGCGCGGTGAGCAGCAGCACCCGGGGCTCGAGCCGGCGCACCCGATTGTGGGCGAGAACCACCGCCACCTCGCCGCTGGACAACTCCACCATGCTGCCCACCGGGAACACGCCGATGCTCTGCACGAACTGCTCGACCAGCGGCGGGTGGAAGCCGGTGCGCGACCAGTCGAACAGGTTGAGGATCGCCTGGTGCGGCGTGACCGGGTCGACGTGCGGGCGCTGCGAAGTGAGCGCCGCGAAGCAGTCGGCGATCGCCGCCATCCGGCCATAGATGCCGATCTCGGTTCCCTTCAGACCCTGCGGGTAGCCGCTGCCGTCCATGCGCTCGTGGTGCTGTGCGATGCCCTTGCGCACCGCCTCGCTCAACCCTGCGGTTTCGGCGAACAGGCTCAGGCTGTGGTCCACGTGAGCCTTCACGACCTCGAACTCCTCGGGGGCGAGCATGCCGCGCCGGTCGAGCAGCTCGGAGGGGACCTTGACGTTGCCGATGTCCGCGAGCAGTCCGACCATCGCGAGCTCCACGAGCTGCGCGCGGGGGAATCCGAGTTGCCTGCCCAGCGCCACCACGTACAGCGCCACGCGCAGCGCGTGCCGGTAGCTGCGGGCGTGGTTGTTGCGCAGGTGCGCGACCCACAGCATCGCGTTCGGGTTGTCGATCATGCTGGCGACGACGTCGGTCATCGCCTTGTGCACCGGTTCGATCGACTGCAGGCGGCCGCCCTGCAGATCGCGGAACATGCCGATCAGTTCCTTCTCGCCGCGTGCGAACGCCGCGCGCGCCCGCGGCAATTCGGCCTGCGCCGACCGGCGCTCGGGGTACCGGTGCAGGCGCGCATCCGGCGGCAGGGTTGCGCGGATCTCCGCCGCCAGCGGGGCGGGAAGGCGCGGGCCGGCCGCCGACCGTGGCGCAGGGCCTCGCCGCCACGGCCCGAACAGCGAGCGCAGCCAATCGAGGAACCCGGCGCTGCGCTGCCCCTGTGCGGACGGACGGCCGCTCGCGGTCTTCGGCACCGCGCCGGCGGTGGCGTTGCGTGGCGCGGGCCCGTGGGCGAAGCGCTTCGGGCCGGCGAGCGGCTTCGGCAGCTCCGCGCCGGGCGGCGCGACGCCGCGCCTCGCCGCTCGGTCTTTCCGTGTCCGGGGCGCGAGGGCGGGCGGCGCGAGGGTCTCCGCCTCGGGACCCTCCTCGGTCGGATGCGCGGGGTCGCGCGACCGGTCCGGTTGTCGAATCGTCTCGTCTTCCGAGTGGTCGGCCGCGATGTCCGGGCGCTCCTCGAGGAACGGCTCGCCGCGCTCGAGCACCTGCGCAACGACCTCGGGCAGCGACGACGCCACGTCGACCACGACCCGCTGGCAATGCTGCTGGAGCGCCTCGATCTCGCGGGGCGTCGACGCGAGGAACCCCTGG
>DATCZK010000125.1:0-4487 GCA_036525975.1 Burkholderiaceae bacterium | reverse complement strand
GCCGGGCGCACCGGCACCGACTGGATCACCGGTGGGGCGTCGGCGGGAGCGCGCGGCGTCGCCGCGGCCGCCGGCGGTGGCGCGGGCGCGGCCACGGCAGGGGGCGGCGCGGGCGTTCGCACGGCCGGCGCCACCGGTCTCGTCCTGGGTTCGACCGGCGCGGGGCCGGGCACGGCGCAACCGGCCACCCCGGCCAGCGTTGCCACCGCCAACAGCGCGCGTCGAATCTTGATGGGCATCGTGTCTGCTGATCCTCTCGTTGGTGCGGCGTCGTGCCGCGTTGCCTCGCCCACGTCCCGCGCCTTCAGACGGTGCCGGAACGCAGCGGGACGAACCTGACCGCATCGAGCACGGTGAGGTGCCACGAGTCGGCCCCGACCCTCTCCACGAGGTGGAGCGACTGGCGGCCCGACGCCTCGATCGGTGCGATCAGACGTGAGGGTACCCTCATCTGCAGCAGAAGGTCTTCGGGGATCGCGTCGCCGGCCGCCGCGATCACGATCGCGTCGAACGGAGCGGCGCTGGGCGCGCCCAGCCTGCCGTCGCCGAACACCAGCCGCAGGTTGGGCAGGCGCAGCGGGCGCAGGTTCGCGCGCGCCGTTTCCTGCAGCCCGCGAAGCCGCTCGATCGAGATCACCTCGCCGAACATCGCCGCGAGGACCGCCGCCTGGTAGCCGCAGCCCGTGCCCACCTCGAGCACCTTCGCCTTGCGCCGCGCGGCGCCCGGGATGCTCGCGGCCACCGCCTCGATCATCCGCGCCACCGTGCTGGGGCGGGAGATCGTCTGTCCGTGCCCGATCGGCAGCGCCACGTCCTCGTACGCCCGGCTCGCGAGCGCGGGGTCGATGAAGCGCTCCCTCGCAACGCGCTCCATCGCGGACAGCACGTCGGTGTCGCGAACGCCGGCCGTGCGCAACATCGCGATCATGCGCTGGCGCGCGCGCTCCGAGCCCATCACCGCATCAGCCCGCCAGCCAGGCCCGCACGGGCTCGATCGACGGGTCCGCGGTGAGGTCGATCTCCAGCGGCGTGACCGAAACCCGGCCCTGCGACACGGCGTAGAAGTCGGTGCCCGGACCGGCCTCTTTCGCGCTGCCCGCCGGCCCGATCCAGTAGACGGTGTCGCCACGCGGGCTCTGGGTGCGGATCACGGGCTCGGCCACGTGGCGCCTGCCCAGCCGGGTGACCTCGATGCCGTGCACGTCGCCGCGCGCGACCCCGGGCATGTTCACGTTGAGCAGCATCGGTCGCTCGATCAGCCTGGGCCCGAGCCGGCGCACGAGGTCGCCCGCGATCTCGGCCGCGCAGTCGAGGTGCGCGTAGCCCTTGTGCGCGAGCGAGAACGCGATCGCCGGAATGCCCAGCAGGAACCCCTCCATCGCGGCCGCCACCGTGCCCGAGTAGATCGTGTCGTCGCCCATGTTCGCGCCGTCGTTGATGCCCGAGACGACCAGGTCGGGGCGCGCCTCGAGCAGCCCGGTGACGGCGACGTGCACGCAGTCGGTGGGCGTGCCGTTGACGTAGCGGAATCCGTTGGCCGCCGTGCGCACCGACAGCGGGCGATCGAGCGTGAGAGAGTTCGACGCGCCGCTGCGGTCGCGCTCGGGTGCCACCACCATGACGTCGCCCAGGCCCGATATGGCGCGGACCAGCGCCTCGATGCCGGGAGAGAAGTAGCCGTCGTCGTTGCTGACAAGGATGCGCATCGCCGCGATTCTAGCGAATCCGGCACTCGCCGCGCCGCGCGCGGCGCGCGCACCCGGCATCCGGCCCCGAGGACGAGCGCCCGGGACGCGCGCCCTGGATCAGCCCTCCGCGGGCCAGTCGCGGATGTAGGCCTTGAGCATCTTGTTCTCGAAGGTCTGCTCCTCGAGCACCGCGCGCGCCACGTCGTGGAACGAGATCACGCCCAGCAGCGTGGCGCCGTCCATGACCGGGATGTAACGCTGGTGCGAGTCGATCATCGAGCGCCTGAGCTCGTTCACGTCCATCGTGGGCCCGGCCAGGCTGGGCGAGGCGTTCATCACGTCGCCCACGCGGATCTCTTCCACCGGCGGCGTGCGGCCGTGCTTGCCTTCGGCCTGCCGGTCGGCGATCACGCGCATCACTTCGCGAAACGTGACCAGCCCGAGGAGGGCACCCTTGTCCATCACGACCACCGAACCGATGTCGTTGTCGGCCATCGTGATCACCGCGTCGGACAGCATGGTTTCCGGCCCAACCGTGTAGAGCGTGCTGCCCTTGACGCGCAGAATCTCGCTGACCTGCATAGGTGTCTCCCCTCTCCAGTTGGAACGATGCTAGCCCAGCGGCGCGCCGCGTTCAAGGCATTGCCGGATCGCCGAGGCGAGATCGTCTTCGGTGTACGGCTTGGTCATGAACACGTCCACGCCGGCCGCGCGCGCCATCGCCCGGTGCTTGTCGGAGCTCCGTGACGTGATCATGATGAGCGGCACGTCTTTGCCGGCCACGCGCTCGCGGATCGCGCCCGCGAGCTCGAGGCCGTTCATGCGCGGCATTTCGAGGTCGAGAATCGCGAGGTCGGGCGCTTGCCGGTCGAAGTGCTCGAGCGCCTCGACACCGTCGCTCGCCGAGTCCACCTCGAGCCCGAGGTCGTGCAGGAACGCTTCCATCGCACGGCGCACGCTCACCGAGTCGTCGGCCACCAGGCACCGCGGCCCGAGCCGCGGCGGCGCGAGCTCCTCGGGCGCGGGCACCGCCGCCCCGCCGCGCGCCAGGAGCGAAGGCAGGTCGATCACCGCGGCAACCGCTCCGTCACCCAGCACCGTTGCGCCGTCGATCGAGGGCAGCCTGGGAAACCACGCCGGCAGCGGCCGCATCACGACGCTGCGCGGCTGGCTCGCCTGCGGCGCAACGACGACGATCCGGGCGCCGTCGTCGCGCGCGACGATCAGCGCCACCTCCTCGGACGGGGCCTCCTGCGGCGCCGCGCTCGCGAGTGCCCGACCCGGCTGGGCGCCCGGTTGCAGCGAACCCGCCGCCAGCCCCAGCGCGCGGTCGAGGCGCACGACCTCGAGCTGGGCGCCTTCGTGCCAGAAGGTCTGCGCGCCGTCTTGCGCATCGGGCACCGTCTGCGCCGGCCCGACGCTCTCGATTCCGCGGATCGAGAGCGCGAGCACGCGCGCACCGGCGCGCACCACCATCACCGGCAGCGAAGCGATCCGTTCGGGCACCGCGAGCCCAATGCTCACCCCCTGGCCCGGCGCCGACTCGACCCGCAGCGTGCCCCTGAGGCGCGCGACCGCGCTCGCGACCACGTCCAGGCCGATTCCCCTGCCCGAGAGCTCGGTGGCCGCGCGGCGCGTGGAGAATCCCGGGCGCAGGATCAGGTTCGCCAGTTCCCCCGGCTCGCCGGAGCCTTGCGCCGGGCGCAGGCCGAGCTCGGTTGCGCGCGCGCCGATCGCGTCGTAGTCGAGCCCGCGACCGTCGTCGCGGCACGCGATCGAGAGGTTCTGCCCCTGGCGGGAGAACTCGAGCGAAACGCGCCCGATCTCGGGCTTGCCGGCGGCGAGCCGCGTGCGCGGATCCTCGATGCCGTGATCGACCGCGTTGCGCAACAGGTGCGTGAGCGGGTCCACCAGCGACTGGAGCAGCTGCGCGTCGACCCCGACCTCTTCGCCGGCGAGTTCGAAGGCCACCGATTTTCCGGCGATCCGCGCCGCCTGCCTCACCGCGCGCTGCAGGCGCGCCGCGATCGAGCCAACCGGCACCATGCGCGAACGCACCACCGCCTCGCGCAGGTCGGTCTGCACCCGCTCGAGGCGTCCGACCGAGTCGTTCATCGTCGCGAGCTGGCGCTCGAGCTGGCGATCGAGCAGCTTGTCGTCGGCGCCCACCTCCGCGATGCGCCGGGTGAGCGTGTGCAGCTCGTCGAACGCGTCGAGCTCGAGCGGGTCGAATTCGCGCGAGGTGGCGCGCACGTCGAGCGTGACGCTTCGCGAGTCGACCACGCGCTCGAGTTCCGCGCCCAGCTGCGAGAGGCGCTCGGCCGTGTCGCGCACGCCGTGCCGCGTCTGGCCGAGCTCGCGCAACTGCTCCTGCACCTGCGCGAGCACGATCGCCGCTTCGCCGGCGAGGTCGAGCATCCGCTCCACCAGCGATTCGGGCACGCGCATCGCCGGCTCCTCGTCGGCCGCGCGCGGCCCCGACGGGGCCGTCTCTTCCGCGCGAGCGGCGGTCGCGGGCTGCGCCGCGGTGGCATCGGCGCCGGGCGCGCCGGCGAGATCGGTCGAAGGCTTCTCGCGGCCGGCGGCCACGGTCGCGTCGTCGGCGGCGGCGTGCGCCGCCCCTTCCCGCTCGTGCGGCGCGCGCTCGTGCTCGGGCGCGCGTTCGGGCGCGCGTTCGGGAGCGTGTTCGCGCGCGCGATCGGGAGCGGGTTCGGGAGCGGGTTCGGGAGCGTGCGGGGGCGCGTGCTGGGGCGCGTGCTGGGGCGCGTGCTGGGGCGCGTGCTGGGGCGCGTGCTGGGG
>DATCZK010000124.1:0-7468 GCA_036525975.1 Burkholderiaceae bacterium | reverse complement strand
CACGGTTGCGCTCGCCGACTACGCGCCCCCGATCGACCGGGCGCTGCTCGCGCTCAAGTTCGCCGGCGAGATCGCGCTCGCCGCGCCGCTGGGGCGCGCGCTCGCGCGCGCGCACCGGCGCACGCTCGGACCGCGGCTCGGGAACGCGCCCGCGCCCGACCGCCCGCTCGTGTTCGCGCCGGTTCCGCTCGCGCCGCAGAGGTTGGTGCGGCGGGGCTTCAACCAGTCGGCCGAGATCGCGCGCGCGGCCGCGAGGCTGGCGGGCGCGCGCTTCGACGCGGCGCTGCTCGCGCGCACGCGCGAAACGCCCGCGCAGTCGCTGCTGGCGCTGGAACACCGGCGCGGCAACCTCGAGGGCGCCTTCGTCGCCACCCGGCGCATCGACGGGGGCGCCGTCGTCGTGATCGACGACGTGATGACCTCGGGCGCAACGCTGCACGCCTGCGCGCTCGCGCTCAAGGCCGCGGGTGCGCGGGTGGTTCACAATCTGGTGGTAGCGAGAACCCCGTGATCAGCGTCGCCCTCGTCCACCCCGAGATACCGCCCAACACCGGCAACGTGGTGCGCCTTTGCGCGAACGCCGGCGCGCGCCTGCACCTGATCGAACCGCTCGGGTTCGCGCTCGATCACGCCAAGATGCGGCGAGCGGGGCTCGACTACCACGAGTTCGCCGCGCTCGAGGTGCACCGCGACTGGCCGGCCTTCGTGGCGCGCGCGATGCCCGCGCGCATGTTCGCGTTCACCACGCGCGCGGGCCGGGGTCCGGCCGAGGTGACGTTCGAGCGCGGCGACGTGTTCGTGTTCGGCTGCGAGACCTCGGGCCTGCCCGACGAGATCCTCGCGCAGTTCGCGCCCGAGCGGCGGCTGCGCCTGCCGATGCGCCCGGGCAATCGCAGCCTCAACCTGTCCAACGCGGTGGCGATCGCCGTCTACGAGGCCTGGCGGCAGTTCGGCTACGAGGGGGCCGCGCGCTAGGCGATGCCCGCGCCGGCCGCGCCAGCCGCGCCGAGCGCGCCGAGCGCCGAAAGCGCTTCGCTCGCGCCCGCGACCACCTGCAGCGCGTCGAGATCGCGCCGCGAGACGAACCCGGCCGCGGCGAGCGCCTCGCAGGCCAGCAGCAGCGGCTGCCAGTACGACGCCTCGTTCAACAGCAGGATCGGCTTCGAGTGCTCGCCGATCTGGCGGAGCGTGAGCACCTCGAACAGCTCGTCGAGCGTGCCGAGCCCGCCGGGGAGCGCGACGAAGGCGTCGGAGAGCGCGATCATCCGCTGCTTGCGCACCGCCATGTCGACCACGACTTCCATGCGCTGCACCCCGCGATGCGCGAGCTCGCGCTGCATCAGCCGCGCCGGGATCACGCCCACGACCGCTCCGCCGGCGCCCAGCGCCCCGTCGGCGAGCGCGCCCATCATGCCGATGCCGCCGCCCCCGTAGACGAGTTCGAAGCCCAGCCGGGCCGCGCCCGCGCCGAATTCGCGCGCGAGCTCGAGCCAGCGGGCGTCGTCGCCGCTGCGAGCCCCGCAGAACACGCCCACGCGCAGCTTCGCCTGCACTCAGTGCTCCGTCTTCGGATCGCGCGCGAGCAGCGCGCTCACCGCCTCGCGCGCGCCGATCTCCCCGTCGAGCACCCGGCACACCGCCGACACGATCGGCAACTCCACGCCGAGCGCGTCGGCCCGCGCCCTCACGACGGCGGCGCAGGCCACGCCCTCGGCCACGTGACCGAGTTCGGCCAGCACCTGCGCCAGCGGCTGCCCGGCGGCCAGCCCGAGCCCCACGCGGCGATTGCGCGAGAGGTCGCCGGTGCAGGTGAGCACCAGGTCGCCCAGCCCGGCCAGGCCGGTGAGGGTCTCGGCGCGCGCACCGACGGCGACGCCGAACCGGGCGATCTCGGCGAGCCCGCGGGTGATCAGCGCCGCGCGCGCGTTCTGCCCGAGCGAGAGCCCGTCGCAGATGCCGGCGGCAACCGCCATCACGTTCTTCAACGCGCCGCCCACCTCCACGCCCACGAGATCGTCGCTGCGGTAGATGCGCGCGGCGCCGTGGTGAAAGGCGTGCACGGCCGCCTGCGTGACCGCGGAAGCCGGCGACGCCGCCACCAGCGCCACCGGAAGGGCGGCGGCCACTTCCTGGGCAAAGCTCGGGCCCGACAGCGCGCCGCTCGCGACCCCGGGCAAGGCTTCCGACACGACCTGGTGCGGCAGCAGGCCGGTGCCCCGCTCCAGGCCCTTGCACAGCCAGACCATCGCCGGCAGCCGCAGCCGCGCGTCGCGCAGCTCGCCCACCAGGGGCCGCAGCCCCGAGACCGGCACCGCGAGCACCAGCAGCGCGCCCCCGGGTTGCGCGTCCGCGAGCCAGCCGAGCGCGCGCGCGAGTTGCGGCTCGACCTCGATCCGGGGCGCCAGCTCGCACCCGGGCAGGTATCGCAGGTTGCGGCGCTCGGCGGCGATCGCGCGCGCCTGCAGCGGGTCGCGCGCCCAGAGCTTCACGTCGTGGGCGCGCGCCGCGTGCTGCGCGAGGGCCGTGCCCCACGCGCCGGCACCGAGCACCGCGATTCGCATCGTTTCGCCGGGCGCGCGAGGCACCCGCTCAGAGGCCCCAGAGGTCGACCGCGCGGGCGTACCCGGTGGTGCCGTCGCGGTGACGCACCCGCGCCCAGCCGGCGGGCGACGCGCCCTCGACCAGCTCGAGCATCACGCCGTGCGCCACCAGCAGCACGACCGGGGCCTGCTCGCGCGGGGCGGTGCGCACGAACGCGTCGGCCACCGTGACGACGGTGCGCGCCGGAGAGATGCTCGAGCGCTCGATCCAGGTGACGTCGCCCGATGCGTCGCGCACCTTGACCCAGAGCCGGATCACCGACAGCAGCTCGATCGGCATGCCGGCGGGGGCGACGAAGGCCTTGTGCGCGCTCGGCGAGGGCCCGTCGTAGAGGATCGCCCCCGGCGCGGCCACCGACGCGTATTCGGCGGCCACCGCGCTCGCGGCCACCGCGCTCGCGGCCGCGGCGAACACGACGCTGGCGAGCACGGCCTTGCGCATTACTGGGTTCGGCCCGGGACGATGATCGAGGGCTCCTGCGCCTCCTCCTGCTGCGCCTGCTGCTGCAGGCGCTGCTGGTAGAGCGCCTCGAAGTTGATCTCCGACAGGTGGATCGCCGGGAAGCCGGCGCGCTGCACGATGTCGGCGACGTTGGCGCGCAAGTAGGGATAGACGATGTTCGGGCACACCACGTTGAGGATCAGCGGCATCTGCTCCTCGGGCACGTTGCGGATCTCGAAGATGCCGGCCTCCTTGGCCTCGACCAGGAACGCGGTCTTCGCGCCCACCTTCGTCGTGACGGTGGCGGTGACGGTGGCCTCGTAGATGCCCTCGACGATCATCGCGCTGCCCACGTCGAGCTGGATCTCGACCGAGGGTTGCTGCGTTTCGAGGAAGATCTGCGGCGCGCTCGGGATCTCGAGCGACACGTCCTTCAGGTAGGTGCGCTGGATCGAGAACACCGGATCGCCGGTGCGGGTGGCTTCGCTGTTGGGTTTGGATGACATTGGGTTTCCTGTGGATTCAGCTCTGGAGCAGCGGCACGAGCCCGCCCGCGCGATCGAGCGCGGCGAGGTCGTCGAAACCGCCGACGTGGGTTTCGCCGATGAACACCTGCGGCACGGTGCGCCTGGCGCTGCGTTGCATCATCTCCCGGCGGCGAAGGGGGTCGGCATCGACGTCGATCTTCTCGATCTCGCTCACCCCGCGGGCGCGAAGCAGCGCCTCGGCGCGGTCGCAGTAGGGGCAATAATCGGTCGAGTACATGACCACGCGGGCGTTCATCGCTGTCTCCTGCCAGCGGCGCATCTGCCTGCAGCGCTCATTTCACCACCGGCAGCCCGGCCTGGCGCCAGGCCTGGATGCCGCCGGCGAGCGTGAACACCTGCTCGCGCCCCGCGCCGCGCAGCACCGACGCCGCGCGCCCGGCGCGCGCCCCGGAGTTGCAGCACACCAGAACGGGCTTGTTGCCGGGCAGTTCGCCCACCCGCTTCTCGAGCTCGCCCACCGGGATGTTCCTGGCATTGGGGAGGTGGCCCGCGGCGAACTCCGCCGTCTCGCGGATGTCGAGCACGACCGCGTGCGAGTCGTTGATGATGCGCGTCGCGCCGAGCGTGTCGAGCGACGGCCCGGCGCCGCTGCGCTGGAGCAGCGGCCACATCAGCATTGCGCCCGACGCGACCGCGATCGCGATCAGGACGATGTTCTCGGTGATGAAATCCACGTTGTTCCGGTGCGAGTTGAACAGGAGATTATAGAATATCCGTCCGATTCGATCGCGCCCCGCAGATGACCTTCAAGCTCGTGCTGATTCGCCACGGCGAGAGCCAGTGGAACCTGGACAACCGGTTCACCGGCTGGACCGACGTCGACCTCACGCCCGCAGGGCTCGCCGAGGCGCGCCGCGCCGGCGCGCTGCTGCGCGACGAGGGCTTCGACTTCGACCTCGCCTACACCTCGGTGCTCAAGCGCGCGATTCGCACGCTGTGGACCGTGCTCGACGAGATGGACCGGATGTGGCTGCCGGTGGTCAAGGACTGGCGGCTCAACGAGCGCCACTACGGCGCGCTGCAGGGGCTGAACAAGGCGGAAACCGCCAGGAAGTACGGCGAGGCCCAGGTGCTGACCTGGCGCCGGGCCTACGCGGTGGCGCCCGACCCGCTCCCCGCCGGCGACCCGCGCGGCTCGGAGCGCGACCCGCGCTACGCCTCGGTCGCGCCCGGGCTCGTGCCCCGCACCGAGTGCCTGAAAGACACGGTCGCCCGCGTGGTGCCCTACTGGACGCAGACGATCGCGCCGGCGGTCGCGGCGGGCAAGCGCGTGGTGGTGGCCGCGCACGGCAACTCGCTGCGCGCGCTGGTCAAGCACCTCGACGGCGTCGGCGACGACGCGATCGTGAGCCTCAACATCCCGACGGCGCGCCCGCTGGTCTACGAGCTCGACGACAGCCTGGCGCCGCTGCGCAGCTACTACCTGGGCGACCAGGCCGAGATCGAGGCGGCGATGGCCGCCGTGGCCGCGCAGGGCAAGGCGAAGGCCGGTTGAGACCGACCCGATCGACGGCAAGCCGCCGCGCGGCGGCGGGTTTATACTGGTTCAACGCGAAACGGCCATGCGGATGGCGGCACTCGCACTCGCGATACGGAGCACTATGAAAGGCAGGATCAAGCACATCGGCCTCTTGGCCATCGGCGCAGTGGCCGGCATTCTGGTCAGTCTGGGCATCAGCGCGGTGGCGCAGCGCGAAGCGCGCACGCCGCTGCCGCTGGCCGAGTTGCGCCAGTTCTCCGACGTGTTCGGCGCGATCAAGTCCAACTACGTCGAGCCGGTGGAAGACAAGAAGCTGATCACCGAGGCGATCAGCGGCATGCTCACGGGGCTCGACCCGCACTCGGCCTATCTCGACGCCGAGGCCTTCAAGGAACTGCAGGTGGGCACGCAGGGCGAATTCGGCGGGCTCGGGATCGAGGTCGGCGTCGAGGACGGCTTCGTCAAGGTGGTCGCGCCGATCGAAGACACGCCGGCGGCGCGAGCCGGCGTGAAGGCGGGAGACCTGATCGTCAAGATCGACGAGAAGCCCACCAAGGGCATGGCGCTGTCCGACGCCGTGAAGCTGATGCGCGGCAAGCCCAAGACCCAGATCACGCTCACGATCTCGCGCAAGGGCGAGTCCCGCCCGCTGGTCATTCAGATCGTCCGCGACGTGATCCGCGTGCAGTCGGTGCGCTCGAAGACGATCGAGCCGGGGTACGGCTACGTGCGCGTCACGCAGTTCCAGGAACAGACCGTGCCCAACCTCGCCAAGCACCTCGACGGCCTGTACAAGCAGGGCCCGCTCAAGGGCCTGGTGCTCGACCTGCGCAACGATCCGGGCGGACTGCTGCACGGTGCGATCGGCGTGTCGGCGGCGTTCCTGCCCGCCAGGACGCTGGTCACGAGCACCGACGGGCGCACCGAGGACGCCAAGCGGCGCTACGTCGCGAGCCCCGAAGACTACCTGCGCGGAACCCGCGACGACGTCCTCCAGAAGCTGCCCGCGCAGGTCAAGAGCGTGCCGATGGTGGTTCTGGTCAACGCCGGTTCGGCGTCGGCCTCCGAGATCGTGGCCGGCGCGCTGCAGGACCACAAGCGCGCCGTGGTGATCGGCACGCAGACCTTCGGCAAGGGCTCGGTGCAGTCGATCCTGCCGCTCACGAACAACACCGCGATCAAGCTCACGACGGCGCGCTACTACACGCCGCTCGGCAGGTCGATCCAGGCCAAGGGCATCACGCCGGACTTCGTCGTCGAGGAAACGCCCGAGGGCGACATCAACCAGTTCCGCGTTCGCGAGGCCGACCTCACGCGCCACCTGGCCAACCCCAAGGACGAGGAAGCCAAGCCCGCGGCTCCCAAGCCGCCCTCGCAGGAGGCGATCGACCGCCAGCGCGACCGCAAGCCGCTCGAGTACGGATCGCCCGAGGACTACCAGCTGCAGCAGGCGATGAACCACCTCAAGGGCAAGCCTGTGATGGTGGCCAAGGCGAAAGACGAAGCCGCCCAGGCGCCGGCCGAGGCCAAGACGAAGTAGTCTGCGCGCGGCGGCGCGATGACCGACGACCAGCTGCTGCGCTACAGCCGGCACATCCTGCTCGACGAGATCGGCGAGCCGGCGCAGGAGCGCCTGGCGGCCTCGGCCGCGCTCGTGGTGGGCGCCGGCGGGCTCGGCTCCCCGGCCGCGATCTACCTCGCCGCGGCCGGCGTGGGCCGGATCATGCTCGCCGACGCCGACACGGTGGATCTCACGAACCTGCAGCGCCAGATCCTGCACCGCGAGTCCACGGTGGGCATGTCGAAGGTCGCTTCGGGCAAGCGCGCGCTGGCCGACCTCAACTCGACGGTGGAGGTGGTCGCGATCGAGCGGCGGCTGCACGGCGCGGCGCTCGCCGAGGCGGTTGCGGCCAGCACCGTGGTGCTCGATTGCAGCGACAACTTCGCGACGCGCCACGCGGTCAACCGGGCCTGCTTCGCGAGCCGCGTGCCGCTGGTCTCGGGCGCAGCGATCCGCTTCGACGCGCAACTGGCCGTGTTCGACCCGCGCGCGCCCGATTCGCCCTGCTACCACTGCATCTTTCCCGAGAGCGGGCAGGTCGAGGACCTGCGCTGCGCGGTGATGGGCGTGTTCGCGCCGCTCACCGGGATCGTGGGCACGATGCAGGCGGCCGAGGCGCTGAAGGTGGCCGGCGGATTCGGCACCCCGCTCAGGGGCAGGCTGCTGCTGATCGACGCGCGCACGATGAGGATCGATTCGATCGCGATCGCGCGCGACCCGTCGTGCCCGGTCTGCAACTCGCGCAACGCCAGCTGATCGGCCAGGTTTCGGTCCCGGCCGTGGGAGGTCTGCACTTCATGGAATCACGATGCACGCAAGGCGCGCCGCGCGCGCCCG
>DATCZK010000123.1:0-8234 GCA_036525975.1 Burkholderiaceae bacterium | reverse complement strand
CGAGCGCGCCACGACCGCCGACCTCTCGCTGGTGGGCTACCTGTACTGGAACGACGAGTTCGGCGTTCGCTGGGAAGACTACCCCGCGGTCGGGCGCTGGCTCGAGCGCGTGCGCGCGCTGCCCGGCTGGGTGCACCCCTACGAGCTGATGCCGGGCCACCCGCTGCCGGGGGGCTGAGCGCGCGCCGGGCGCTTCAGGCGCGCGCGGGGCCGTCGGGCGCAGCGCCGCGCACGGGGCGCGCGTACCAGGCCAGCATGGCGAGCGTCAGAACGCCGCAGACGATCGACACCGGCTTGTTGGGCAGCACCATCAGGATCGCGAGCACGTTGAGCGCGAGGAAGCCCACGCGCCCGATCGGCCGCACCAGCTGCCCGGTGTAGGCGGCGCCCAGCGCGGCGATCGCGAGGATCGCGCTCGCGAGCGCGACCGAGAATTCGGCCCAGTCGAAGTTGATGAACAGCAGCGACGGCGCGAACACGAACACGAACGGAACGAGCGCCTTGCCCATCGACAGCCTGAACGCGGTGAAGCCCGTTCTCATCGGCTCGGAGCGGGCGATCCCCGCGGCCGCGAACGCGGCCAGCGCCACCGGCGGCGTCACGTCGGCCAGCACGCCGAAGTAGAAGACGAAGAAGTGCGTGGCCACCAGCGGCACGCCCAGCTGGGCCAGCGCCGGCGCCACGATGGCCGCGAGGATGATGTAGGTCGGGGTGGTGGGCACGCCGGCGCCCATGATGATGCAGGCGATCGCCGTGAACAGCAGGCCGAACGCGATCGTGGTCTCCTTGAGCGTGAGCATGCCGGTGATGTCCACCGCGTGGATCGCCTGCGCGAGGCTCCCGGAGAGGTCGAGCACGAAGGCCGAGAACTTGAAGCCCACGCCGGTGAGTGTGGCGATGCCCAGCACGAAGCCCACGCAGGCGCACGCGGCGCCGATGCCCAGCGCCGACTTGGCGCCGATCTCGAAGCCCTCGACCAGGCGCTTCGGGGTCATCGCCATCCCGTCCATGACCGCGCCGCGCCCGAGCAGTCGCGGTATCCACGAGCAGGCGATCGTGAGGATGATCCCCCAGAACGCGGCGAGAAACGGCGTGTACTGCATCAGCAGCAGCGTGACCATCACCACCAGCGGGATGAACAGGTGCCACGACCCCAGCAGCACCTTGCCCACCGAGGGGATGTCGCGCGGGTTCATCCCGGAGAGCTTGAGGCGCTTGGCCTCGAGGTGAACCATGTACAGGATCGCCACGTAGTGCAGCGCGGCCGGAATCACCGCGATCAGCATCAGGTGGCTGTACGGGATGCCGAGCGTCTCGGCCATGATGAACGCGGCCGCGCCCATGATCGGCGGCGTCACCTGGCCGCCGCACGAAGCGCTCGCCTCGACCGCGCCCGCGAACCGTGGCGAGAAGCCCACCTTCTTCATCAGCGGGATCGTCATCGCGCCGGTGGTCACGGTGTTCGCGATCGGCGAACCCGAGATCATCCCGAACAGCCCCGACGAGACCACGCTCACCTTGGCCGGGCCGCCGCTGAAGCGCCCGGCCACGATCGTCGCGAGGTTGATGAACAGGTTCCCCAGCCCGGTCATCTGGGCCATGATCCCGAACAGCACGAAGTGAAAGACGAAGGTCGCCACCACCCCCACCGGGATGCCGTAGATGCCCTCGGTGCCGATGTACAGGTGGCGCACGATGCGTTCCACCGAATAGCCGCGGTGCGCCAGGCCCGCGGGGAGGTAGGGGCCGAACATCCCGTACAGCACGCAGGCCACGCCGAGCAGCGGCAGGAACAGCCCCATCGTGCGGCGCGTGGCCTCGATCACCATCGCGATCGCGATCACGCCGATCATCAGGTCCAGCGTGGAGGTCGTGCCCACGCGGCGCACGAAGATCTCCTCGAAGAACACGAGCAGGTACAGCGAGAAGCCCGCCGCGAACAGCGCGAACACCCAGTCGCGCGGGGGCACCCGGTGCGAGCCGCCGCCCAGGCGCCGCAACGGCAGCGCGAGCGCGCAGATGCACGCGATCACCGCCACGAACGCGGCGTGCGCGCCGGGCTCGGGCTGGTAGTTGGGCGAGCGCGCGAGCCCCCAGGCGATCAGCACGTAGAACGCGATGAAGCCGAGCGAGGTGATCCACTCCCACGGGCCGTCGAGCCTTCGCTGGCGCGGAAAGACCAGGAACACCAGCCCCAGCACGGCGCTGAGGTGGATCGCGCGGTGCGCGATCTCGTTCGCGAGGCCGAAGCCGGCCGTGTACACGTGCCAGCTCGACAGCGAGACCGCGACCACCGTGACGAGCAGCGCGGTGAGCCCCGCGAGCTTGCGGAAGTTCGACTCGGGGTCGTATTGCTCGACGAGGCTGTCGAGCTCGGCCTGCGACAGCGGCGCCGCGTCGTCGGGGCCCGGGGGCGCGCTCTTCGTTGCCGTCATGGGTCTAGCCTTCGCATCCGATCGGATCGAATCGCACGCCGATCTCGCCGAAGTCGGCCAGCGTCAGCGATTCCGGGCGGGGCGCGTCGACGTGCACCGCGGTGCGCTGCGCGCGCGAGGCGCGCACGGCGAGCGGGTGCACGTCGCGCGCCGTGTGCAGCGTGGTGCGCCCGCCGTGCGAGCTGACGCGCTCGCCGGGCTGCAGGCTCGAGGGCAGCCCGTAGCCCTCGCCCTCGAAGGACTCCTGCACGAGCACGACCCGCGCGCCGCGCACCTCGTAGCGGTCGACGACCTCGGTGCCGTGCACCGAATGGCGAAAGCTCACGCGAAACGAGGGGCGGGCGGGGTCGAGGGCGAGGGTCGCGAGCGGCGTGCCGGCGCGCGCGTCCACCAGCCGGAGCCGGCAACCGGCTCCGGGGGCAGGCGCCGCGCAGCCGCCGGCGACGGCGGCGAGCGCGACCAGCGCCGCCGCTACTTCAGCGCGCCCTTTTCGCGCAGGTATTTGGCGGCTCCGGGGTGCAGCGGCGCGGTGCCCACCGCGGTCGCGGTCGCGAGCGTGATGTTCTTGCCCTGCACGTGCACCTGGCCCATCACCGACACGTTCTCGAACAGCGCCTTCGTGACCTCGTAGGCCACCTTCTCGGGCACGCCGTCGTGCGTGGCCCACACCGCCATCACCGCGAGCGTCTGCACCGGCGCGGTCACGCCCTTGTAGGTGCCGGCCGGGATCGTGACGTTGGTGTAGTAGGGCTGCTTCTTCAGCAGCTCGGCGATCTCGGGGCCGGCGAGCGGGATGATCTTCAGGGCGTGCGCCTGCGCGAAGTCGGTCACCGCCGCGGTCGGCATGCCGGCCGTGATCAGCGTGGCTTCCAGGTTTCCGTCCTTGATCTTGTCCACGGCCTGCGTGAACGACGAGTGGTCTTCCTTCACCTCGTCGCGCTTGATGCCGTGCACGGCGAGCAGGTCGGTGAGCAGCTGGTACTGCCCCGAACCCGGAGCGCCCGAGGACACGCGCTTGCCCTTGAGGTCTTTCACGCTGTTCACGCCCGAGTCGGCGCGCGTGATCAGCTGCACCGTTTCCGGGTAGAGCGCCGCGAGGGCGCGCAGGTTCTTGATCGCGCCGTCCTTGAACTGGTTCTGCCCGTTGTAGGCGGCGTCGAGGATGTCGGCCGCAACGAACGCCGACTCGATCTGCTTGGTGCCCAGCAGCTTGCTGTTGGCCACCGACGCGTTGCCCGCCTCGGCGGTGGCGATGATCTTCGCGCCGTCCACCGCCGCCTTGTTCGAGATCAGCTGGGCGAGCATGCCGCCCAGCGGATAGTAGGTGCCCCCAGTGCCGCCGGTGGCGATTCCGAAGAACATGCGCTGCTGCGCGAAGCTCGCGCCGGCCGCCGCCACGCCGGCGACGACGAGCGTGGCCACCAGCCCCTTGCGAATCGTCAGTCTCATCCTGGTCTCCTCGTATGGTTGGATCGATCTGGGGTGCAACGGTTCAGGACCGGAACTATGCCGCGCCCGGCCGCGCTTGCCAAATCAGGGCGCTCAGGACACGGCGCCGGCGCCGTAGGCCCCGCGCAGCAGCCTGCCCCGCGCGAAGCGCTCGAAGCGGTACGGTTCGAGCAGGGCGGTCTCGGGCGCGCCGAGCGCGTGCCCCGCCAGCAGGCGGCCCACCGCCGGCGAGAGCTTGAACCCGTGACCGGAGAAGCCGTAGGCCACGGTGAGCCCCTGCACGCCGGGCAGCGCGCCGAGCACCGGGTTCCAGTCGGGGGTCACGTCGTACAGGCCCGTCCAGCTCGACGCGAGGCCGGCTTCGGCGAACACGGGCAGGCGCGCGGCCACCTGCTCGCCGAGCCCGGCCACGAAGTCGAGCGAGACGTCGACCTGCCCCTCGTCGGGGTCGGCCGGCGTGCCGGGCAGCCCCGGGCTCGCCAGCAGCTGCGTGCGCCCGTAGCAGCGCGCGTAGAGCATCGACGCGCCCGAGATGTCCTTGAACACCGGGTAGTGCGGCAGGTACGGCTCGGGGGCCTCGAGCGCGATCACCTCGTGCCGCTCGGCGACGAGGCCGAGCGCCGCGCCCGACGGGGCGAGCAGCGGCGCGAGCAGCGGCGCGCTCCACACGTTGGCGGCCACGATCACGGCGCCGGCCGAGACCGGGCCGGCCGAGGTGTCGACACCCACCACGCGGGCGCCCTCCACCCGCAGCGAGCGCACGCGCGTGGACATCAGCGCGCGCGCGCCGAGCCGGCGCGCCGCGCGCGCGAACGACGCCGCGGTCATGTAGGCGTCGGCGTATCCGGCGCCGGGCTCGTAGCCGAAGTGCGCGAGCCCGGCCGTCTCGAGCAGCGGCAGGATCTCGCGCGCGCTCGCCGCGTCGATCATCCGCGCCTCGATCCCCATCTCGCGCTGCGCCCGCATGGCCGCGTCGATCGCGCGCCCGCGCGCGTCGTCGGCCCCCACGATCAGGTAGCCGCACAGGTTCAGCCCGCACTCGGCGTCGGCGTCGCCCGTGTACTCGCGAAACGCGGTGAAGGCCGCGAGCGACTGCTGCGCGAGCTGCACGTTCGCGGCCACCGAGTAGTGCGTGCGCACGATCGAGCTCGACTGCGCGGTCGTGCCGCTGGCCACGTCGGGCTCGCGGTCGATCAGGATCACGCTCGCGCCGGCGCGGGCCGCGTGAAACGCCGCGGAGGCACCGATTGCCCCCGCTCCGATCACGACCACGTCGGCGCCCGGCGGCGACGGGGAATTCGGGCTGCTGGCTGCTTGTGTCACGGATTTCGGTCTCTTTGCTCAGCCGGGCCGAAAGCGGCTGAACAGCCGGTAACGGCCGCCAGGATGCACGAGCCGCGCGTAGCTTGCCACGCGGCCCTGCGACCAGGTCCTGCGATGGATGGTCAGGCAGGGCGCGTCGCGGTCGATCCGCAGGCAGCGCGCCGACTCGGCATCGGCGGATTCCGCGATGATCGCATGCTCGACCTCGCGCAGCGGGTAGTGGTCCTGCAGGTACTGCGCCGGCGGCGTCGAGCGAAAGTCCACGCTGGCGTACTCGGGCACCACGCGCGGGTTCACGTAGCGGTCCTCGAACTGGATCGGCACGCCGTCCTCGAGGTGCACGACGCGCGAGCGGAAGACCCTCGCCCCGACCGGCAGGTCGAGCTTGGCGGCCACGTCGGTGCCGGCCCGCTCCTCGCCCACGCCGAGCACGTTGGCGGCGTACGCGTGCCCGCGCGCGGCAATCTGGCGATCGATCGGCTCCACGGTGATCGGCGAGGACTGGGGCTGCAGGTCGGCCACGAAGGTGCCCCGGCGCCGGAACCGCACCAGCAGGCCCTCGTGCATCAGCTCGCGCAGGCCCCTGTGCACGGTGAGCCGCGACAGCCCCAGTTCGCGCGCCAGCGCCTCCTCGGAGGGCACCGGGTCGCCCGGACGCAGCGCGCCCGAGGCGATCCGCTCGCGCACGATCGACTTCACCCGCGCGTAGTGCGGCTGGTGGGTCGGGGGGGCGGCAGCGGCGGCGTTCACGTGGGCATCCGGCGTCTCCCAATTGTATAGACAAATCGGGTGGAGTGTGCAAGGATTCGATCCAAAGCGGCGGCCCGCTCCGCCGCCCCCCCCCCGATTGGTCGCAAGCAGGAGGCCCCCGATGAACGCACCCACGGCACCGAAAGACCTCGGCCGCACGATCCGCGCACCGCGCGGCACCGAGCGCAGCGCGCGCAGCTGGCTCACCGAGGCGCCGCTGCGCATGCTGATGAACAACCTCGACCCCGAGGTGGCCGAGAACCCGGCCGAACTGGTCGTGTACGGCGGCATCGGCAAGGCCGCGCGCAACTGGGAGTGCTACGAGGCGATCGTGGCCGCGCTGCGCCGGCTGGGCGACGACGAGACCCTGCTGATCCAGTCGGGCAAGCCGGTGGGCGTGTTCCGCACGCACCCCGACGCCCCGCGCGTGCTGATCGCGAACTCCAACCTCGTGGGCAAGTGGGCCACCTGGGAGCACTTCGACGAGCTCGACCGCAAGGGCCTGATGATGTACGGGCAGATGACGGCCGGATCGTGGATCTACATCGGCAGCCAGGGCATCGTCCAGGGCACCTACGAGACCTTCGTCGAGCTGGGCCGCAAGCACTACGGCGGCAGCTGGGCCGGCAAGTGGATCCTCACCGCGGGGCTCGGCGGGATGGGCGGCGCGCAGCCGCTCGCGGCCGTGCTCGCGGGCGCCTCGTGCGTGGCGATCGAGTGCCAGCAGTCGCGCATCGACATGCGCCTCAAGACCCGCTACCTCGACCACCAGGCGGCCGACATCGACGAGGCCCTCGCGATCATCGCGAAAGCGCACGGCGAGGGGCGCGCGGTCTCGGTGGGCATCCTGGGCAACGCGGCCGAGCTGTTCCCCGCGTACCACGCGCGCGGCATCCGGCCCGACGCCGTCACCGACCAGACCAGCGCGCACGACCTGGTCAACGGCTACCTGCCGATCGGCTGGAGCGTGGGCCGGTGGTGGCAGGTGCGCGAGCACGGCGCGCCGGCCGATCGCGCGCGCCTCGCCGACGACGCGCGCGCCTCGTCGGTGCCCCACGTGGGCGCGATGCTCGCGTGGCACCACGCCGGGGTGCCGGTGATCGACTACGGCAACAACCTGCGGCAGGTGGCCAAGGACGCCGGCGTGGCGAACGCCTTCGACTACCCCGGCTTCGTGCCCGCGTGCATCAGGCCGCTGTTCTGCCAGGGCAAGGGGCCGTTCCGCTGGGCGGCGCTCTCCGGAGACCCCGAGGACATCTACCGCACCGACGCCAAGGTGAAAGAGCTCTTCCCCGACGACGCGCACCTGCACCGCTGGCTCGACCAGGCGCGCGAGCGCATCGCGTTCCAGGGGCTGCCCTCGCGCATCTGCTGGCTGGGCCTGGGCGAGCGCCACAAGGCCGGCCTGGCGTTCAACGAGATGGTGCGCAAGGGCGAGCTGAAGGCGCCGATCGTGATCGGGCGCGACCACCTCGACACCGGCTCGGTGGCGAGCCCCAACCGCGAGACCGAGGCGATGAAGGACGGCAGCGACGCGGTGGCCGACTGGCCGCTGCTCAACGCGATGCTCAACGTCGCGGGCGGCGCCACCTGGGTGTCGATCCACCACGGCGGCGGGGTGGGCATCGGCTACTCGCAGCACGCCGGCGTGGTGATCGTCTGCGACGGCACCGAGGCGGCCGACCGGCGGATCGAGCGGGTGCTGTGGAACGACCCCGCCAGCGGCGTGATGCGCCACGCCGACGCGGGCTACGCCACGGCGGTGGAAGTGGCCCGCGAGCACGGGCTCGACCTGCCGATGATCGCGCGCTGAAGGCGCTCGCATGCGCGTCGCGCGGATCGCCGACCAGGCGCCGGCGCCCTGGCGCAATGGCCGCGGCGTCACGCGCGACCTGGGCCACGGGGAAGGCTGGCGGCTGAGCCTCGCCGAGATCGACTCGGCCGGGCCGTTCTCGCGCTTCCCCGGTCTGCAGCGGTGGTTCGCGGTGGCCAGCGGCGCCGTGCGGCTGCGCTTCGAGTCGGGGCTCGGCTGCGAGCTGCACGCCGCCAGCGCGCCGATCGCTTTCCCCGGCGAAGACGCGCCGCACTGCGAGCCGAGCGCCGGGCACGGCGCGTGCCGCGCGCTCAACCTGATGGTGGCGCGCGAAGCCTGGCGCGGCGGGCTCGAGCGCCGCGCGCTGCGCGCGGGCGCCACGCTGCGCCCGGGCGAGCACGCGAGCGCGCTCGCGGTGTTCGGGCAGCGCGGCCGGGTCGCGCCCGTGGGCGAGCGCGGTGCGC
>DATCZK010000122.1:0-12504 GCA_036525975.1 Burkholderiaceae bacterium | reverse complement strand
CCCGCTCGCGCCGTGGCCCGTCCGCGCCCAAGCTGATGCGTCGCGCCTACGAGAGAGCGCTCGCCGCGGCCACGATCGCGCTGCTGATCGTGCTCGCGGCGATCGTGGTCTACGCGGTGGCCGCGCGCACGGCAGGCGCATCCCCGATCTGGTACGACGAGGTCGCGTCGATCCTGCTCGCGTGGCTGAGCCTGCTGGGCGCGGCGCTGGCCATGCTGCGCAACGCGCACCTGAACTTCGAGAACCTGCTGGTTGCGCAACCGCCCGGGCGGCGCGCGGCGCTGTTCGTGCTGGTCGAGGCGGTCGTGTTCACTGTTTTCGCGCTGATGCTGTGGGCCGGGTGGCGCATCCTCGAGGTGTTCGGCGACGAGACGATCACCTCCATTCCGTGGGTGAGGCTCGCGTTCGTCCAGTCGGTCGTGCCGATCGGCGCGGCGCTCACGATCACCTCGCGGCTGCTCGTCGTGCGCGAGAACTGGCAGCGGGTGATGGCCGGGCGCGACACCGAGAGCGAGGAGATCGCGGCCGAGATCGCGCGCGCGCAGGCCGAACACTCGCGCGTTCAGGCCGCGAACCCGAACGCGAGCGGCGAGCGCACCGACGCCGCGCGCTCGCGGCGCTGAGCGAGCGATGGTCGAAGCGCTGGTCATCGTCCTGCTGTTCGCGCTGATCGCGATCGGCGTGCCGATCGCGGTGGCGATTCTCGGGGCCGCGTTCGTGGGCGTGTGGGCGCTGCGCGGCGAGCTCGGCGTGCTCAACGCCGCGCTCGCGTTCTTCGAGGGCGCGACGAGCTTTCCGCTGATCGCGATCCCGCTGTTCATCCTGGCGGGCTCGCTGATGAACACCGGCGGGATCTCGCGCCGGCTGATCGCGTTCGTCTCGTCGCTGATCGGTTTCATGCGCGGCGGGCTGGCGATGGTGAACGTGGGCGTGTCGCTGTTCTTCGCCGAGATCTCGGGCTCGGCCGTTGCAGACGTGGCGGCCATCGGCACCGTGCTGATCCCGGAAATGAAGCGCAAGGGCTACAAGGCGAGGTTCGCGGCGGCCGTGACTTCCTCGTCGGCGTCGCTCGCGATCATCATCCCGCCGTCGATTCCGATGATCCTGTACGGCGCGATGGCCAACGTGTCGATCGTCCAGCTGTTCGTCGCCGGGATCATTCCGGGGCTGCTCGGCGGGTTCTCGATGATGGTGCTCTGCTGGTACCTGGCGGTGAAATACGACCTGCCGCGCGACGAGCGCTTCAGCCTGCGCCGCGTCTGGACGTCGTTCGTCGACGCGGGCTGGGCGCTGCTGCTGCCGGTGATCATTCTGGGCGGAATCTTCGGCGGCGTGGTCACCGCGACCGAGGGAGCGGGGCTGGCGGTGCTGGCGGCCCTGCTGATCGGCGTGTTCATCTACCGCGAGGTGCGCCTCGAGGAGATCGCGCGCGCGCTCGTCGACGGCGTGGTGCAGACCGCCACCGTGATGCTGCTGGTGGCCGCGTCGGCCGTGCTCGGGCTGTACATCACGGAGACGCAGACGCCGCAGCGCTTCGCCAGCGCGATCCTCGCGCTGTCGAACGAGAAGTGGGTGATCCTGGTGATGATGAACGTCGTGCTGTTCCTGATCGGAATGGTGCTGCACGGCGCGGCCGCGATCATCCTCGTGACGCCGGTGGCGTTGCCGCTGATCCAGCAGGCGGGCATCGACCCGGTGCACTTCGGCATCATCCTCACGCTCAACATCGCGGTGGGCCAGCAGACCCCGCCGGTGGCCTCGGTGCTCGCAACGGCGTGTTCGATCGCGAAGACCGACATCTGGTCGACCACGCGCGCCAACGTGCCGTTCGTGGTGATCCTGCTCGCGGTGGTGCTGCTGGTGTCGTACGTGCCGGCGGTTTCGCTCGGGCTCGTGCGCTGGATCTACGGCTGAGCCGCGCCAAGCGCAGCCTCGAAATGAGGACCCCGCCTGTGCCGGTGGGCCGGCATCCTGAACCGTTCAGTTCAGATCGGTCGCAGCTGGGGCCACATCAGGTTCGTCCGACTCGGGACGATCACAACAGTGATCCGGAAACGCCACAACCTCGATGCAATGCATTGGTCCAAGGAATGTATGACCCGTGTCGCGCACCGCAGGGCACTTGGATTCTAACCCGGAAGCAGCGCGGCGCGGCGCAGCGCGCGCACGATTCGTGAAATTTCCGATCGACGGGCTCAGAACAGCTTTTCCTGGCGCTTGACTTCGGCGTCGATCGCTTCGCTCAGCTTGCGCAGCTTGCGCGCCGACTCGCCGCCGGAGTCCGCGCCGCTCGGCGCGGCCAGCAGATCGTGCGCGATCTGAAGCGCAGCCATCACGGCGATGCGGTCGTGACCGGCCACCTTGCCCCCGTCACGGATCGCGCGCATGCGCTCGTCGACCAGCTCCACGGCCTGGAGCAACCGCGCGCGGTCGTCTTCGTTCACGGACAGGCGGTAATCGCGATCGAGGATCTTCACGTCCACTTGTGCCACGATCAGGAACCCTGTTCGGCCGACGCCGGCAGCCGCGCGAGCGCCGATTCGACGCGCGCGCGCGCTTCGTGCATGCGCGATTGCATCTGCTCTCGGGCCGCGAGCGCCTCGGCGAGTTGGGAGCGCAGCCGCGCGTTTTCTTCGGCGAGCCGCCTTGCCACGGCGATCAGGCCGTTCGCGCGCTCGACGAGTTGATCGATGTCATGTTCCATCGCGAGGATGTTAGGCACCGCGCATCGGGGGGTCAAGTCGAGTTCGCCGGGAATGCATTTGAGATAGGATCGCTGGCGTGAACAAATTCGCAATTGCCATCGTCAGGGCCCTGGCGGCCACGCTGGTGCTCGCGGCGAACGCCGCGGCGCAACCGGTGCGCGTGGACGCCGTCGAGGTGGAGCTGGTCGCGCGCGACGACGCGGCCGTGCCGGGCACCACGGCCGAGCTGGGGCTGCGCATCAGGCACGACCCCGAGTGGCACACCTACTGGCGCAACCCGGGCGACTCGGGCCTCGCCACCGAGATCGAGCTGACGATGCCGCCGGGGTGGTCGGCCGGCGCGATCGCCTGGCCGGTGCCGCAGAGGATCTTCATCGGCCCGCTGGCCAACTACGGATACGAGGGCGAGACGCTGCTGCGCGTGCCGGTGGCGATTCCCGCAGCCCAGGCCGCGGGCGCAACCGTGAAGATCGAAGCCAAGGCGCAGTGGCTGATGTGCCGGGAAGTGTGCATTCCGGGCGAGGCCAGGCTGTCGCTGGAGTTGCCCGTGCGCGACAAGGCGGCGCCCGGAAAGCACCTGGCGCTGTTCGAGCGCGCCGCGCGCGAAACGCCCAGGCCCGGAACCGTGGCGCGCGCGGGGCGCAGCGCTGCGCGCCTCACGCTCGCATTCGAGCGCCAGCAGGCCTCGACGGCCGAGTTCTTCCCCTACAGCGTGGGCTGGCTCGACGCGCCGGCGCCGCAGCCGCTGTTTCGCGATCCGGCCGCGCCCGGGCGCTGGTGGCTCGAGCTCAAGGTGCTCGACACGGCCGACGAGGCCGCGCTCGCGAAAGCCGGGTTCACCGGCGAGCCGGTGGGGGTGCTCGTGGTCGACGGCCAGGGGCACGAGGTGAGCGCCCGGCTCGAAGGACAGGCGCTCGCCGGCGGCACGCTGGTGGCAACGGCCAAGCGCGACGAGAACGCGAAGTCGGTGCTCTTCTCGGGCGCGGGCGCGAGGCTGCTCTCGGGGGTGGGTTTGCCGTTCGGGTCGGGGGGCGGCGCGGCCTCCCAGGGCTCGGCGCTGCCTGCGGGCGGCGCTGCGATCACGCTCGCGTTCGCGCTGCTGTTCGCGCTGATCGGGGGGCTGCTGCTCAACCTGATGCCCTGCGTGTTTCCGGTGATCGGCCTGAAGGTGCTCTCGTTCGCGCGCCACGCGGGGGCGCAGCGCATCGACGCGCAGCGCGGCGCGCTCGCGTTCTCCGCCGGCGTGGTCGCGTCGTTCCTGCTGCTGGCCGCGCTGTTGCTGGGGCTGCGCGCGGCCGGCGAATCGGTCGGTTGGGGGTTCCAGCTGCAGTCGCCGGTGTTCGTGGCCGCGATGGCGCTGCTGTTCGTTGCGATCGCGCTCAATTTCGCGGGCGTCTACGAGTTCGGCGTGCGCATGACGCAGCTGGGCGCGGTCGAGCCCGACGCGCTCGAGCGTCATCCGGTGATCGGATCGTTCGGCGCGGGCGTGCTCGCGGTGCTGGTGGCCACGCCCTGCTCGGCCCCTTTCATGGGCTCCGCGCTGGGCTACACGCTGGGCCGCCCCGCCCCCGAGGTGCTGGCGGTGTTCGGCGCGCTGGGAACGGGCATGGCGCTGCCCTATCTGGTGCTGGGCTATTTCCCGGCCGCGTTGCGATGGCTGCCGCGCCCGGGGCGGTGGATGGAGAGCTTCAAGCAGTTCCTGGCCTTCCCGATGCTGCTCACGGTGGCCTGGCTGCTGTGGGTTCTGGGCCTGCAGGCTGGCGTCAACGCCGTTCTCGCGGCCTCGGCCGGCGCGGTGATGGTGGCGCTCGCGGCCTGGTTGTACGGACGATTCGTGCAGGGCGGGGCGAAGTCCAAGCGGCCCGTCGCCTTGGCTGCGGCGCTCGCGAGCCTCGTTGCCGGTTTGTGGGTCGGGTTGCCCGCCACCGCCGATTCCCCCGCCGGGGGCGCCGCCGGCGCGCCCGGCGGGCAGAGCGCGGCAACGGCGTCGTCCTGGGAGCCCTGGAGCGAACAGGCCGTGGTGACGGCGCTGGCGGCGGGGCGCCCGGTGTTCGTCGAGTTCACCGCGGCCTGGTGCGTGAGTTGCCAGGTGAACAAGACGCTCGTGCTCGACCGCGAGCCGGTGATCGGGCAGATGCAGCGCCGCGGCGTGCTGCGACTGCGCGCCGACTGGACCAATCGAGACCCGGAGATCACCGCCGCGCTCGCGCGCCACGGGCGCAACGGCGTGCCGCTCTATCTGCTGTACGTGCCGGGCGAGCCGGCCCCGCGCGTGCTGCCCGAGATCCTGACCAGCGGCATCGTGCTCGAGGCGGTATCGGCGATTCGCTGAGCCGGGTACCCGTATAATCGGATCCGCTTTCGGTGCCGCGCTCGCGTTCGCGTCGCGCGGTTAAACGGGAAACAGGGAGCGTGAGTCGGCTCGCCCGGGCCGGCCCCTGCCAACCTGTGCTGCCCCCGCAACGGTAAGCAGGTGTCCGCGCCCGCCAGGCGCGGGCCAGGCGCGTCCAGTGCCACTGGGTGCTCGGAGTCACACGACCGACGCCCCGGGAAGGTGGCGCGCCTCATCTGCAAGCCCGGATACCGGCCGAGAGGGCGGGGTCGTTCGCGGCCTCTAATTTCATCCGTGCCGAGCGGTGGGCGAGGCACAGGGCGTGTCGTCGGGCGGCCGGCGGCGCGCAGGGGCTCGGCATGCGTTCGTTCACTGTTGTATCGGCACCGCTCGCGCTGGCGGCCTCGCTGGTTTGCGCGCAGGCGATTGCGCTCGACGACGTGGTCGTCACCGCAACGCGCGCCGAGCAGGACATCGCGCGCACGCTCGCCGACGCGACCGTGATCGACGCGGGCGAGATCGAGCGCGCGGGCGCGTCCACACTCCCCGAACTGCTGCGCACGGCGGGCGGCGTCGAGATCCTGCAAAACGGCGGCGCGGGTTCCACTTCGGGCATCTTCGTGCGCGGCACGAAGACCTCGCAGACGGTCGTGCTCGTCGACGGCGTGCGGCTGGAGAACGCAACCTCCGGAACCGCGAACCTCGAATTCATCCCGCTCTCGTCGATCGAGCGCATCGAGATCGTGCGCGGGCCGCTGTCGTCGCTGTACGGCTCGGGCGCGATCGGCGGCGTGATCCAGATCTTCACGCGAAAGGGCAGCGGCGCGCCGCAGCCGTGGTTCTCGCTGGCCGCGGGCACGCGGTCCACCTCGCAGCTGCGCGCGGGGTTCTCCGGCGAGGCCCGGGGCACGGGTTTCTCGATCGCGCTCGCGCGAGACCGCACCGCCGGGCACGACGCGACGCTGCCGGGCAATTTCAGCCGCCAGGACGATCGCGACGGCAACGCAGTGCGCAGCGTGAACGGATCGCTGCGCCACGCCCTGCCGAACGGCTGGTCGTTCGGCGCGCGGGTGCTCGCGAGTTCGGGCGACGCCCGCTACGACGACCCGTTCTCCACTCCCGAGGACGCGCGCTACCGCTACCGAACCAACGCGCTCTCGGCGTTCGCGCGGGGGCGCCCGGCGCCGCGCTGGCAAACCGAGCTGCGCCTGGGCGAGACGCGCATCGACTACCGCTTCGACGCCTACGGCTTCGCGCCGCGCACCGCGACGCGCACGACCAGCTGGGAGAACTGGTTCGACCTGCCGTCGGGCCGCCTGCTGCTGGGCGCGGAGCAGCTGCGCCAGCGCATCGCGGGCGAGGGCGTCACGAGCGGCCCGTTCGTCTACGACACCGACGCGCGCCGCACCGAGTCGGTCTTCGCCGGCTACGAGGTCGGAATCGATCGCCACCTCGTTCGGGTGCAGTTGCGCCACGACGAGATCCGCGGCGTTGCGAGCGAGCCGAGCGCGACGCTCGCGTGGGGCTACCAGCTCGCGCACCGCTGGCTGGTGCGCGCCTCGGTGGCGAGCGCGTTCCGGGTGCCCACCTTCGACGACCTGTACAACCCCTTCGGCTCGAACCCGGCGCTGATGCCCGAGCGCTCGCGCGGCGCCGAGGTCGCGATCGAGTATCGGGAGCGCGCGACGAGCGCGAAGGCGACGCTGTTCGCGAGCCGCATCCGCGACGCGATCGAGCTCGACCAGAACTTCGTGCCGCAGAACCTTCAGGACGCGCGGGTGAGGGGGCTCACGCTCGAGGCACGCCATCGCGCGGGCGACTGGCACGCGCGCGCGTCGGTCACGCTGCAGGATCCGCGCGCCGAGCGCGACGACGGATCGGTCACGCCGCTGGCCCTGCGCGCGCGCCGGCACGCGGCGCTCTCGCTCGACTGGGCGCCGGGCCCGATGCGGGTCGGCCTCGAGTGGCTCGCGCAGGGCGATCGCGTGGACGCGGGCGGCAACAGGATCGCAGGATACGGGGTGCTCGGTCTGAACGGCGCCTACACGCTCGCGACGCACTGGGAATTGTTCGCGCGGCTCACGAACCTCGGCAACAAGGCCTACCAGAGCGGGTTTCTCTACGCGATGCCGCCGCGCGCCCTGCTGGTGGGCCTGCGCTACCAGCCCAAGTGAACGCCGGTCCGGCGCTCGCCCTCGCGCTCGCGCTGCTCGCGGCGCCGGCCGGCGCCGTGCAGCTGGGCGACGATTGGGGAAGGACCGTCGCCGTGAGCGCCGGCGCGCGGCGGATCGTTTCGCTGGCGCCGCACGCGACCGAACTGCTGTTCGCGGCCGGGCTGGGCGCTCACGTGGTGGCGGTGGACGCGAGCAGCGACTTCCCGCCCGAGGTGCGCGCGCTTCCCGCGATCAACGCGATGCCGGCGCCCGACCCCGAGCGATTGATGGCGCTGCGCCCCGATCTGGTGGTGGCGTGGGGCGCCGGCGTCTCGCGCGAGCAGGTTGCGCGACTCGAGCGGCTGGGCCTCGCGGTGTTCGTGTCCGATCCGCGTTCGCTCGAGGCGATCGCCGCCACGCTCGAGCGCTTCGCGCGGGCCTCCGCCGACCCCCGGCGCGGCGCCGAGGCCGCCGCGGCGTTCCGGGCGCGCGTGGCCCGGGCGCGCGCGCGCTACGGGTCGCGCGCCCCGGTGGACGTGTTCGTGCAGGCCTGGGCGCGACCGCTGATCGCGCTCTCGGATCGCGACATGGTGGGCGACGCGCTCGCCGCCTGCGGCGGGCGCAACGTCTTTCGCGGGCTCGGTTCGGCGGCCGCGCCGGTGGGCGCGGAGGCGGTGCTGCGCGCGGCGCCGCGGCTGATCGTGGCGACCGGCGAATCGGCCGATCGCGAGCCCTGGGAGTCGCTCGGCGTGCTCGAGCCGCGCGGACCGATCGCCTTCGCGCGGGTTGGTTCCGAGATCGAGCGCCCGTCGCTGCGCGCGATCGACGCCCTCGAGCAGCTGTGCGCGGCGATCGACGCGGTGCGCTAGCGCCCGGCGCGGTACGCTAGCGCCTGGTCCACGCGGGAGGGCGGGCGATTTGAACGCGGGCGAACACGAGGCGCAGGAAGACGGCCTGCGCGCGCTGGTGGGCGCGCTGCGCGCGCCGCGGGGCGTGTCGCTGGGCGTGCGCGTGGTCGACGAGGACCTGCGCCATCTCGCGGTGGTTCGCGGAGTCACGCAGCCCAGCCGCACCGCGTGCGATCGCGGCGCGATGGTCACGGCGCGGGTTGCGGGCGGCGTCGGTTACTGCGCGAGCGCGGCGCTCACCGGCGAGGCGCTGGCCGCCGCCGCACGGCGCGCCACCGCCTGGGCCCGGGCCTGCGCGCGAAGCGGCTTGTTCGAAGGGGTCGAGTTCGCGGCGCCCGATCCGGGCTGGTCGCAGCGCGCGACGCGGGTGGCTCGCGCCCTCCCGGATTCGGCCACGCTGCTCGGGTTGCTGCGCACCGAGGCCGACGCGATCGGGCGGCACGAGCGGATCGTGCACTGGTCGGCGAGCCTGCGGCTCACGCGCACGCGCCAGCGCACCTTCGTCGACGGCGAGCAGCGCAGCGACCAGCGCTTCGAGTTCGTGGAGCCGAACCTCGAGGCCACCGCGTCGGGCGAAGGCCGCTCGCAGACGCGCTCGCTCGGCGGCCAGTACAACGGGTTCTGCCAGCAGGGCGGGTTCGAAGTGATCGAGCGCGCCGGCCTGGTGGGCGGCGGCGCGCGCGTGGCGCAGGAGGCGCTGGAGCTGCTCGCGGCCCCGAACTGCCCGAGCGGCCGGATGTCGCTGCTGCTGATGCCGGACCAGATGATGCTGCAGATCCACGAGTCGATCGGGCACCCGCTCGAGCTCGACCGCATCCTGGGCGACGAGCGCAACTTCGCCGGCACGAGCTTCGTGCGCCCCGAGATGTTCGGCACCTACCGCTACGGCTCGGAGCTGCTCGACGTGAGCTTCGACCCGGGCCCCGACCCGGAGCTGGCGAGCTACGCGGTCGACGACGAGGGAAGCCGCGCGCGCAAGGTGATGCTGATCGAGCGCGGCGTGCTCAAGCGCGCGCTGGGAGGCGCGCTGTCGCAGTCGCGCGCACGCGCGCTGGGCTTCGATATCGAGGGCACCGCCAACGCGCGCGCCAACGGCTGGCACCGCCCGCCGATCGACCGGATGGCCAACCTCAACGTGGAACCCGGGTCGAGCAGCCTGGAGGAGATGGTGGCGGCGGTGGAGCGCGGCATCGTCGTGAAGACCAACCTGTCGTGGTCGATCGACGACGCCCGCAACAAGTTCCAGTTCGGCTGCGAGTGGGGGCAGCTGATCGAGAACGGGCGCCTCGGGCCGGTGGTGCGCAACCCGAACTACAGGGGCGTGTCGGCCACCTTCTGGCGCAGTCTCGTGCGCGTGGGCGATGCGCGCACCTTCGAGCTGATGGGGACGCCGTTCTGCGGCAAGGGCGAGCCCGGTCAGGTGATTCGCGTGGGGCACGCGGCGCCGGCTTGCCTGTTCGACGGCGTCGACGTGTTCGGCGCGGCCGACTGAGCGGCGCCGGCGGGAACCCGAAGATGGCAGGCCTTCCCCCGGCGCTCCGGTCGCGCTACGGGCCTGCGCTCGAGCGCGTGCGGGGGGCCGCGCGTGCCGGCGAGATCTCGGCCGGCTGGCTCGACGCGGAGAGGTCCGACTTCGTGCGCTTCAACCACGGGCGCGTGCGCCAGTGCGGCACGGTGGAGCGCGCGCGGCTCGAGTTGCGCCTGATCCTCGGCCAGCGGCAGGCCTCGCACACGCTCACCCTCGCGGGCGAGGCGCGCGCCGACGCGCTCGCGGTCGACGCCGGCTTCGAGCGCCTGCGCGCCGAGCTCGCCCGGGCCGACCAGGACCCGCACCTCTCGTTCGCCCCGGACGCGAGCGCGAGCCGCGTCGTGCGCGCGGGCGCGCCGGCCACGATCGCGCAGGTCTGCGAGACGGTGACCTCGGCCGCCGCCGGGTCCGACCTGGTGGGTTTCTACGCCGGCGGCCCGCACGCGTGCGCGCTCGCGAGCAGCCTGGGGCACGAGCACTGGCACGAGACCCGCGACTGGGTGCTCGACTACTCGATCCACGTGCGCGCGCCCGACGCCGGAAGCGACCGCGCGCTCAAGGCCACGATCGGGGCGCCGCGGTGGTCCGGCGCACTGGTGCGCGATTCGATCGCCGATTCGGTCGCGCGCGCGGCCGTGCTCGCGAAGCCCGCGCGCCGGCTCGATCCCGGCCGCTATCGCTGCTGGCTCGCGCCGAGCGCGGTGCACGACCTGCTCGCGATGCTCGGGTGGGGCGGGTTTTCCGCGCGCGCGCACCGCGCCGGGCACTCGCCGCTCGCCCGGCTGCGCGCCGGCGTCGCGCGCTTCGACGCGCGCGTGGAACTGGCCGAGGACCTGGAGGCGCTCGCGGTTCCGCGCTTCCAGGCCGACGGGTTCGTGCGCCCCGGCCGGCTCGAGCTGGTGCGCGCCGGACGCTTCGGCGACTGGCTGGCTTCGCCGCGCAGCGCGCGCGAGTTCGGCGTGCAGTGCAACTTCGCGGGCGGCGCCGAGTCGCCCGAGGCGCTGACGATGGCGCCGGGCGAGCTCGACGAGCGCAACGCGCTGCGCGCGCTCGACACCGGCATCGCGATCAGCAACCTGTGGTACCTGAACTTCTCCGATCGCGAGACCTGCCGGATCACCGGCATGACGCGCTTCGGCACCGTGTGGGTGGAGGGCGGAACGCCGGTGGCGCCGCTGCAGGCGATGCGCTTCGACGACAGCCTGTTTCGCGTGCTGGGCGAGGCGCTCGAGGCGATCGGCGCGAGCGCCGCGCGCATCGCCGACTGCGACACCTACGAGCGGCGCTCCTTCGCCGCTTCGCGCGTTCCCGGGATCCTCGTCCGCGGGCTCGACTTCACGCTGTGAGCGGCGCGCCCGCTCAGGGGCGCGCGTCGCGCGGATCGGTCACGAAGCCGAGCTTCGCGATGCCCGCGCGCTGCGCGGCGGACATCACCTGCGCGATGCGCTGGTACCGGGTCTCGCGATCGGCGCGAAGGTGCAGTTCGGGCTGCGGCTGGGCGGCAGCGGCCTGCGCGAGGCGTTGCGCGAGCTGCGCTTCGCTCGCGAGCCGGTCGTTGTTCCAGAACACCGACCCGGAGGCGTCGATCGACAGCGTGATCGTGTCGGGCTTCTCGGCGCTCGCCGGCGCCTGCGCGTTCGGCAGGTCGAGCTTGATCGAGTGCGTGAGCAGCGGCGCGGTGATGATGAAGATCACCAGCAGCACCAGCATCACGTCCACCAGCGGCGTGGTGTTGATCTCCGACATCGGCTGGCTCGCGCCACGCTGGTCGAATCCGCCGAACGCCATCCGGTTCTCCCTGGTTCGCTTCGCGCGGGCGTTGCCGCTAGCTGCCCACCGACTGCGTGGCGCGCAACGGGGCCGTGGTGGCGGCGCGCAGCGCGTCGGCGCGCCCGTCCGAGACGCGGCTGCCGGTGGTCACGAGCGCGAGCAGGTCGTGGGCGAAGCCGTCGAGCTCGGCGAGCGTCACGCGGTTCACGCGGGTGAAGGCGTTGTAGGCGAGCACGGCCGGAATCGCGACCGCGAGCCCGGCGGCCGTCATGATCAGCGCTTCGCCCACCGGGCCGGCCACGCGGTCGATCATCACCTGCCCGCTGCCGGCGATCGAGAGCAGCGCGTGGTAGATGCCCCAGACCGTGCCGAACAGGCCGATGAAGGGCGCGGTGCTGCCCACCGAGGCGAGAAAGGTGAGGCCGGACTCGAGCCGGCTCGACACCTGGTTGATCTCCTGGCGAAGCGAACGCGTCACGAGCTCGCTGCGCTCGATCGACGCGGCGAGCGACCCGTTGGCCCCCACCGTTGCCGCCCGGCGCGCGCGCTCGGCCAGCGGCACGAACACGCGTTCGCGATCGGCCTGGCGAAGCCCTTCGATCGCGTCGTCGATCGACGTCGCCGCCCAGAACCGCTCGAGCGCGGCGCGCGCGCCCTTGCGCAGCCGCCACGCGCTCCACACCTTGGACAGGATGAAGTACCAGCTGAGCACCGACATCGCGAGCAGCAGGTAGGCCACCGCGTGCGTCACGGCGTCGCCGGCCTCCCAGAAGTGCATCAGTCCCAGTTGCTGTTGGCTCATCTCAGCTCTCGAGCTTGAAGACCCACTTCCAGTCGTGGTACCACTCGGCCACCGGCTGGCCGTCCACGGTGGCGGGTCGGAAGCGCCATTTTTTCACAGTCTCGATCGCGGTCTGGTCGAGCACGTCGGATCCGCTCGAGCGCTTCAGCCGCACGTCGAGCACGCGCCCGGACGGCCCGACGTGCACGTCGAGCCTGACCTCGCCCTGTTCTCCCAGGCGGCGCGCGACCGGCGGATAGGGGGGCGGCGCGTTGCCGGCCCAGCTGGCGTCGAACCGGGGCATCGTGCGCGCCTGCGCGCGGGGCG
>DATCZK010000121.1:0-44486 GCA_036525975.1 Burkholderiaceae bacterium | reverse complement strand
CTACGTGGGCAACCGCGGCGCGGCGTCTGCCGGCCCGCTGGCGGCCGCCCCGGCCGCAGGGGGGAAACCGGCGGCCGCTGCCCAGAGCAAGATCGACCTCAACAGCGCCAGCGAGCAGGAACTGGCCACGCTGCCCGGCATCGGCGAGGCCAGGGCGCGCGAGATCGTGCGCAATCGCCCCTACGCGCGCAAGGACGACCTCGTGCGCAAGAAGGTCATCCCGAGGCTGGTCTACGAGGGCATCCGCGAGCAGGTGATCGCGAAAAAGTAGCTGCTCGCGGCCCCGGTGCATCGCGTATAATCGAAAGGTTGACCCGAGGAGCGCTGCGACGCGTTGCCCCGACCTTCGTCGGGAGACATGCGCCAGGCTCGAGTCGATTCCTCAAGCCTGCAACGGCGCTCGTTGAACCGTGACCCTTCACGGCAAACGAGCGCGCCGGCTGCATCGGTTCCTGTACGCCTGCTCGTGCCGCCCGGGTCACCCATTCGAAGGAGTGACCATGTCCGCTGTACTGAAGACCGAGACCCCGGCCGACTGCCGAGTGGCCGACATCGGCCTCGCCGGCTGGGGCCGCAAGGAAATCGCGATCGCCCAGACCGAGATGCCGGGGTTGATGGCGATCCGCGAGGAGTACGCCGCGTCGCAGCCGCTCGCCGGCGCCCGGATCACCGGGTCGCTGCACATGACGATCCAGACCGCCGTGCTGATCGAGACGCTGCAGGCGCTGGGCGCGAAGGTGCGCTGGGCCTCGTGCAACATCTTCTCCACCCAGGACCACGCCGCGGCCGCGATCGCCGCCGCCGGCACCGCCGTGTTCGCCTACAAGGGCGAGACGCTGGCCGAGTACTGGGACTACACCCACCGCATCTTCGAGTGGCCCGACGGCGAGCTGTCGAACATGATCCTCGACGACGGCGGCGACGCCACGCTGCTGCTGCACCTGGGCGCCCGCGCCGAGCAGGATCCGTCGGTGCTCGCGAAGCCGCGCAACGCCGAGGAAACCGAGCTCTACGCCTCGATCCGCAACCGGCTCGCCAGGACCCCCGACTGGTACTCCAGGCGCCTGGCCGCGATCGTGGGCGTGACCGAGGAGACCACCACCGGCGTCAAGCGCCTGTACCAGATGTCGGCGCGCGGCGAACTCGCGTTTCGCGCGATCAACGTCAACGACTCGGTCACCAAGAGCAAGTTCGACAACCTCTACGGCTGCCGCGAGTCGCTCGTGGACGGCATCAAGCGCGCGACCGACGTGATGATCGCCGGCAAGATCGCGGTGGTGGCCGGCTACGGCGACGTGGGCAAGGGCAGCGCGCAGGCGCTGCGCGCGCTCTCGGCGCAGGTCTGGATCACCGAGATCGACCCGATCTGCGCGCTGCAGGCGGCGATGGAGGGGTTCCGGGTCGTGACGATGGACTACGCCGCCGACAAGGCCGACATCTTCGTCACGGCCACCGGCAACAAGAGCGTGATCACCCGCGCCCACATGGCGGCGATGAAGAACCAGGCGATCGTGTGCAACATCGGCCACTTCGACAACGAGATCGACGTCGAGTCGCTGGGCAACTGCACCTGGGAGAACATCAAGCCGCAGGTGGACCACGTGATCTTCCCCGACGGCAAGCGCATCATCCTGCTCGCGCACGGCCGGCTCGTGAACCTGGGCTGCGCCACCGGCCACCCCTCGTACGTGATGAGCTCCTCGTTCGCGAACCAGACGATCGCGCAGATCGAGATGTGGACGCACAAGGACTACTACGAGCGCGGCAAGGTCTACGTGCTGCCCAAGCACCTCGACGAGAAGGTGGCCAGGCTGCAGCTGTCGAAACTGGGCGCGATGCTCACCGAGCTCACGCCCGAGCAGGCCGGGTACATCGGCGTGCCCCCCGAGGGCCCCTACAAGCCCGACACCTACCGCTACTGAGCCCGTGCGGGGCGCGGCGACGCGCCCGGCACGACCGCAAGGGATTCCGTGACCCGACTCACCATCCGCAACACCCGGCCGCAGGACGCGAGCGAACTGGTCGAACTCCAGGCGCGCGTGTACCCGGAGATCGAGCCGTGGACGGAGCGGCGGGTCCTGCACCAGCTCGAAGTCTTCCCGCAGGGCCAGGTGGTTGCGTGCTTCGGCGAGCGCATCGTCGGTTGCGCCAGTTCGCTGGTGGTGCGCTGGGACGAGTGGGATGCGATGCACTCGTGGGGCGAGATCACCGCCAACGGCACCTTCGACAACCACGACCCCGAGGGGCGCACGCTCTACGGCGCCGAGGTGTTCGTCGACCCGCGGCTGCGCGGCAGGCGCGTGGGGCACCAGCTCTACGAGGCGCGGCGCACGATCTGCCGCCGCCTGAACCTGCGCCGGATCATCGCCTGCGGGCGGCTGCCCGGGTATCACCGCTACGCCGACAGGATGCCGGTGGACACCTACGTGAAGAAGGTGCTGTGGGGCGACATCAGCGACCCGGTGCTGGGGTTCCAGCTCAAGGAGGGGTTTCGCTATTGCGGCGTGGTGGAGAACTACATCCCGCAAGACCTTGAATCGAGAGGCAACGCGTCGCTGATCGTTTGGCTCAACCCGCACTACGACCCGAACCGCCCCACGCTTCTCGAGCAAGAAGGAGAACAGGCATGACAGTGAGAATCGCCGCCGTGCAGTACCTGCTGCGCCAGATTCACGACTGGTCGGGCTTCGAGAACCAGCTTCGCTTCGTCGGCAAGGCCGCGGGCGACTACAAGCCGCAGTTCGTGCTGCTGCCCGAGATCTTCACCACGCAGATCCTCTCGTTCATGGACACGCGCGACCTCAAGTCGGCGGTGCGCTCGATGAGCGACTACACGCAGCGCTACATCGAGCTGTGCAAGGAGATCGCGGCCGAGTGGAACTTCTACTTCATCGCCGGCAGCCACCCGAACCTGCGCGACGGCAAGCTCTACAACACCGCCTACCTGATCACGCCGGGCGGCGAGGTGTTCGAGCAGGACAAGATCCACCGCACCCGCTGGGAGCGCGAGAAGTGGAATTCCGACCCCGGCAACCAGCTGCGGCTGTTCGAAACGCCGCACGGCAAGATCGCGATCCTGATCTGCTACGACATCGAGTTCCCCGAACTGGCGCGCATGGTCTGCGAGGAAGGGGCCGACATCCTGTTCGTGCCCTCGTGCACCGACGACCGCCAGGGCTACCTGCGCGTGCGCTACTGCGCGCAGGCGCGCGCGATCGAGAACCAGGTGTTCGTGGCGATGACCGGCACCGCCGGCAGCCTGCCGGTGGAGGGGCTGGGCGTGCACTACGGGCACGCCTGCATCCTCACGCCCTCGGATTTCCCGTTCGCGCGCGACGGCGTCGCCGCCGAGGGCACGCCGAACATCGAGCAGATCGTGATCGCCGACGTGCACCTGCCCCTGCTGGAGGGCAACCGGGTGAACGGCACCACCATCCCGCTGTACGACAAGCGCAAGGACGTCTACGAGCACCCGGTGGAAGTGGTGAAGGTGGGCCCATGAGCGCCGCGGCACCGGCCGCGGCGGCCGACCCAGGGAGGATGCAATGAAGATCGCGATCGTGGGCGCCGGCGGCATCGGCGGGTACTTCGGGGCGCTGCTCGCCCGCGCCGGCGAGAACGTGCACTTCCTGGTGCGCAGCCACTCGGTGCCGGTGCTGCGCGAGCAGGGGATCACGATCGAGAGCGCGGTCACGCCGCTGCGGCTGGACACGGTGCAGGCAAGCGACGACCCGGCTTCGGTGGGGGCGGCCGACCTGGTGGTGTTCGCGGTGAAGCTGCCCGACGCGCAAGCGGCCGCGCGGCAGGTGGCCCCGCTGGTGGGCCCGCACACCGTCGTCGTTCCTTTCCAGAACGGCGTCGAATCGGCCGGGCTTTTCGCCGGCGTGGTGCCCGAGGCGCAGGTTGCGCGGGGCGTGGCCTACATCGCCACGGCGCTGCGCGCGCCCGGCGTGGTCGTTCACAGCGGGCCGTTCGCGCGCCTGCTGTTCGGCGCGCTCGACCCCCTCCAGCTGCCGGCGCTCGAAGCCTTCGGGCGAGCCTGCGAGCGCGCGCGCATCGACGCCCGGCTGGTGCCCGACATCCGCACCGAACTGTGGCAGAAGTTCGTGTTCCTGGTGGGGCTGAGCGCGATGACCGCGGTCACGCGCATGCCCGCGGGCGTGATCCGCGCCGACCCCGACATGCGCGCCGCGCTGCGCGAGGTGATGCGCGAGGCTTGGGCGGTGGGGCGCGCCGAGGGCGTGGATCTGGGCGAGGACTTCGTCGACGGGCGAATCGCGTTCTTCGACTCGCTGCCCGACACGATGCAGGCCTCGATGCTGCACGACCTCAAGGCCGGGCGGCCGCTGGAATTGCCCTGGCTCTCGGGCGCGGTGGCGCGGCTGGGCAAGCTGCACGGCATCGCGACGCCCGTGAACGCCACGATCGTGGCCGCGCTCAAGCCCTACGCCGCGGGCGCGCCCGCCGGCTGAGCCGCGATGACCCGCTTGCGCGCAGACCAGCTGCTCGTGGCCCGCGGGCTCGCCGGGTCGCGCACGCTCGCGCAGCGCCTGATCGCGGCCGGCAGGGTGCGTGCCGGCGCGGCGCCGGTGCGCAAGGCCTCCGACGCGCTCGACGCGCACGCGCCGCTCGCGCTCGCGCCCGGCGACGAAGACCGCTACGTCTCGCGCGGCGGGCTCAAGCTCGCCGGGGCGCTGGCCGCCAGCGGGTTCGACCCCGCCGGCCTGCACTGCCTCGACGTGGGCCAGTCCACCGGCGGGTTCACCGACTGCCTGCTGCAGGCGGGCGCTGCCCGCGTCGTGGGCATCGACGTGGGGCACGGCCAGCTGCACCCGCGCCTGCGCAATCACCCGCGCGTGACGGCGATCGAGGGCGTGAACGCACGGGCGGTCGACCCGGCCGCGCTCGCCGCGCTCGCGCCCGGTGCCGCTTTCGGGCTCGTCGTGGTCGACGTCTCGTTCATCTCGCTCGCGCTGGTGCTGCCCGCGCTCGCGCGGCTGGCCGCGCCGCACGCAACGCTGATCGCGCTGGTCAAGCCCCAGTTCGAGGTCGGGCGCAGCGGCCTCGACCGCCACGGGATCGTGCGCGACCCGAGCCTGTACGCCGAAGTGCGCGCGCGCACCGAGCAGGCGGCGGCCGCGTGCGGGTGGCGCCCGCGCCAGTGGTTCGACAGCCCGATCGCGGGCGGCGACGGCAACCGGGAGTTCTTCGTCGTTGCCGGCTTCAACCCCACCGGGAGCCGCGGATGAAACCCACGGTGAGCTACGAGTTCTTCCCGCCCAACACCCCGGAGGGCGTGACCAAGCTGCGCGCGACCCGCGCCGCGCTCGCGCCGAGCGAGCCCGAGTTCTTCAGCGTGACCTACGGCGCGGGCGGCGCCACGCGCGACAAATCGCTCGCGGCCGTGCTCGAGATCGCCGACGAGGGGCACGAAGTGGCGCCGCACATCTCGTGCATCGGCGCGAGCCGCGAGTCGGTCTCCGAACTGCTCGAGCTCTACCGGGCGCGCGGCATTCGCAGGCTGGTGGCGTTGCGCGGAGACCTGCCCTCGGGAATGGTCAACCACGGCAGCTTCCGGTACGCGAGCGATCTGGTGGAGTTCATCCGCGCACGAACCGGCGACTGGTTCCGCATCGAGGTGGCGGCGTACCCGGAAATGCACCCGCAGGCCGCGTCGCCGGCGAGCGACCTGCGGGCTTTCGCGGCCAAGGTTCGCGCCGGGGCCGACGCGGCGATCACGCAGTACTTCTACAACGCCGACGCGTTCCTGCGCTTTCGCGACGACGTGTCGGCGCTCGGGCTGAGCGTGCCGATCGTGCCGGGCATCATGCCGATCACCAACTACACCCAGCTCGCGCGCTTCTCCGAGAGCTGCGGCGCCGAAATCCCGCGCTGGATCCGCGTGAAGCTCGCCTCGTTCGGCGACGATCGCGCCAGCATCCGCGCCTTCGGCTTCGAGGTCGTGTCCAGGCTTTGCCGGCGCCTGGTGGACGAGGGCGTGCCGAGCCTGCACTTCTACACGCTCAACCAGGCGACGCCCAGCCTCGAGCTGTGGCGCGCGGTGGCGCCCGGCTGACCGCTCGCCCGCGTCGGGCTGCCGCTCGCCCGCGTCGGGCTGCCGCTCGCCCCCGTCGGGTCGCCGCTCGCCCGCGTCGTGCCGCCGCTCGTCGGCATTGAGCCCCCGGCCATCGGCCGGTTGTCTCGCCGCGCGCTCGACACGCGCCGCGAGGCGCCCGCCGAGCCGGCCCCGACGGTAGTCTCGCCCCTGAATCACCGCTTCAGGGAGCAAGGTGGCGCACGCCGACGCCAAGTATCCGTCTCGCACGCTTCGATCGCCCGGTGGCCGGGAGACGCCCGCCGCGAAGACCGGGGGCGAGCCCCGACCCGCGACGCCCGAGCAGGCACGCCGGTCGCTGTGGCAACGCATCCGCGAGCCGTTCGTGCGCGGCAACCGGCGCGATGACGCCCCCGAGCCCGAGGCCTTCGATGGCCCACCGGGCGGGATGCCGGAGTCTCTGCGCAGGGAGATCCAGCGCGCGCTGCCCGCGGGCCAGCCACTGGCCCAGTGGACCGACGCCCGCCCGATCGAGGAGGAGCTGCCTCGCGCCCGCGTCGCGATGGACCGCGGCGAAAAGGCGCTCGCGACGATGTTCTCGGACGTGCGGCGCGGGCGCGTCCCGCAGGTGGACCAGGTGAGCGACGCGATGGCCGGCGTTGCCGACAGCATGATCGAGAACCCCGACGCGCTGCTCTGGGTCGCGCACCTGCGCGACAAGCACACGCGCAGCTACCGGCACGCGATGCGCGTGGCGCTGTACATGGTGGCGCTCGGGCGAGGGCTGGGGTTTCCCCGCAACCAGCTCGCGAGCCTCGGCTCGGTCGGCTTGCTCGCCGACATCGGCAAGACCCGCGTGCCGCAGGCGCTGCTCGACAAGCCCTCGACCCTCACCCCGGAAGAGTTCGAGAAGGCGAAACTGCACGTCTCGCTCGGCCACGAGATGCTCGCGGCGAGCGGCAGGCTGCCGGGCGACGTGCTCGGCGGAATCTTCCAGCACCACGAGCGGCTCGACGGCAGCGGCTACCCCAACGCGCTGTCGGGGCCGCAGATCGGCCTGTTCGGGAAGATGGCGGCGATCGCCGACACCTACGCCGCGATGACCTCGTCGCGCCCGTACGGGAACCCGGTCGCGCCGCATGCGGCTCTGAGGCACCTGTTCGCGCAGGCGGGGAGCGGCTTCCACGAGCCGCTGGTGCAGCAGTTCGCGCGCTCGCTCGGGGCGTTCCCGGTGGGCAGCCTGGTCGAACTCACGAGCGGGGAGGTGGCGCTCGTGCTGGCTCACGACCGCGCGCGCCGGCGCGCGCCGCGCGTCGTGCGGCTGGCCGACCCGAGCAGGGCGCCGCTGGCGGCGCCGCGCGAGCTCGACCTGCTCGGGCACGGCGCCGCGGAACGCGCCGGCCCGGTCGCGATTCGATGCGGGCTCCCCGCCGGCTGACCGGCGCACCGCCGCTCGCGGGCGCGCGCCCCCCGTCCGTCGGGCGTTGTTGCGCGGCGCGCTGCTCGCTGCGATCTTCGGTGTCGGTCGCGCCCGCGCCGCCGATACCATCGGAACAGCCTCGACAACGAAGACGGATTGCACCCAGATGGCGCTTGCCACCCTGCCCCACCGCTGGACCCCCTCGGCCGCCACCGGCCCGGCCGGCGTGGAGAATCTCGTGCGGGTGGACGTGTCGCGCCTGGAACTGGGGCTGTTCGTGGCCGAACTCGATCGTCCGTGGATGGATACGCCGTTCCTGATCCAGGGGTTCCTGGTCGACAGCGCGATCGAATTGACGACCCTGCAGCGCTATTGCAGCCACGTCTACGTGGACCCCGCCAAGTCCACGCCGCTGGCGGCGGCGGCGCTGCGCGAGCAGGCAACGGACGAGCCCGATTCGCTGGCCGAGCCGGGAACGGCGAGCGCCCCCGCGCCGTCGCGAGCCCAGGCCGCGGCTGGCGCGCCGGTTCAACCGGCCGACGCGAACCCGCGACCGATGCCGGCCGACGCGGACGCACCCGACGCCCGCGCCGCGCGGCCGTCACGCGAGGCGGGCGAGCGCTCCGGCAACACGCTCTCCCCGGACACGACCACCCGGGCGGCGACGCCGGCGCGCTCGTACCGGATCCGCGCCGACGTTCGCATCACCCGCGAGACCCGCGCCCGCTTCCGCAAGCTGGTGCGCGGCGAGCGCGGCGCCCCTCCCGAGGCCGAGACCGATTCGCTGGGCCGCCGGCTGCTGGGCCGGCTGCGGGCGATGGTCGCAGGCACCGACGGCGCGCCCGACACGTTGCCCATGATCGACCCCGCGCTCGAAGACGAACTGGGCGCGCTCGGCTCGCAGTCGCAGGCGCCGCAGGCCCGCGCGACGTCGCAGCCGGAGAGGGCGAAGGCGCTGCACGACGCGCGCGGCGTGGCTGAATCGCTCGCGGCCGCCCTCGAGCAGACCATGGCCCAGATGCGCGCGCGTCGCAAGGTCGCGCTCGAGCCGATCGTGTCGGCGGTGGACGGCCTGGTGGAGAACGTGCTCGACGACCCGAACGCGCTGCTCTGGGTGATGCGATCCGACGACGACGGACACGCGCAGGCGATCCGCACCGCGGCGCTGATCGCCGTGTTCGGGCGCCAGTTGAGGCTTCCGCGCCGGCACCTGCAGGCGCTGGGCGCGATCGGCCTGCTCGCCGACGTGGGGAAGTGCATGTTGCCGCGCGCGCTGCTCGAGAAGCCGGGCATGCTCAACCCGGCCGAGTACGGGATCGTGAAGGAACACGTGCGGCTCGGGCTCGAGGGGCTCGGCCGCGACAACGCGCTCGACCCGCTCGTGGCCGCGGGCATCGCCCAGCACCACGAACGACTCGACGGAAGCGGCTACCCCAAGGGGCTGGGCCGCTCCGAGATCGGGCTGCACGGGCGGATGGCGGCGATCGTCGACAGTTTTTCGGCGCTCTGCGCGCCGCGCGCCTACGCCAACGCGCTCGCGCCGCAGGATGCGCTGATGAACCTGTTCCAGTGGTCCAGGTCGTCCTTCGACGCCGCGCTGGTGGAGCAGTTCGTGCGCGCGATCGGCGTGTTTCCGGCGGGGTCGCTGGTGGAGCTGTCCACCGGCGAGATCGCCTCGGTGCTGGCGCAGGACCCGGCCCGCAGGCTGTGTCCGCGCGTGATCGCGATCACGCACCCGAACAGGAGACCGCGCGAACTGCCCGTTGAAGTGCCGATCGGCCGCGACACCGGCGACTCGTCGGCCGTGCCGGCGCGCGTCGTGCGCGGCCTCCCGGCCGGCGCGCACGGGCTGCTCGACTGGGCAACGCACCCCGACGACACGCAAGAAGACCCCGGCGGCGCTCGCGACGGCTGAAGCGGCGCCCGCCCGCCGGAACGCCCGGAACTGGCCGCCGGCTCGGGCCCGCGGGTTCGCGACGCGCGCGCGGGATTCAGTCGCGCGCAGGCGCGGCAGGCGCGGCAGGCAGCACCCGGGACTCCGTGACGATGAAATCGAGCGGGCGGTCGTGCGGCTGCGCCTCGAAGCCCGTCACCTCCAGCACGTCGTAAGAAACGCCCACCGTCCTCGGCGCGCTCGCGGCGAGCGTGCGATCGTAGTATCCGCCGCCGTAACCCAGGCGGTGGCCGCCGGCTTCGAAGCCCAGGCAGGGGATCACCAGCAGCCCGGGCCGCACCGGATCGGGCCGCGCGGGATGCGCGGTGCCGAACGGGCCCGCGACCAGCGCGTCGCCCGGGGCCCAGCGATCGAACACGAGCGCAGCCGCAGGGGCCGCGACCCGCGGCAGCGCGGTGTCGATGCCCGCCGCGCGCCAGCGCGCGACGCTGGCGCGCAAGTCCGGCTCGCCCCCGATCGGCCAATAGCAGGCGATGCAGTCAGGGCCGATCCGGGCGACCAGCTCTTCCAAGCGGGCGGCGATCGCCGCGTCCGCGGCCGCCCGCCCGGCGCCGCCGATCGCGTCGCGCAGCGCCCTCAACGCGGCCCTCGCCCAAGCGCGGTCGGCCGCGTTCACCGGCGGGCGTGGTAACCTCGATCGCGATGTTCGTTTCACGTTTGTTGCTGGCGCTGTCGCTGGCGGTCATTCTAGGGTCAGGAGCGGCCCAGGCGCACGGCAAGACGCGCGCCTCGCGCGCGGCGCCCTCCGCGACCACCCCCGACGAAGCCTTCGTCCTGGCGCGGCAGGCCGCCGTCCAGGGCGATGGCGCTCGCTTCGAGAGCGCGGCGGCGCGACTCTCCGACCACCCCCTGGCGATCTACGTCGAGTACTGGCGGCTGCGGCTGCGCCTCGCGCCGCAGCGCCAGGGCAGCGGCGCGGGCGCCGAGGTGCGCGGCAGCAGCGGCGAGGCCGACAGCGACGTGCACGCGTTCATCAATGCCCACGACGCAACGCTCGTGGCCGACCTGCTTCGCCGCGACTGGATGCTCGATCTCGGACGGCGCGGGCAGTGGCGGACGCTGGAGTCCGAGGACCTGCGCTGGATCCTTCGCGACGACACCCAGGCCCAGTGCTACGCGTGGCTCGCGCAGAATGCGCGCGGCGCGCCCTTGCCCCCCGAGGCCCGCGCGGCGCTGCTGCGCACGCGCGAGCTCGGCGAAGGCTGCACCGCGCTGCTCGAGAACCTGGCCCGAAACGGCGAGCTCGGGTCCGACCAGCTCTGGGCGATCCTGCGCCGCGGGCTCGAGGGCGGCGTGAAGTCGACGGTGCGCCGCGTGGGCGAACTGCTCGAGCTGTCCGCCGGGCGCGTGGAGGCCGCGCTGCAGCGCCCCGACAAGGTGCTGGGCACGCCGGTGGGCCCGCAGGTGACGCTGATCGCGGCCGCGACGCTCGCCCGCCAGGAGCCCGAGCGGATGGCCAGGCGCCTCGACGAACTGTCGCAGCTCCCGCGCACGGAGCGCGACTTCGTCGCGGCGCTGGCGGCGGCGAGCGCGATGCGCGAGCTCGCGCCGCGCACGCCCGCGCTGGTTCGCGCGGGGCTGGACACCGAGCTGTCGGACGAAACGCTCGAGTGGCTGGCGCGCGCGGCGTTGCGCGACGCCGACTGGGGCACTTTGCTCGAGCTGATCGCGCGAATGAGCCCGCAGGGCCGCGCCGAACCGGTCTGGGTCTACTGGGGCGCGCGCGCGGACAGCGCGCTGGGCCGAGAGCAGCAAGCGAGCGAGAAGCTGCGCGCGATCGCGGGCCAATTCCACTTCTACGGGCAGCTCGCATCCGAGGAGCTCGACCAGCCCTTCGTGATCCCGGCGCGCGCCGACACCCCTGCCCCGGCCGAGCTCGCGGCCGTCGAGTCGAACGCCGGCGTCCGCCGCGCGCTGAAGTTCTACGAGCTGGGGCTGCGCGCGGAGGGCAACCGGGAGTGGAACTTCCAGCTGCGCTCGATGAGCGACCGCGAGCTGCTCGCGGCCGCCGAGTTCGCGTGCCGGCGCTCGATTCTCGATCGCTGCGTGAACACCGCCGATCGCACGCGCAACGAGCACGACTTCGCGCTGCGCTTCATCACGCCGTTTCGCGAGCAGCTGGTGCCGATCGCGCTCGAGCGGGGGCTCGACCCGGCCTGGGTCTACGGCCTGATCCGCCAGGAGTCGCGCTTCATCCTCGACGCGCGCTCGTCGGCGAGCGCGCAGGGCCTGATGCAGATCATTCCGCCCACCGCGCGCTGGATCGCGCGCAAGCTCGGCGTGTCGAACTTCCGCCTGTCCGACCTGCACGAACTGTCCACCAACCTGCAGTTCGGCACCTTCTACCTGCGCAACGTGCTCGACGACCTCGAGGGTTCGCCGCTGCTCGCGTCGGCCGGATACAACGCGGGCCCGAACCGCCCCAGGCGATGGCGCGCGACGCTCGACGCGCCCGTGGAGGGCGCGGTGTTCGCCGAGATCATCCCGTTCGGCGAAACGCGCGACTACGTCAAGAAGGTGCTCTCCAACGCGTCGATCTACGCCACGCTGATGAACGGGCGGCCGCACTCGCTGCGCTCGATGCTCGGCGTGGTCCGGCCGCAGGCCGCGAAGAACAGCGAACTGCCCTGATCGCCGCGGATCACCTAGAATCTGCCCCATGAACACGAAAAACGTGCTGATCGTGGGCGGGTCCGGCTTCGTCGGCCGCCATCTGGCCGCGCGCCTGAGCGCGCGCAACGTCTCGGTGCGGGTGCCGACCCGCCGACGCGAGCGCGCCCGCCACCTGCTGCCGCTGCCCACCGTGGAAGTGATCGAAGCGAATCTCGCCGACGACGCGACCCTCGACGCGCTGCTCGAGGGTCAGGACGCGGTCGTGAACCTCGTGGGCATCCTGCACGGCAACTGGGGCGAGCCCTACGGCAGCGACTTCGCGCGGGCCCACGTTGCGTTGCCGCGCCGGCTGGCGCTGGCGTGCGGGCGCGCCGGCGTGCGCAGGTTCCTGCACATGTCCGCGCTCGGCGTTCCCGGGCAACCGGGCGCGGGCGCGCCGTCGATGTACCTGCGATCGAAGGCCGACGGCGAGGCGGCCGTGCGCGAATCCGACGCGATCGACTGGACGATCTTCCGCCCGTCGGTGATCTTCGGCCGCGAAGACGGGCTGCTGAACATGTTCGCCGCGATCCAGCGCGTGCTCCCGGTGATGCCGCTGGCGCGCTCGCGCACCCGGTTCCAGCCCGTGTACGTGGGTGACGTCGCGCAGGCCTTCGTCAACGCGCTCGACAACCCCGCCACCTTCGGGCGCACCTACGAGCTGGCCGGGCCGGACGTCTACACGCTGGCCGAGCTCGCGCGCCTGGCGGGGCGGCTGTGCGGACACCCGCGCCCGGTGTGGCACCTGCCCGACTTCCTCGGGCAGATGCAGGCCGCCCTGCTCGAGATGATGCCCGGCGAGAAGCTGATGTCGCGCGACAACTTCGACTCGCTCGCGCGCGACAATGTCGCCTCCGGCCCGATCGCACCCGAGCTGGGCATCGATGCGGCGCGGCTCGAGGCGATCGCGCCGAGCTACATTTCCCCATTGGCGCCGTTCACGTCCGAGCGGGCCCGCGCGCACCGCTGACGGCCAGGCGTTCGCGCCGGTTTCCCGCTCGCGGCGCGACGCGCGTCCTGGACAGTGCCGGGAGGCTTCACGATGAGCACGAGGCGATTCACGCTGGTGATCGGCAACCGCAACTACTCGTCGTGGTCGATGCGGGCGTGGCTGCTGATGCGCGAGCTGGGCATCGAATTCGAGGAGCGGGTGCTGCCGCTGTTCAGCGAAACCTTCGCGCGCGAGATCGTGAAGTACTCGCCGGCGAAGCGGGTGCCGGTGCTGCTCGTGGACGACTTCCCGATCTGGGACACCCTCGCGATCGCCGAATACCTGGCCGAGGCGTTTCCCGATCGCGGGGTGTGGCCGCGCAATGCGTTCGACCGCGCGCGCGCGCGCTCGGTGTGCGCCGAGATGCACTCCGGGTTCGGCGCACTGCGCGCGCACATGCCGGTGAACGTGGAGGCGAGCCTGCCGGGGCTGGGCTGGAACGTGCAGGTGCAGGACGACATCGACCGCATCGTGCGGATATGGTCGGAGCTGCGCGACGCGCACGCGCAATCCGGGCCGTTCCTGTTCGGCGCGTACGGCGCCGCCGACGCGTTCTTCGCCCCGGTGGCGTCGCGCTTCCAGACCTACCAGGTGGGCTTGCCGAAGCAGTGCCAGGACTACGCCCGCGCGGTGCTCGAGAGCGCGTCGATGCGCCAGTGGACCGAGGCCGCGTTGACTGAACGCTCGTTCCTGGCCGAGGACGAGCTCTACCGCCGTTCTCGCGACTAGCGCGGCGGCCGGCGATGCGCTTCTTCTGCGTCGGCGGAGCGGTGCGCGACGAGCTGCTCGGGCTCGACGTGAAGGATCGCGACTGGGTCGTCGTGGGCGGCAGCCCCGAGCAGATGGTGGCAGCCGGCTTTCGGCCGGTGGGCAGGGATTTCCCGGTCTTCCTGCACCCGCAGACGCACGAGGAGTACGCGCTCGCGCGCACCGAGCGCAAGATCGGGCGCGGGTACAAGGGGTTCCAGGTGCAGTACGCGCCCGAGGTCACGCTCGAGGAAGACCTCGCGCGCCGCGACCTCACGATCAACGCCATCGCCCGCGACGAGCGCGGCGAGCTGGTGGACCCCCACGGCGGGCGGCGCGACCTCGAGGCGCGGGTGCTGCGCCACGTGGGCGAGGCTTTCGTCGAAGACCCGGTGCGCATCCTGCGGGTGGCGCGCTTCGCCGCGCGCTTCGTCGAGTTCAGCGTGGCCGCGGAGACCGCGGCGCTGATGCGCTGGATGGTCGACGACGGCGAGGTGGACCACCTCGTGCCGGAGCGCGTCTGGCAGGAGCTCTCGCGCGGCCTGATGGAACAGCGTCCTTCGCGGATGTTCGAGGTGCTGCGCGCCTGCGGCGCGCTCGCGCGGGTCTTCCCGGAGCTCGACGCGCTGTGGGGCGTGCCGCAGCGCGCCGACCATCACCCCGAGGTGGACACCGGGCGCCACGTGATGATGGTGCTCGACTGGTCGGCGCAGGCCGGTCACGCGCTCGCCGTGCGGTTCGCCGCGCTCGTTCACGACCTGGGCAAGGGCGAGACGCCCGCCGACGCCCTGCCGCGCCACGTGGGGCACGAGGCGAGATCGGTGCGGCTGGTGGAGCAGGCCTGCGAGCGGCTGCGCGCGCCGGTGGAGGTGCGCGAGCTGGCGCGCCTGGTCGCGCGCGAGCACGGCATCGTGCACAGGGCGCTCGAGCTGCGCCCGGCCACGATCGTGGAGCTGCTCGAGCGCGTGGACGCGTTTCGCCGGCCCGAGCGCGTGCACGACGTGCTCGCGGCCTGCGAGGCCGACCACCGCGGCCGGCTCGGCTTCGCGAACGAGGCCTACCCGCAGGCGCAACGGATCCGCGAAGCGATGGCTGCGGCGCGATCGGTGGACGCGGGCGCGGTCGCGCGCGGCGCCGGGGCGGACGCGGATGCGATCCGGCGCGACCTCCACCGCGCGCGCGTCGCCGCGGTGCGCGCCGCGCTGGGCGACGCGCGCTGAGGGCCCGTCGCCGGGGGCCGGTCGCCGAGGGCCGAGTGCCCGGCGCCGGGGGCCGGCTCAGATCAGGCGGGCGATGCCCGCCGCGAGCAGCGAGAGCACGATCGTGGAGGCGAGCGGAATCGACCAGCGGCGCCCGAAGGCGCTGAAGTTGAGGTCGCCCGGAAGGCGGCCGAGCCCGACGCGCGCGAGCCAGGGGCGCAACCCCGAGAACAGGGCCAGCGCGACCACCGTCACCAGAAGCCACTTCAGCATGGGGCGCTCATTGCGCGTGGCGCTGCAGGAAGCCCACGATCTCGGCGGGCCTGAGCTGGGGTTCGCGCGGGTCGCGCGCGCTGCCCACGACCCGGTTCATCCACGCCATGTTCTCCTGCATCCGGCGCACCACGCCGGGCCAGTCGGCAGGCGCGCGCGCGCGCGGGTCGGGCAGCGCGTGGCACTGGCTGCACGCCGCCTCGAAACTGCGGCCCGCGGGCGTGTCGAGGAGCGCGGCCCTCTCGGGCGGGAGCGCGCGCATCGCGTTGCGGCGCAGGTAGGCGAGCAGCGCGTCGGCCTCCTCGCGCGAGGGCGCGGCGAGCGGCTTTCCCTCGCCGGGGCCGCGCATCATCTGCGACATCAGCGCGCCCATGTTCCCCTCGCCCTGCATGCGCGGCACCATCCGCTCCACCACCCGGGTCCAGCGCTCGGCATCGTGCATCGCCGGGTTCGGCAGGTGGTGGCACTGCACGCAGTACAGCGCCACCAACCGCGCGCCGCGACTGTGCGGCTCGGGCAGCTCGCTGGGCACGAGCCGGGGCGGCAGGATGCGTTCGAGCATCAGCCCGTGCGGGCTCGCGCGCCAGCGGGCCCTCGACGCGCCGTCGAGCGCGTCGAGCGCGGCCGTGCCCGGGAGCTGCGCCTCGCTCGCGGCTTGCGGCGCCGATGCCAGCGGCTTGCCGCGTTCGGCGAAGGGCCGCACCGCGAGCGATTCGGCGCCGGCCGACAGCCCGGCAACCGTCGACCCGGCGATCGCGAGCACGACCGCGCGCGCGCGGCGCAGCGCGTTCGCGCGCAGGCGCCGGCGCGTCACAGCGCCGCGCTCCGGTCGCCGTGCGCGAAACCGTCGGCGTGCTCGCCGATCCCGCGCCCGAAAGCGATCACCTTGAACAACTCGCCCATCTCGGCCTCTGAAAGCAGGCGCTGCACCCCCTGAGCGTAGCGCGCAAAGGCAGGATCGCGCGGATCGGCGATCGCGGCAAGCCGGTCGAGCAGCCCGAGGTTGAGCAGGAAATTGGCTTGCGAGGTGTAGCCCAGGAGATCCATGCCCTCGCCGCCCGCGGCCCGCGCCACGGCCGAGAAGTCCACGTGCACGGTGATGTCCTGCAGCCCCGGCAGGACGAAAGGGTCGCCGTGCGCCCGGTGGCGGTAGTGGCACATCAGCGTGCCGCCGTCGCGCTGCGGGTGATAGAACTCGCGCGCGGGAAAGCCGTAGTCGACCAGCAACAGCGCGCCGCGCCCGATCCGGCGCGCGGCTTCGGACACCCACGCCTGCGCCTGCTCGCCGATCTCGCTGGCGTAGTCGCGAGGCCAGCCGGCGCCGTGCGCGCGCGCCCGCACCGCCGCGTCGAGCCGCGCGTCGGCGGGGCGCTCGCCCCACGCCAGCGCGGCGCCGTGCCGCACCACGCCCCGCTCGAGGCACTCGCCGTCGCGAAGCCTGAACGCGCGCGCCGGCATCGCGTCGAGCAGCTCGTTGCCGAGCACGACCCCCTCGATCCGCTCGGGCCAGGCGTCGAGCCACTGCACGTCGGCCCCCGGGGCCGCCCGCGCGATCGTCTCGCGCTGGCGCGCGCGCAGCTCGCCCGAGACCTCCACGATCCGGTAGCCGACCCGATCGACCCCCGCGCGCCCGAACTCGGCGAGCAGCTGGGCCGCGAGCGCGCCGCTGCCCGCGCCGAACTCCACCACGCACGGGTCCGCGCGCTCGAACCACTGCAGGCACTGCGCGGCCACGCACGCGGCGAACAGCGGGCTGCTCTCGGGCGCGGTCACGAAATCGCCGCCCGCGCCGAACTTGTGCGCGCCGCCCGTGTAGTAGCCCAGGCCCGGCGCGTAGAGCGCCTCGTGCATGTAGCGATCGAAGCCGATCCAGCCCGAGGCCGCGTCGACCAGCGCGTCGATCCGCGCGCGCAGCGCGGCGCTCGCGGCCGCAGCCTGCGGATCGGGTTCGGGAAGCTCGGCCGGGCGCATCGGCGAATTGTAGGCGGCGGCGGGCAATTGGCCTCGGCGCCGGCCGGGTGATTACCGTTAAACTACCCACCCCGTAGCCACTGATGCGCGCGGCCCGCCTGCGCACCCCCGGACGAGACCCGGGGCGCGGATCTCCCCGGGCGCCCTGCGAGCCAAGCCGCCGATGACCGCACCGCTCGAAACAGCCGCCTCGCCCGCGCCGCGCGCCGCGCTGGTGACCGGCGCTGCGCGGCGCCTCGGGCGCGCGATCGCGATCGGGCTGGCGGGCGCGGGGTGGGACGTGGCCGTGCACTACCGCGCCTCGCGCGACGAGGCGCTCGAGGTCGTTCGCGAGATCGAGGCGATGGGGCGGCGGTGCATCGCGCTCGCGGCCGACCTCGCCGACGAAGCGGCCACCGCGGAACTGTTCGACAGCGCCCGGGCGCAGCTCGGCCGAATCGACTGCGTCGTGAACAACGCCTCGCGCTTCGAGTTCGACCGCCCGGAGAGCTTCTCGTACCAGGCACTCTGTTCGCACTGCGCGCCCAACCTCGCCGCGCCGCTGCTGCTCGGGCGGCGCCTGCACGCCGGCGTGCCCGAGGGCGAGCAGGCGGTGATGATCAACCTTCTCGACCAGAAGCTGGAGAACCTGAACCCCGACTTCTTCTCGTACACGCTCTCCAAGGCGGCGCTGCTCGCGGCCACGCGGATGATGGCGATGGCGTTCGCGCCGCGCGTGCGCGTCGTGGGCGTTTCGCCCGGCATCACGCTGCTCTCGGGCAACCAGACCCAGAGCGGGTTCGAGGCCGCCCACGCGATGGCGCCGCTCGGGCGCTCGTCGCTGCCCCAGGACGTCGTCGCTGCCGTCGTCTACCTGGCCGGCGCGCGCGCGGTCACGGGCGTGAACCTGCTGGTCGACGGCGGGCAGCACCTGATGCCCCTCGATCGCGACGTGATGTACGCGACGCAGCAACCGGGGGGGTCGCGATGAGCGCGCTGCTCGACCCGCGGCTCGCGGATTGCCGGCGCATCTTCCTCAACGACTTCGCGATCGAGGCCTCGATCGGCTTTCACGCGCACGAGCGCGAGGCGCACCAGCGCGTGCTGATCAACGTCGACCTGTTCGTGCCGATCGCGTCGTCGACCTCGAACGCCGACCACGTGGGCGAGGTGGTGGACTACGACTTCGTGCGCCACGAGATCGCGCAGTGGGCCGGGTCGCGCCACTTCAACCTGCAGGAGACGATGCTCGACGGGATCGTCGACATCTGCTTCGGCCAGCCCGCGGTGCGCGCGGTGCGCGTCAGCACCGAGAAGCCCGACGTCTACCCCGATTGCCGCACCGTGGGCATCGAGGTGTTTCGCTTTCGCCCCTGAGCGCCGCGCGATGAACGCCGCCCACCGCATCGCCTACGAGCGCAACAAGCTGCACAAGCGGCTGCTGCGCCTCGCCGGGCAGGCGATCGGCGACTTCGCGATGATCGGCGAGGGCGAGCGCGTGATGGTGTGCCTGTCGGGGGGCAAGGACAGCTACGGGCTGCTCGACCTGCTGCTCACGCTGCGCGAGCGCGCGCCGGTGGGCTTCGAGATCGTGGCGGTGAACCTCGACCAGAGGCAGCCCGGCTTTCCCGAGCACGTGCTTCCCGAGTACCTGCGCGCGCGGGGCGTGCCGTTTCACATCGAAACCCAGGACACCTACTCGGTTGTCAAGCGCGTGATCCCGCAGGGCGCGACGATGTGCTCGCTGTGCTCGCGGCTGCGCCGCGGCGTCCTCTATCGCGTCGCGGCCGAGCTGGGCGCCACCCGGATCGCGCTCGGGCACCACCGCGACGACATCCTCGAGACTTTCTTCCTCAACATGTTCTTCGGCGGCACGTTGAAGTCGATGCCCCCGAAGCTCGTGTCCGACGACGGCCGCCACGTCGTGATTCGCCCGCTCGCGTACGTCAAGGAGAGCGACCTCGCCGCGTACGCGCAGTGGCGCGCGTTCCCGATCATCCCGTGCACGCTGTGCGGATCGCAGGAGACGCTCAAGCGGCGCGAGGTCAAGCAGCTGATGCGCGAGTGGGAGAAGCGCTTCCCCGGCCGGGTGGAGAACATCTTCGCGTCGCTCACGCGCGTGGTGCCCTCGCACCTGCTCGACCGCGGGCTGCACGACTTCGCGTCGATCGCGCCCGGCGACTCGCCCGAGCCCGACGGCGACAAGGCCTTCGACCCGGACCCGGTGATCGGCGCGCCGGCCCCGGGCGCCGCATTCGGGTCGCCCGCTCCGGAGGGGGCGCTCGCGGCCGCCTCCCCCGAGGCGCGTGTCGCCCGCGCGCCGATCGCTCTGAAGGCCCGCGGGGGGTAGCGACGTGCAGCTGCTGCGCTTCGCGAAGATCTCGCTGGTGGCCTGGCGCTACGGGCTCGACGAGATCGTCGCCACCGGCGCCGCCGCAACGATGGGCACGCGCTGGTCGCTCGCGATCGCGCGCCTGGTGCGCTTCGGGCGCCCGCTGGGCATGCCGCGCGCCGAGCGGCTGCGCCGCGCGCTCGAGGAGCTCGGCCCGATCTTCGTGAAGTTCGGCCAGGTGCTCTCCACGCGCCGCGACCTCTTGCCGCCCGACTTCGCCGACGAGCTGGCGAAGCTGCAGGATCGCGTGCCGCCGTTTCCCAGCGACCGGGCGATCGCCGAGATCGAGCGCGGCCTCGGGAAACGCGTGAGCGAGGCCTTCGCGAGCTTCGAGCGCGAGCCGGTGGCTTCGGCGTCGATCGCGCAGGTGCACCTGGCCACGCTCGCCGACGGGCGCGAGGTGGCGGTGAAGGTGCTGCGCCCGGGCATGGCCGAGATGATCGACCGCGACCTCGCGCTGCTGCGCACCGCGGGCGCGCTGTTCATGCGTGTCTCGGCCGACGCGCGCCGGCTGCGCCCGCTCGACGTGATCGCCGAGTTCGACAAGTACCTGCACGACGAGCTCGACCTGGTGAGGGAGGCGGCCAACGCCAACCAGCTGCGGCGCAACTTCGCGCGCTCGAGGCTGCTCAGCGTGCCCGAGGTCTACTGGGACCTGTGCACGACCAACGTGATGACGATGCAGCGCATGCGCGGCATCCCGATCAGCCAGATCGAGCGGATGCGCGCGGCCGGCATCGACCTGAAGAAGCTCTCGCGCGACGGCGTGGAGATCTTCTTCACGCAGGTGTTTCGCGACGGCTTCTTTCACGCCGACATGCACCCGGGCAACATCCTGGTGGGCGATTCGGGCGAGAACTTCAACCGCTACATCGCGCTCGACTTCGGGATCGTGGGCGCGCTCTCGGACGTGGACAAGGACTACATCGCGCAGAACTTCCTCGCGTTCTTCCGCCGCGACTACCGGCGCGTGGCCGAGCTGCACGTGGAGTCGGGGTGGGTGCCGCGGGGCACGCGCGTGGAGGAGCTCGAGTCGGCGGTGCGCGCCTGCTGCGAGCCGGTGTTCGACCGCCCGCTCTCGCAGATCTCGCTCGGCCTCGTGCTGCTGCGGCTGTTCCAGGCCTCGCGCCGCTTCAACGTGGAGATCCAGCCGCAGCTCGTGCTGCTGCAAAAGACGCTGCTCAACATCGAGGGGCTGGGCCGCCAGCTCGACCCCGACCTCGACCTCTGGTCCACCGCCAAGCCCTTCCTCGAGCGCTGGATGGCCGAGCAGATCGGGCCGGCGGGCCTGCGCGCGCGGATGGAGCGCGAGGCCGCGCAGTGGTCGCAGACGCTGCCGCAGCTGCCGCGCCTGCTGCACGCGGCGCTCGCGCGCAGGGCCGCCGCCGGCGACGACGAGCCGCCACGCTGGGTGCGCGAGCTGGCGCGCGAGCACCGCCGCACGCAGCGCTGGCTGCGCTGGTTCGTGTTCACGGTCGGAGCGCTGGTTGCCCTCGAGGTGTTCCTCGCGCTCTTCGCCTGAGCGCGCGGGCGCGCGGGCGGATCGGGGTGGCCGGGTGACGAGCGAGGGTTCGATCGAGGCGGCGATCGTGCGGATGGGGCTCGCCGCGCCGGGCGAGGCGCCCGCGCTCACGCCGCTCGCGGGCGGGGTCTCGTCCGACATCTACCGGGTGGACCTGCCCGCAGGCCCGGTGTGCGTGAAGCGCGCGCTCGCGCAGCTCAAGGTGGCGGCGCCGTGGTTTGCGCCGGTGCAGCGCAACCGCTACGAGGCGGCGTGGCTGCGTTTCGCGAACGACGCCTGCCCCGGCAGCGCGCCGCGCGTGATCGCCGAGGACGCGCAGGGGCTGGCGTTCGCGATGCCCTACCTCCCGCCCGACGAGCACCCGCCCTGGAAGGCGCGGCTGCGCGACGGGGCGGTCGACCCCGCCTTCGCCGCCGAGGTGGGGGCGCGCCTGGGCGCCATCCACGCCGCGAGCGCCGACAGCGCCGCGATCGCGCGCCGGTTCGCCACCGACGCGAGCTTTCACGCGATCCGGCTCGAGCCGTACCTGCTCGCCACCGCGCGCGTGCACGCCGACCTCGCGCCCGCGCTCGAGCAGCTCGCCCGGCGCACCGCCGGCACGCGCCGCGTGCTGGTGCACGGCGACGTGAGCCCCAAGAACATCCTGTGCGGGCCCGCCGGCCCGATCCTGATCGACGCCGAGTGCGCGTGGTTCGGCGACCCGGCCTTCGACCTCGCCTTCTGCCTCAACCACCTGCTGCTCAAGTCGGCGTGGCGGCCCGCGCACCACGCCGCGTATCAGGCCTCGTTTCGCGCGCTCGCCCGCGCCTACCTCGAGCGCGTGCGCTGGGAACCGGCGCGCGAACTCGAGGCGCGCGCGGCAACGCTGCTGCCGGCGCTGATGCTCGCGCGCATCGACGGCAAGTCGCCCGTGGAGTACCTGCGCAGCGCGCGCAACAAGGCGCTGGTGCGCGACTTCGCGCGCGCCTCGATGGGCACGCCCGCGCCGACGGGCGCCCACGCCTCGCTCGACGCGCTCGCCGCGCTCTGGCACGACTGCGTCGCGTCGAATCCGCCGGCGCCAGAGCCATGAGCGCGGCGCGAATCGCGCGCCTGCCTCGCGCCGCAATCGCACCCGCGCAAGACCCCTTGAAGGAGAGCCGATGGGCGAGCCGCTGATCGAACGAACCGTTGCGAGGCGCGTCTGGGATTCGCGCGGGCGCCCCACGATCGAGGTCGAGGTCGCTCTGTCGGACGGCAGCGTGGGGCTCGGCATCGCGCCGGCGGGCGCGTCGCGCGGCACGCGCGAGGCGCTCGACCGGCGCGACGGCGGCGACCGGCTGGGCGGCCTCGACGTGCGCGACGCCGTCGACGCGGTGCGGCGCGTGGTCGCGCCCGCGCTGCGCGGCGTGTCGCTCGCCTCCCCGCTCGCCGCCGACGCGGCGCTCCTGTCGCTCGACGGCACCCCCGCGAAGACCGTGCTGGGCGGCAACGTGACGGTGGCCGCGTCGATCGCGTGCGCGCGCGCGCACGCGGCGAGCGTGCGGCAGCCGCTGTGGGCCGCGCTCGCGGCCGGCAACCCGGTGTCGATCCCGCTGCCCGAGATCCAGGTCTTCGGCGGCGGCGCGCACGCCGGCCGGCGCATCGACGTGCAGGACCTGATGGTGATCGCGCGCGGCGCCGCCAGCGTGGAGGAGGCGCTCGAGATCACCGCCGAGGTCTACCTCGCGGCCGCGCGGCTGATGGCCGAACGCGGCGCGATTCGCGGCGTTGCCGACGAAGGCGGGCTGTGGCCGATGTTCGACACCAACGAGCAGGCGATCGAGACGCTGCTGCGATCGATCGAGGCTGCCGGCTACGCGCCGGGCGACGAGGTTGCGATCTCGCTCGACATCGCGGCGAGCGAGTTCGGGAGCGGCGGCGTCTACCGCCTCGGCCTGGAGCAGCGCACGGTCGACCGCGACGGCATGGCCGAGCTGCTCGGGCGGTGGCTGGAGCGCTACCCGATCTGCTCGATCGAAGACCCGCTCGCCGAGGACGACGAGCAGGGCATGCGCGCGTTCACGAAGGCCTGGGGCTCCCGCGTGCAGATCATCGGCGACGACTTCGTCGTGACGAACGCGGCGCTGATCGAGGCGGCGGCCGCGCAGGGCGCGTGCAACGCGGCGCTGATCAAGCCCAACCAGGCCGGCACGCTCTCGGAGTCGCTCGCCGCGCTCGAGGCGGCGAGGCGAAGGGGCTGGAGCGCGGTCGTGTCGGCGCGATCGGGCGAAACCGAGGACACGACGATCTGCGACCTGGCGATCGGCTGGAACGCGCGCCAGATCAAGGTCGGGTCGATCACGCGCGGCGAGCGCACCGCGAAGTGGAATGCGCTGATCCGCGCCGAACAGGCGATCGGCGCGAGCGCGTTCGCCAGCGGCGGCTGGCTGCGCGTGTCCAACGCAGGCGCGGGCTGACCCGGTCGGGCGAGCGTTCCAGCCCGCGCGCGCGCCGCCCCGGGGCCGCGGCGCGCGACGCCCGGGGCCGCGGCGCGCGTGGCACGCGCGGCTCAGTTCGCCGCGGTCTGCACGCGCGAGGACAGCGCCTCGAAATCCTCGGCCCAGCCGCGCAGCCGCTTCGACAGGTGCCTGCGCTGGTCGGCGCCGGCACCGGCCACCAGCCGCGCGGTGAGCGCGTCGCTCGCGGCTACGGACTCGGCGAGCAGCGCGCGCCGCGCGGCGTCGCGGCTTTGCCACATCGCGCGCAGGTGCTCGCCGGCGATCCGGGTGGCTTCGGCGGGCGGCGGCCGCTCGGCCCGCAGGCGATCGAGCATCGCCACGAATTCGCGCTGCCGCGCCTCGCGCTCGGCCAGCCACGCCTGCTCGCTCGCCGGGAAGGCGGCCACGAGGCTGCGCAGTTCGGCCAGTTGCCGCTCGGGCAGGTCGCCGAGGAAGAACTCGGCGCGCTTGGTCACGCGCCTGGCGCGCGCGTCGTCGCGGCTCTCGCCTTCGCGCGGCAGGTACTGCTCGCGCGCCTTCGCCTGCAGCGCGTCCACGCGTCGGTGCATCTGCGCGATCTGCTCGGGGCGCAGCGTGAGCGCCAGCTCCGCCACGCCCGGCGCGAGCCGCTCGGCCAGCGCACCCCAGGCCTGCTCCACGCGGGCCCGCACGCGCGCCACTTCGGCCGGGTCCACCCGCGCCTGCACCCGCGCGTCGAGGCCGCGAAGGAAGCGCGCGTACTGCGCGAGCTCGTCGCCGCGGTGCCAGTGCAGCACGCGCTCGAGGTGGCTCGCGACGAGCGCGCGCTGGGCTTCGTCGAGGTCCACGTAGCGGTTGATCTCCCACTGCGCGAGCGTGGGCAGCGAGTGGTAGCCGATGCGGGTGAGCGAGCACCCGCCCAGCCCGAAAGCCGAGCCGAGCGCCACCGCGAACAACAACACACACCGCCCGATCAGGCGCGTGTTAAGATTTTCGACAATTCTGGCCAATGCAGCGTAAGCGCTTGAAAAAAAAGCAGAAATGAACATCGTGATCCTCGCGGCCGGCCTCGGCAAGCGCATGCGCTCCGAACTGCCGAAGGCGCTGCACGCGCTCGCGGGCAAACCGCTGCTGGGCCACGTGCTCGACCAGGCGCGAAGTTTATCGCCCACGCGCATCGTTGTCGTGCATGGCCACGGCGGCGAGCGGGTCCGCGAGGCGCTCGGTGCCCACGACCTGGCGTGGGCGCTGCAGGAACCGCAGCTGGGCACCGGCCACGCGGTGACGCAGGCGGCCGCGCAGCTCGACGACTCGGCGCCGACGATGATCCTCTACGGCGACGTGCCGCTCACCTCGGCGGACACGCTCGCGCGCCTCGCGCGCGCCGCGGCGGGCGGCGAGCGCCTGGCGCTGCTCACGGTGACCCTCGACGACCCCACCGGCTACGGACGCATCGTGCGCACCGGCGGCAGCGTGGCGCGCATCGTCGAGCAGCGCGACGCCGACGAGGCCACGCGCGCGATCCGCGAAGTGAACACCGGCATCATGGTCGCGCCCACCGCGCGGCTCAAGGGCTGGCTCGAGCGCCTCTCGAACGACAACGCGCAACAGGAGTACTACCTCACCGACGTGATCGCGATGGCGGCGGCCGACGGCGTGCAGGTCGTGACCGAGCAGCCCGCGCACCCCTGGGAGACGCTGGGCGTGAACACCCGCGCCCAGCTCGCCGAGCTCGAGCGCGTGTACCAGCGCAACCTGGCCGACGCGCTGATGGAAGCCGGCGTCACGCTCGCAGACCCGGCGCGAATCGACGTGCGCGGCACGCTTCGCTGCGGGCGCGACGTGGCGATCGACGTGAACTGCGTGTTCGAGGGCGAGGTGAGCGTGGGCGACGGCGCGAGCGTGGGTGCGAACTGCCACATCCGCGACGCGCGCATCGGCCCAGGAGCGCGCATACTGCCGTTCACGCACATCGAGGGCGCCTTGGTGGGCGCGAACGCGCGCATCGGCCCCTACGCCCGGCTGCGCCCCGGCACCGAACTGGGCGAAGACACGCACGTGGGCAATTTCGTCGAGATGAAGAACGCGAAGGTGGCCGCGCACTCGAAGGCCAACCACCTGGCCTACGTGGGCGATGCCACGATCGGCAAGCGGGTGAACGTGGGCGCCGGCACGATCACCTGCAACTACGATGGCGCCAACAAGTTCCAGACCGTGATCGAGGACGATGTCTTCATTGGCAGCGACACCCAGCTGGTGGCGCCGGTGCGCGTTGGCCGGGGCGCGACGCTGGGCGCGGGCACCACGCTCACGCGCGACGCGCCCGCGGGCGAGCTCACCGTTTCACGCGCCAGGCAGGTCACGGTGAGCGGCTGGAAGCGCCCCGTGAAGAAGGCGCGCTGAGCGGCGCGCAACGGAGCAGCGGCAATGTGCGGAATCGTCGGAGCAGTCTCGCAACGCAACGTGGTCCCGATCCTGATCGAGGGGCTGCGCAAGCTCGAGTACCGGGGCTACGACTCGGCGGGCATGGCGCTGATGAGCGGCGTGATGGAGCGCGTGCGCTCGGTGGGCCGCGTGTCGGAGCTCGCGGCGCGCGCGATCGAGGTGGGCGCCGACGCCCCCACCGGCATCGCGCACACGCGCTGGGCCACCCACGGCGGCGTCACCGAAGCCAATGCGCACCCGCACGCCTCGATCAGCGTGGGCGCGGAGGTGTCGGTGGTGCACAACGGCATCATCGAGAACCACGAGGCGCTGCGCGCGCGGCTCGAGCTGCTGGGCTACGCGTTTCACTCGCAGACCGACACCGAGGCGGTGGCGCACCTGATCCACGCGTACGTGAGCGAGGGGATGAAGCTGTTCGACGCGGTGAAGAAAGCGGTGGGCGAGCTCGAGGGCGCCTACGCGATCGCCGCGATCAGCTCGCGCGAGCCGCACACGGTGGTGGGGTCGCGCCGCGGCTCGCCGCTGCTGCTCGGCGTGGGCAACGCGGGCTCGGGCACCGGCGAGAACTTCCTCGCGTCCGACACCTCGGCGCTGCTGCAGGTCACGAAGTACGTGACCTACCTCGAGGAAGGCGACGTGGTCGAGATCCGGCTCGACGGCTACTCGATCTGCGACCGCGACGGCAACCCGGCCCAGCGCCCGATCATCGAGAGCCAGCTCTCGGCCGACTCGATCGAGCTGGGCAACCACGCGCACTACATGCAAAAGGAGATCTTCGAGCAGCCGGGCGCGATCGCCAACACGCTCGAGATGGTGGCGTCGGCCTCGTCGGTGTCGCCGGGCCTCTTTGGCGCCGACGCCGCACAGGTGTTCGAGCGCACGCGGCAGGTGCTGATCCTCGCCTGCGGCACCAGCTACCACGCCGGGCTCGTGGCCAAGTACTGGCTCGAGGACGTGGCGCGGCTCCCCACCAACGTGGAGATCGCGAGCGAGTATCGCTACCGCCAGTCGGTGCCGCTCCCCGGCACGCTGGTGATCACGGTCTCGCAGTCGGGCGAAACGGCCGACACGATCGCAGCGCTGCAGCACGCGAAAGCGCTCGGGCTCGAGGACACGCTCACGATCTGCAACGTGCCCGAATCAGCGTTGATCCGGCAGAGCCGCCTGCGCTTCCTCACGCGGGCGGGCCCCGAGATCGGCGTCGCCTCCACCAAGGCCTTCACGACCCAGCTCGCGTCGCTGTTCGTGCTCACGATGGTGCTGGCGAAGATGCGCGGCCGGCTCACCGCCGAGCGCGAGCGCGAGCTGCTCGCCCAGCTGCGCCACCTGCCCGCGGCGATGAACCGCGTGCTCGAGTGCGAGCCGGTGATTCGCCACTGGGCCAACCGCTTCGCCACCAAGGAGCACGCGCTGTTCCTGGGGCGCGGCGTGCACTTCCCGATCGCGATGGAAGGCGCGCTGAAGTTGAAGGAGATCACCTACATCCACGCCGAGGCCTACGCCGCCGGCGAGCTCAAGCACGGCCCGCTCGCGCTGGTCGACTCGCAGATGCCGGTGGTGGTGGTCGCGCCCAGGGACTCGCTGATCGAGAAGTTGAAGAGCAACCTGCAGGAGGTGCGCGCGCGCGGCGGCGAGCTGTTCATCTTCGCCGACCGCGACACGCTGATCGAGCCCTCGGACGGCGTGAACATCGTCAACCTCGACGACCACGCCGGGCTGCTCTCGCCGATCCTGCACGTGGTGCCGCTGCAGCTGCTCGCGTATCACGGCGCGCTGGCGCGCGGCACCGACGTGGACAAGCCGAGGAACCTGGCCAAGAGCGTTACGGTGGAGTAGCGCGCGCCGGCGCCCTTCAGGCCAGCGCCGCGGCGTTCGGCATCTGGAAGCCCACCGCGTCGAGCGCGGCCTGCAGCGCGCCGCGCTGCTCGGCGTTCAGTTCCACCAGCGGCGGGCGCACCGTGCCCCACGCGTCGTTGCCCGACTTCCACGCGATCGCCGCCTTCATCGCGGGGATCATCGGGAACTTCTGGAACACCGCGCGCGTGGCGTCGAGCCCGGCCTGGCGCTCGTCCGCGTCGGCGTCCTGCCAGTGGCGGAACAACGCCACGATCGGGCCCGGGTTCACGTTGCCGGTGGCCGTGATGCAGCCCGCGCCGCCGCCGCGCAGCGTTGCGAGCAGGAAGGTCTCGCTGCCGGCGAACACGTCGAAGCCCTGCGGCTGGAACTGCTCGAGCATCGTCGCGGTGTTCTTCCAGTCGCCCGAGCTGTCCTTCATGCCGGCGACCGTGCCCGGGTAGGCCTTGAGCAGCCGCGCCACCAGCCCGGGGGTGATCGGCACCTGCGACACCGGCGGGATGTGGTAGAGGTAGACGCGCAGGCGCTCGTCGGCGACGCCGTCGATCACGCTGGCGAACGCGCGGTACAGGCCTTCCTCGCTCACGCCCTTGTAGTAGAACGGCGGGAGCATCAGCACCCCGGCGCAGCCGCCCTGCACCGCGTGGCGCGTGAGCTCGATCGTCTCGGGGATCGCGCAGGCGCCGGTGCCGGGCATCATGCGCCCGGCCGGGAGCCCGGCCGCGAGCAGCGTGTCGAGCAGCGCCATCTTCTCCTTGAGCGACAGCGACGCCGCCTCGGAATTGGTGCCGAACACGGCCAGCCCCACGCCCTGGTCGACGAGCCAGCGGCAGTGCCGCAGGTAGCGATCGGGCGCCGGCGAGCGGTCGGCGTTGAACGGGGTGAGCACGGGCGAGAACACGCCCTCGAGTCGCTGTCGTTTGGTCATGATGTGCCGGGGTCGTGGTGGGCTGTGGGAGAGGGCGCAAATCGGCGCTCGCCGGCGCGCGCTGGCGCAATTATGGACCGAAAGCCGGGTTCGCCGCGGCGGGCGCCGCGCGCGGCGCTCTCCGGCCCGCGAAACCGGGCCGCGGACGTCAAACGCTGGCTCACACGCGGCACGGGCATCGTCGGGCCTCCAACCCACCCTCGAGGAGCAGTCATGCCCAAATTCGTCATCGAACGCGCGGTTCCCGGAATCGGCAACGCAACGGCCCAGGAACTGCAGGCGATCGCGCAGAAGTCCCGCGGCGTCCTGCAGGAGCTCGGCACCGACGTGCAGTGGCTGCACAGCTACATCACGGGCGACAAGATCTACTGCGTCTACAACGCGGCGAACGAAGACCTGGTTCGCGAGCACGCCAGGCGCGGCGGGTTCCCGGCCGACAGCGTCGCTCGGGTCGCTGCCACGATCGACCTGAGCACGGCCGAAGCCTGACGGCGCGGTTGCGCGGCGGCGGGCCCTGGGAGACGATCACGCCCATGGGCCTCGCCATCTACCTGCTCGGAGCCGCGCGCGTGGAGCGCGACGGCAAGACCGTTGCGGCGCCGCGCGGCAACAAGGTCTGGGGGCTGCTCGCGTACCTGCTGCTGCGCAAGGCCCCGGTGAGCCGCGCCCATCTCGCGTCGCTGCTGTTCGAGGAGGCCGAGGATCCGCTCGCCGCGCTGCGGTGGAACCTGAGCCAGCTGCGGAGCCTGCTCGGCGTGACCGGTCTGCGGGGCCATGCGCTCGCGCTGTCGCTGCCCCGGTCGGCGCGCGTCGACGTCGACGCCGTGGTCGGCGGCAGCTGGGCCGACGCGATCCGGGTGCCCGCACTGGGCCACACCCTGCTCGAGGGGATGAAGTTCGCCAGCAGCCCCTCGTTCGAGGTCTGGCTCGCAACCGAGCGCCGGCGCGTGCAGGCTTGCACCGAGGCGGTGTTGCACGAGGCCGCGCTGGCCCGGCTCGCGGCCGGCGCCGCGAACGAGGCGGCGGAACTCGCCGGGCGCCTCGTGCAGCTCAATCCGCTCGACGAGAACTACCAGGCGCTACTGGTGCGCAGCCTCGGCGCCGCCGGCGACGGCGTGGGGGCCGCGCGGCAGGCCGCCGCTTGCCGGGAACTCTTCCAGCGCGAACTCGGCGTGCAGCCCGGCGAGTCGCTCGAGCTCGCGATGCGCACGTCGACCGCCGCGCCCACGGCCGCCCCGGCAACGGGTCGCGCCGGCGTGCTCGCGCAGCTGGACGCCGGCAAGGCCGCGATCGAAGCCGGCGTGCTGGAAGCCGGCTTGCAGTGCCTCAGGCGCGCGATTCGCGAGGCCGACGCTCTCGGCGACGCGGTGCTGCGCGCGCGCGCGCGCATCGCGCTGGGGGGCGCGCTGGTGCACGCCGCGCGCGGGCGCGACGAGGAGGGGGCGACCGCGCTGCACGAAGCGCTCGCCGTGGGCGAGAAGGCGGCGCCGTCGCTCGCCGCCGCGGCTTGCCGCGAACTGGGCTACGTGGAGTTCCTGCGCGGCCGCTACGAGCGCGCGCTGGGCTGGCTGCGGCGCGCCGCGCCGCTCGCGGGCGACGACCGGACCGAGCGCGCGCGCATCGCAGCGGTGCACGGCGCGGTGCTCAGCGACACCGCACGCTACGCGGCCGCGGCGGCCTCCTTGCGCGACGCGCTCGCGCTCGCCGAAGCCGCCGGTGACGCGAGGCAAACGGCGTACGTGCAGTCGATGCTGGGGCGCGTGCACCTGATGTGCGGCGACCTCGACGCCGCCGCCACGGCGCTCGACGGGTCGCTGGCGCTCGCGCGCAAGGAGTGGACGGCGTTCGTGCCCTGGCCGCAATCGCTGCGCGCCGAAGTCGACCTCGCGCGCGGCGAGATCGACGCGGCGAGCGAGCGCCTGGAGCACGCCTACGCGCTCGGCCGCCAGCTCGACGACCCCTGCTGGGAAGGGATCGCCGGGCGCGGGCTCGGGCGGGTCGCGATCGCGCGCGGCGAGCCGCGGCGGGCGGCGGAGCTGCTCGTGGACGCGCTCGCGCGCTGCGTGCGCCTGCCCGACGCCTATCTCTGGGGCAAGGCGTACGCGCTCGACGTGCTCTGCGGGCTGGCCGTGCAACAGCGGATGCCGCAGGCGCGCGCCTGGGTGGACGAGCTGCTCGAGCTCACCGGGCGATGCGAGATGCGCGAGCTGACCGTGCGCGCTCACCTGCACCGCGCGGCCCTGGGCGAGAAGGCCAGCGCCGGCGCCGCGCGCCTGCTCGCGCGCGAGATCGACAACCCGATCCTGCGGGAATCGTGCGGCGGCTAGCGCGCCGCGGCGCCCCGACCCGCGCCTTCTCCACCGGGCGGGGCGCGGCCGGGGTACGATGCGGCCTTGCGCTCGAGCGGGCGCGCCGCAGGGGCGACCCGCGCGCTCGGGCATCGTCTTGCGGGCTCGACTGTTGCGGGAGATGGCGGGGTGGCGATTGAACTGCGCAAGCTGACGCCGGGCTTCGGGGTGGAGGCGAGCGGCGTCGACCTCTCGCGCCCGCTGACCGACGACGCGTTCAGCGAACTGATGCGCGCGTTCTTCGCGGGGCAGTTGCTGGTGATGCGCGGCCAGCGGATCGGCGCGCGCGAGTTCCTCGACTTCGCGCGCCGGATCGGCCCGCCCGAGCCGCACGTGATCGACCAGTTCCACCACGCCGAGCACCCCGAGATCCTCGTGCTCTCGAACGTGCGGCGAAACGGCGAGCCCACGGGCCTGGCCGACGGGGGCACCTACTTCCACACCGATTACTCGTACCTCGACGAACCCGCGCGCGCCACCACCCTGTATTCGATCCAGGTGCCCTCGCGCGGCGGAGACACGCTGTTCGCCGACCAGCAGGCGGCCTACGACGACCTGCCCGACGCGATGAAGAAACGCATCGACGGCCTGGTCGCGCTGCACCACTACGGCAACCGCGACGACCTCGACAAGCGCTCGCGCACGGTGGCCTCGGTGCTCACGCAGCAACAGGAGGCCCGGATGGCCTGGGTGCGCCACCGCATCGCGCGCGCGCACCCGGTCACCGGCCGGATGGCGCTCTACGCCGTCTCGGGCAGCTCGTTCGGCATCGAGGGCATGCCCGACGACGAGGCGCGCGCGCTGCTCGACGAGCTCAAGCGCCACGCGACCCAGCCCAGGTACGTCTACCGCCTTTCGTACGGCGTGGGCGACGTGGTGGTCTGGGACAACGCGTCGCTGCTGCACTCGGCCACCCTCACCGACCCGAACGACCCGCGCACGCTGTGGCGGATCACGGTCAAGGAGCGCGGGCGCCCTCCCGCCCACTAGCCTCGCCGCCCAGGGCCTCGAAGCCGGACACGATCTCGAGCAGCTCGGTCGTGATCGCCTCCTGGCGCCTGTGACGCAGTTCGGCCAGCAACGCGTCGCCGCGCTCCTCGAGGCTGCGTTCGGCCGCCTGCATCGCCGCGAGGCGGCTCGCGTTCTCGGCCGCGATCGACTCGATCTGCGCGCGCAGCACCGAGACGAAGAAATACTGGCGCAGCAGCGCGGCGAGCAGGGCCGCGCGGTCCATCGTGAAGGTGGGCAGCGTGCGCGACTCCCATCGGGCCTGGCCGATGCGGCGGAAACGGTGCGGCGCGACCGGAAGGAGCCGGGCCAGGACGGGCCGGCAGCGCCCGTCGGGGCGCGGCCTCTGGTGCACCATCGCCACCTCCTGCACCCCCGCGTCGCGCCAGCGTTCCACCGCCAGCAGGATCTGGCGCACGCTGCGCGTGGCCGCCTCCGGGGTGCCGGGAACGACGAATTCCTGCTCGGGCCGGTGCCCCGCGCCCTCGAGCAGCGCCGCCGCGCGCGCGCCCACGGCGAGCACGCGCAGCTCTCGCTCTTCGGGCGCGAGCGCCTCCAGCCGGCCGGCGGCAAAGTCGAGCAGGTCTTCGTTGAACCGGCCGCACAGGCCGTGATCGGAGCCGAACACGATCACTGCGCGCGGGCCGCGGCGCGCCGCGCCGTGCCGCGCCGCGCCGCGCGCCGGCTCGCCGGGGCTCGCCCGCAGCACCACGTGCAGGCCGTGCTCGATCGTGCGGTCGTACTGCCCGACCGACCGCGCCGCTTCGTCGAGCCGGTGCACGCCCACCGCGGCGAGCGCCTTCATCGTGCCCACCAGCGAGCGCAGTTCGGTGAGCGTTTCGAAGCGCGCGCGCAGCTGCTCAAGGCTCTCCATCGCCGCCCCCGATCTCGCGCAGCGAGGCGCGAGCCGCCGCCATCAGCTCGCCCCAGCCCGCGTCGTCCAAGCTCGCGCCCGCGTCGAGCCGCTGGCAAAGTTGCGGGCACCGGGCGCGCACCTGCGCGCGCATCGCCGACTCGGCCCGCGCCACCTGCGCGGCGTCGATCGCGTCGAACAGCCCGTCGAGCGCGGACTTGATCGCGACCAGCTGGTCGGCCGGCGACAGCGTCGCGTGCGCCGGCTGGCACAGCACCGCGCGAATCCGGCGCCCGCGCTCGATCGTCTCGCGGGTGTCGGCGTCGAGCCGGGTGGCGAATCGCGAGAACGCCTCCAGCTCCTCGAACTGCGCGTACCCCAGCCGGAGCTCGCCGGCCACGTCGCGGTACGAGCGATACTGCGCCTTCCCCCCCACCCGCGAGACCGAGCGCCCGACGTCGATCGCGGGCAACTGGCCCGAGCGGAACAGCTCGGGCGAGACGTAGAGCTGTCCGTCGGTGATCGAGATCAGGTTCGTCGGGATGTAGGCCGAGAGGTTCTGTCCCTGCGTCTCCACGATCGGCAGCGCGGTGATCGACCCGCCGCCCAGCTCGGCGCGCAGTCGGGTGGCGCGCTCGAGCAGCCGCGCGTGGAGGTAGAAGATGTCGCCGGGGTAGGCCTCGCGGCCCGGCGGTCGTCGCAGCAGCAGCGACAGCTCGCGATACGCGCGCGCGTGCCGCGTGAGGTCGTCGAACACCACCAGCACGTCCTCGCCGTCGGCCATGAAACGCTCGGCGATCGACATCGCGGCGAAGGGCGTGATGAACTGCAGCCCCGGCAGGTCGTCGCCCGCGGCCACCACGATCACGGTGCGATCGATCGCGCCGTGCGCGCGCAGCGCCTCGACCACGCGCGCGACGTCGGTGCCGCGCTGGCCGATCGCGCAGTACACGCACAGCACGCCCGAATCGCGCTGGCCGATCATCGCGTCCAGGGCGATCGTGGTCTTGCCGGTCTGGCGATCGCCCAGGATCAGTTCGCGCGGGCCGCGACCGATCGGCACCAGCGCGTCGACCGCCTTGATGCCGGTGAGCAGCGGCTCGCTCACCGCCGCGCGAGCGAGGATCGCGGGCGCCGGCCGCTCCACGGGCCAGCGCTGCACGTCGCGCAGCGGGCCGAGATCGTCGAGCGCGCGCCCGGTCGCGTCGATCACGCGCCCGAGCAGCCCGCGGCCCACCGGCGTGTCGACGATCCGCCCCGTGAGCCTCGCCGTCGTGCCGGCGCCCACTGCTTCGGCCCCGCCCAGCAGCAGCACGCCCACGTGCTCGGCGCCGAGCTCGAAGCCGATCCCGAGCGCGCCGCCGGCCATCTGCACCAGTTCCTCGGCGCGCAACCCGCGCAACCCGCTCACGCGCGCAACCCCGCCCCCCACCTCCACCACCGTGCCGGTCTCGAGCACGCGCGGCCCGGGCATCGCGCCCTCGAGCGACGCCCCGATCGCCGCGAGCGCCTCGCGCGCAGCCGACCTCAGCGCGCCCGTCATCGGGTGGCCTACCGGTGCTCGCTGGCGAGGCGCGCGCCCACGCGCTCGCGCACCTGGTCGAGATAGTCGTCGATCGCCCAGCCGAGCTCGAAGTCGCCGGCGCGCACGCGCGCGCCGCACACCAGGCTCGCGTCGCGCCGCCAAGAGATCGCGAGCCCGCGTTCGGCGGCCTCGGGCACGCCGGCGGCCTCGTGCAGCGCGCGCGCCAGCGCGCCGCGCTGTTCGGCGTCGAGCTCGAAACTCGTGGCCACGCTCACCGGCCCGCGGAAAGCCTCGAGCAGGCGCTTCTGCCCCGGTTCCAGCGCGCCGAGCCGCGACACGAGCCGGTCGACGACGCTGCGCTCGAGCTTCGCGTCGGCCAGCTCGCCCAGCGCGTGGCGGCTCAGCGCGAGCACCGCGTCGGCGACCTCGCCGCGCAGCTCTTGCGCGAACGCCGCGTTCTCGCGCTCCACGTCCTCTCGCCAGCGCGTGCGCTCGCCCGCGACTTCGGCGCGCAGCGCGTCGAGCATGCGCTGGCGCTCGGCGTTGACCTGCGCGCGCATCTCGCCCACGAGTTCGTCCCGGCGCGCGTCGAGATCGGCGAGCTTCGCGCCGAGCGCCTGCTGCCGCTCGTTGGCCTCGCGCTCCCGATCGGCGGCCTGCGCGATCCGGTCCGCGATCCGCTTCTCGCGCGCGGCCATCGCCGCGACCACCGGCTCGTAGAGGAAGCGCTTGAGCAGGTAGACGAGAACGAGGAAGTTGATCAGCTGCGCGGCAACGGTGAACCAGTCGATGCTCACGACTCAGCCCCCCGCGCGCGCGATCGCCTGGTCCCAGAACGGGTTCGCGAACAACAGGATCAGCGCGACGACGAAACAGTAGATCGCCGTCGATTCGATCATCGCCAGCCCCACGAACAGCGTGCGCGTGATCGTGTTCGAGGCGTCGGGTTGCTGGGCGATCGCCGCCAGCGCCTGCGCAACGGCCCTGCCCTCGCCGATCGCGGGCGCGATCGACCCGATCGCGATCGTGAGCCCGGCCGTGAACACCGACACCAGGCCGATCAAGGTTGCTTCATCCATCTTGGCCTCCGTTCGAATTGCGCTGCTCCGGGCTGGCTCGCGCCGCGCCGCTTCGCGCCGGGCCCGCGGGCCCGGCATCGCCGCCGTCGCGGTGCGCGGCCGTGGCCGACGCGATGTAGACCATCGCGAGCACCGCGAAGATGTACGCCTGCACGATGCCGATCAGCAGGCCGAACAACTGCATCGCCACCGGCACGAAGAACGGCGCGAGGCTCAGCAGCAGCGCGGCGATCACCGTTCCGCTCATGATGTTTCCGTACAGCCGCACCGCCAGCGCGATCGTGCGCGACACCTCGGCGATCAGGTTGAACGGCAGCATGAACACCGAGGGGCGAAGGTAGTGCCCGAGGTAGCCGCGCAGCCCCTCGCGCGCGATGCCGAACACCGGCACCGCGACGAACACCGCGATCGCGAGCGCGGCGGTGGTCGAGAGCGAGGCGGTGGGCGGCGCGTAGCCCGGCACCACCGCCAGCAGGTTGGCCGCCGCGATGAACACGAACAGCGTTCCCACGAACGGCAGGTACGGGTCCGGCGGCTGCCGCGAGACCTCGCGAATCTGCTCGCGAATGCCCGCGACCAGCACCTCGAGCAGGTTCTGCCAGCGCGAGAGCGCGAGTTCGCCGCTGAGCCTGCGCGTGACGAGCCACGAGCCCAGTGCCAGCAGCCACATCAGCGCCCAGGTGTAGACCAGCGTTGCCGAGACCGCGAACGCCCCGATCTGCCAGAAGACGACCGAGTCGGGCGAGATCACGCGGGCCTCCCCGGCGCGCCGCTCTTGGGGCCGACGCGGCGCAACACCAGCGTGCGCGCGACCACGATTCCGGCGAGCGCGCAACCGAGCGCGAGCCACCCGCCCCATCGCGCCAGCAGCAACAGGCCGGCGAGCAGCACCGCGATGCGCCCCAGCAGGCTCGCCGCCATCAGCAGGCCGGGGCTGCGCGCGCCCGGCAGCCGCGCCAGCGTCTGCCACAGCGCGCCGAAGTACAGCGCGCCCAGCGCCAGCCCGGCCGCGAGCGCGGCGGCGATCGTCAGCGCCAGCTGCATCGCGCGCCCCCCGCGCCGTGCCCTCGGGCCGTCGTGCGCTCAGCGATCACGGCTCTCGCTCCTCACCCAGTGCCACGCGTTCGCGCACCCCGCCGCCGCGCCCACCACCAGCAGCGTGAGCGTCCACGACAGCCTGTCCGACGGATAGCTGCGGTCGAGCCACACGCCCAGCCCCAGCCCGAGCAGCGTGGGCAGCGCCACCGACCACCCCACCAGCCCGAACATCCCGAGCGAGAACCAGATGCTGCGCCGGCCCTGCTGCTCGGCGATGCGCCGGCGTTCGGCCTTTCGGGCAACGTCGTTGCCGAAACCCGAACCGGGCACGCCCGGGTCGGCGCGATCGCGGCCGGGTTCAGCCATGGCGCCCCCGCTGCTCGAGGTCGACCAGGCCGCGCAGCGCGCCGGCCTCGAGCCGCGCCAGCGCGCTGCGCCCCAGGCGCTCGTCCTCGTCGAGCTCGAGGTATCGCGCCGTGACCATGCGCTGCAGTTCGTCCAGGTCGCGGCCGGCGACGGCCTGGTAGCACGAGACGAGCACGTCGGCGCCGCGCTTGACCAGCATGCCCTCGTCCACCGCCACGTAGCGCGGCCTGCCCTCGTGGTCGTCGAAGTACAGGATGCCGGGCACCAGCGCGGCGGTGAAATCCACGTGCCGCGGCAGCAGGCAGAACATGCCGTCGGCCGCCTCGGCCACCACCTTGAGCGCGCGCTCGTCGACCACCGCGCGGGTGGGCTCGAACACCCTGAGCCGCATCGTCGCGGTCGCGCGCGCGCGCGGCTCGGCAGGTTCGACCGGACGGTCGCGCCCGCGCTCGAAGCCGGATCGCTCAGCGCCCATGCCCGGCCTCGTCGATCTCGCCGATCATGTACAGCGACGCCTCGGGCACGTCGCGGTAGCGCCCCTCGAGGATGCGCTCGCAGCCCTGCACCGTGGCCTCGAGCGCCACGCTGCGCCCCGCGCGCGCGGTGAAGTGCTCGCTGGTGAAGAACGGCTGCGTGAGGAACCGCTCGAGGCGCCGCGCCTGGCTCACCGTGTCGCGGTCGCGACGCGAGAGCTCCTCGATGCCCAGCACCGAGATCACGTCCTTGAGCTCCTCGTATTCGGCGAGCGCCTTGCGCACGCCCTGCGCAACGCGGTAGTGCCGCTCGCCCACGATCGCGGGGCTGAGCATCTTCGAGTTCGACTGCAGCGGGTCGACCGCCGGGTACAGGCCCTGGCTGGCGCGCCGGCGCGACAGCACGATCGAGGTGGACAGGTGCGCGAAGGTGTGCGTGGCCGAAGGGTCGGTGAGGTCGTCGGCCGGCACGTAAACGGCCTGCACCGAGGTGACCGAGCCGGTGCGCGAGCTCGCGATCCGCTCCTCGAGCTCGGCGAGCTCGGACGCGAGGGTGGGCTGGTAGCCCACGCGCGAGGGGATGCGCCCCATCAGCGCCGAAACCTCGGCGCCCGCCTGCACGAAGCGGAAGATGTTGTCGACCAGCACCAGCACGTCGGTCTCCAGCGTGTCGCGGAAGTGCTCGGCGATCGACAGCGCGGCCATGCCGACGCGAAAGCGCGCACCCGGCGGCTCGTTCATCTGCCCGAAGATCATCACGGTCTTGTCGAGCACGCCGGCGTCGCGCAGCTCGCGGTTGAGCTCCTCGGCCTCGCGGCTGCGCTCGCCGATGCCGCAAAAGAGGCTCACCCCGGCGTAACGGCCCACGACGTTGTGGATCATCTCGCTGATCAGGACGGTCTTCCCGACGCCCGCTCCGCCGAACAGCCCGCTCTTGGCGCCGCGCTCGAGCGGCGCGAGCAGGTCGACCACCTTGATCCCGGTCGCGAACACTTCCTGCGAGGTGAGGCGGCGCGCGAGCGGCAGCGCCGGGCGGTGGATCGGCAGGCGGTCGGCGGCCTCGATCGGCGGTCCGCCGTCGATCGGGTTGCCGAACACGTCGAGCATGCGGCCGAGCAGGGCCTCGCCCACCGGTACCTCGAGCATCGCGCCGGTGTCGCGCACGGCGGTGCCGCGCGCGAGGCCGCGCGTGGGCGTGAGCGCGATGCAGCGCGCCAACCCGGCCTCGAGGTGCGAGGCCACTTCGAGCACGACCTCGCCGTCGGCGCCGGCGCGAAGCGCGTTCAGCCGCGCCGGCAGCGCGCGCTCGAAGCGCACGTCCACCACGTTGCCGCGCACGGCCACCACCCGGCCGATGTTCCCGGCCTCGAGTTCGGGCCGCGCGGGCGTGGCTCGATCCTGCACGCGTTCCGAAAGGCTCACCTGAATGCTCCTCGCGAATGCGCTCGCAGCGCCTGAACTCCGATTCAGGATGCGGCGCGCGCGCGCAGGTGTCAACGCGTTATCGCAACGCCGGCCGGTGCCGCGGCCGCGGCCTGGCGCGGGCGTGCCAAGCGCAGCGCGTGCCCGGCCCCAACGGCACGCTGGCCGCGCTAGAGCAGCACGAGCCCCCAGACCGCCGCGACCAGGACGAGCGACGCGAACACGGCGGCGCTGCCGAGGTCCTTGGCCCGCGCGGCGAGCGCGTGGTGCCGCGGCGACGCGAGATCGACCACCGCCTCGATCGCCGAATTGAGCAGTTCCACGACCAGCACCAGCACGAGCGGCGCGACCAGCAGCGCGCGCTCGACGCCGGTGTCGCCGAGCCAAAGCCCCAGCGGCAACAGCACCGCGCACAGCGCGAGCTCCTGGCGGAACGCCGACTCGTCGCGCCAGGCGGCGGCGAGCCCGGCCATCGAGTATCGGGTCGCGTTCACCAGCCGCTCCAGGCCGGGGCGGCTCTTGAACGCGGAGCTCTCGCGGGGCGCGTCTTTCTCGGGGGGATCGTCCTGGCGCATGCGGGTGTCCGTCTCTGATTCAAGACCGCGAAACGGCTCGAGCCGCCCCGCGCGGCCATTCTAGGCGCGCCCGGCCCAGCCGGGGCGCTCGAAGCGAGGCTTCGCCGCGCGCGCTGATACGATTGCCGCCCGATGCGCCGCGCCAGACACCACCACAGCGTCTACGTGATCGAGCTGCACAAGGACGTGCTCTACGAGGCGCGCTTCGTCGCCGCCAACCCGCGCTTCGACCGCTTCATGCCCTGCGTGTACGTCGGCTGCACCGGCCTGTCGCCGCAACAGCGCTTCGACCACCACAAGGCCGGCGTGCGGGCCAACCGCTTCGCGATGAAGTACGGCCTGCGACTGATGCCGGAGATCTACGCGGTGTTCAACCCGATGCCCTACCGCGCCGCGCTCGAGATGGAGCGCGAGCTCGCGCAGGACCTGCGCGACCAGGGGTGGTCGGTGTGGCAGGGCTGAGCGCCGATCAGCGCGGCGCGCGCCGCTCGCGCTGCGCGAGCGCCACCGCCGCGCCGGCGACCAGCACCGCCACCGACAGCGCGAGCCCCGGCCTGAGCGAGCCGTAGAGGTCGGCGAGCCAGCCCGTCACGGTGGGCCCCGCGATCTGCCCCGCGGCGAACACGATCGTGAAGGTGGCCATCGCCGATCCCCACGCGGGCTTGGCGAGGCTGTTCTTGACCAGCGTGCTCACGGCGGCGGGCGCGGAGAACATCGCCGCGCCGAACAGCGCCGCCGACGCCAGCATCGCCGGCAGCGACGCCGACGCGAGCGGCAGCCAGGCCCCGGCGCTGAGCACCGCGAGCACGGCCGCCATCGGCCGCCCCCCGCGCCAGCGCTCGAAGGGCCGCCGCCAGAGCCACGGCGCGGCCAGCGTCGCCAGGCCGAGCAGGCTCCACACGAGGATCACGTCGACGGTGTCGGCGCCGTTCTCGCGCATCCAGGCGACCACGAAGGTCATGTAGCCGATGTAGCCGAGCGCGAACGCGAGGTACGCGGCGAGCGCGGCGGTGAACGCGGCCGTCGGCCAGCGCGCCTCGGCCACCGCGCGGCGGCCCGGAACGGCGGGCTCGGCGATGCGCATCGCGGCGACCGACGATGCCACGGCGATCGCCGCCGACGCCACCCCCATCGCGACCCAGGCCTGCGGCCACGCGGCGCTTCCGCCGTGCTCGAGCAACAGCGGGATCGCCACGCCGCAGGCGACCAGCCCCACCCCGGAACCGGCGAAGAACACCGTGATCGCCATCGTCGCGCGCCGGGGGTCGTCCGGGAAGACGTTGCCCGACAGAGCGCCGCCGCAGATGAACACGGCCGCGCCGCCAATGCCCGCGAGCGCGCGCAGCGCGCAGAGCACCGCGAAGTCCGCGGTCAGCCCGGTGCCGAGCAGCGCGAGCGCGGTCACCGGCAGGCCCGCGACGAACAGGACGCGGTTGCCCACGCGGTTGACGAGCGCGCGCGTGAGCACCGCGCCCGCGAGGTAACCGATCGCGTTCGCGGTGTTGAGCGCTCCCGAGAGCGAGTAGTTCCAGCCCAGCTCGTCGCGCATCGCCGGCAACACCAGCGCGTAGGCGAAGCGCGCGAACGAGTTCGACACCACGGTGCCCAGCGACAGCACGAACGCCAGACCGAGACGGTTCACGGGCCAAGCCGCGTCGCGCGGATGTCTTTCGACGCCATCATGATTCCCCCTGCGAACCGGGCCGCGAACCGGAACCGGCCGCGCAGGCCGCAGCTTATCGCCATTCGCCTGCGCGGGCCCGGCGCCCAGCCTACAATCGCGCGATGAATCCGTCGAACCCGAGCCCTTCCAAGCCGCTCGCGTCCCCGGTCGCGCTGGTCACCGGTGCCGCGCGCGGCATCGGCCTCGCGGTGACGCGCCGCTTTCTCGCGGGGGGCTGGCGCGTCGGCCTGCTCGACATCGACGCGCCCGAGCTCGCGCGCGCGATGGCCGGGCTCGACGCGCCCCAGAGCACGCTCGCGCTCGAGTGCGACGTTGCCTTCGCCGACCAGGTCGCGCGCGCGGTGCGCCAGCTGCACGGGCGCTTCGGCCGCCTCGACGCGCTGGTGAACAACGCCGGCACCGCCGTGTTCAAGCCGATCCTGCACACCACGCCCGAGGAGTGGGAGCGCGTGCTCGCGGTGAACCTCACCGGGCCGTTCCTGTGCACGCAGGCCTGCGCGCCGCTGATGCTGCGCGGCGGCGGCGGCAGCGTGGTGAACATCGCGTCGATTTCGGGCCTGCGCGCCAGCACGCTGCGCGTGGCCTACGGCACCAGCAAGGCCGGGCTGATCCACCTCACGAAGCAGCAGGCCGCCGAGCTCGGCGCCGCCGGAATCCGCGTGAACGCGATCGCCCCCGGCCCGGTCGACACCGCGATGGCCAAGGCCGTGCACAGCGCCGACATCCGCGCCGACTACCACGACGCGATCCCGCTCGCCCGCTACGGCACCGAGGAGGAGATCGCCGCCGCGGTCTGGTTCCTTTGCAGCGACGAGGCCGGCTACGTGAACGGGCAGACCCTCGCCGTGGACGGCGGGTTCGACGCGGTCGGGATCGGCCTGCCCAGCCTACGCCGGGCGGGCGTCGCGCGCGACGCGCTCGAGTAGCGGCAGGTAGTCCGCGAGCGAGGGCGTCGGCATGCCGGCGACCTTGGCCTGGTCGTCCCAGAGCCTGAGCTTGGTCGCGTCGTCGGCGAAGGCGTTGCGGGCGAATGCCTCGGCGCCGGCCGCGTCGTGGATCCCGCCCTGCAGCGCGAGGCTGCGCCTGGAATCGGCGCTGAGGCTGTCGTAGTAGCCCGGCCGCGTGGCGCAGAGGTAGCGCTTGGCCTCGACGTGAAGCCGCACCGGCTCGGCCACGGCCCGCCCGAAGGCCGCGCGCAGGAACTTCGCGCCGTGGAACTGGTGCAGGTCGTCGACGCCGCGCGCGGTGGGCGTCTCGCCCTCGTCGTTCAGGAGGTGGCCGATGTCGTGCAGCAGCGCGGCCGCGACCAGCGCCTGCGGCGCGCCGGCGGCCTGCGCGAGCGCGGCGCTTTGCAGCGCGTGCTCGAGCTGCGTGACCGGCTCGCCCGCGTAGGCGCGGCCGCCGAGCCGATCGAACAGCGCGACGATGCGCGCGATCGCCTCGCTGGCGCGCGCGCCCGCGCTCGCGGCCTCCCGGGCGCTCATCGGAACGCGCGCCCGATCATCGCGGCACCCGCCCGAGCAGGTAGAACTCGTCGTTCGGGCGCATCGACATGAAGTTGGCCATCCGGTTGCTCAGGCCGAAGAACGCCGAGATGCCCGCGATGTCCCAGATGTCCTCGTCGGAAAAGCCGTGCGCGCGCAGCGCCTCGAAGTCGGCCTCGCCGATCGACTTCGAATCCTCGGTGACCTTGATCGCGAAGTCGAGCATCGCGCGCTGGCGCGGCGTGACGTCGGCCTTGCGGTGGTTGATCGCCACCTGGTCGGCCAGCAGCGGGTTCTTCGCGCGGATGCGCAGGATCGCGCCGTGCGCCACCACGCAGTACTGGCAGTCGTTCACGCCCGAGGTGGCCACCACGATCATCTCGCGGTCGGCCTTCGCGAGGCCGCCGGGCTTTTCCATCAGCGCGTCGTGGTACGCGAAGAACGCGCGGAACTCGTCGGGCCGGTGCGCGAGGGCGAGGAACACGTTCGGCACGAAACCGGACTTCTCCTGCACCGCGAGCACCCGCTCGCGAATGTCCTCGGGCATGTCCTTGATCTCGGGCACGGGGTAGCGGCTGATCGGCGCTCGGGTCATGACGGGAGCCTGCGGTTGGTTTGCGGTGTGGGTCGGGTGCCGTGTCGCCGGGCGAATCGCTGCGCGCGGCGTCGCGCGGCCGGGTCGTGGCGCATAGGCCTCAGCGGTTCACGTCCACCACGACGCGCCCGCGCACCGCGCCGGCGAGCTGCCTGGGCGCGGTCGCGATCGCCTCGGCGAGCGGGATCTCGGTCGTGATCGACTCGAGCAGCGCGGCGTCGAGGTCGGTCGCGAGACGGTCCCAGGCCCGGCGGCGCAACGGCTGCGGGCAGTACACGCTGTCCACGCCCGCGAGCGTGACGCCGCGCAGGATGAACGGCGCCACCGTGGCCGGAAAGTCCATGCCCTGCGCCAGGCCGCAGGCGGCCACCGTGCCGCCGTACTTGGTCGTGGCGCACACGTTGGCCAGCGTGTGGCTGCCCACCGCGTCCACCGCGCCGGCCCATCGCTCCTTGCCCAGCGCGCGCCCCTTCTCGGAGAACTGCGCGCGATCCACCGTCTCGGCGGCGCCGAGCCTGTTCAGGTAGTCGGCCTCCTGCGCGCGCCCGGTGGAGGCGACCACGGTGTAGCCGAGCCGGGCGAGGATCGCGATCGCCACGCTGCCCACGCCGCCCGCGGCACCGGTGACCAGCACCTCGCCCTTGTCGGGCGTGACGCCGTTGCGCTCGAGCGCGAGCACGCACAGCATCGCGGTGTAGCCCGCGGTGCCGATCGCCATCGCCTGGCGGGTGGTGAACGCCGCCGGCAACGGCACGAGCCAGTCGCCCTTCACGCGCGCCGTCTGCGCGAGGCCGCCCCAGTGCGTCTCGCCCACGCCCCAGCCGTTGAGCACGACGCGCTCGCCCTCGCGGTAGGCGGGGTGCGTGCTGCTGCGCACCGTGCCCGCGAGGTCGATGCCGGGCACCATCGGGAAGCTGCGCACCACCGGCGAGGCGCCGGTGATCGCGAGGCTGTCCTTGTAGTTGAGCGTGGAGTATTCGACGGCAACGGTGACGTCGCCCTCGGGAAGCCTCGCCTCGTCCACGTCGGCCAGTTGCGCCGCGTAGCCCGCGTCGTTCTTCTCGATCAGGATCGCTTTCATCTGTGCCCCATGCCGGTTCGGTCGGTCCGCAATCCGTATTGGACCGACCCGGGGGGTCGGCGTCAAACCGGGCCCGCGCGCCGGCATCGCGCGCGCCCGCGCGCGCCGCGGGTCAGGCGCACTGCGCGCAGCCCG
>DATCZK010000120.1:0-7854 GCA_036525975.1 Burkholderiaceae bacterium | reverse complement strand
AGCGGCGCGCCCGGCCAAGCGCCCGGCCCCGCGCCCGACGAGGCCCGCGCGCCCGCGCGGGGCGCCGGCTGGAGCGGCGCGGTGCGCGAGGCGCTCGCGAACCACTGGCGGATCGTGCGCGCCGACCGCCTGGGCACGATCGGCACCGCGATCATCCTGATCACCGCGATCATCGCGATCGTCGGGCCGTGGATCATGCCGCACGACCCCACCCAGTCGCTGCGCATGGCCGACGGCCGGATGGCGGTGCTGCAGTCGCCCTCGCTCGAGTTTCCGCTCGGCACGACCAACCTCGCGCGCGACCTGCTCTCGCAGATGATCGCCGCCACGCGCACGACCTTCCTCATCGGGCTGGTGAGCGGGCTGATCTCGATCGCGATCGGTGCGAACATCGGGCTGGTTGCCGGGTATTACGGCGGGCGCATCGACAACGTGCTGATGCGGATCACCGACATCGTCTACGGCATGCCGTTCCTGCCCTTCATCATCGTGCTGATCTCGCTGTTCGGGCGCTCGATCGGCTTCGTGATGCTGGCGATCGTGCTGATCGTATGGCGCACCTCGGCGCGCGTGATCCGCGCGCAGACGATCGCGCTCAAGCAGCGCCAGTTCGTCGCCTTCGCGCGCGCGCGGGGCGCGAGCGACCTGCGGATCATCTACCGGCACATCGGCCCGAACATCCTGCCGCTGCTGCTGCTGTACAGCTCGTTCAACATCGCCTGGGCGATCGTGACCGAGGCCTCCGCCAGCTTTCTCGGATTCGGCGATCCGAACGCGATCACCTGGGGCGGCATCCTCCAGGACCTCTGGGTGGCCGGCTACACGCGCCAGGCGTGGTGGTGGTTCGCCGCGCCCTCGCTCGCGATCGTCCTGCTCGTGAGCGCCTTCGTGTTCGTGAGCCGCGCCTACGAGATCGTCGCCAACCCCAGGCTGGCGGACCGCTGAGATGATGCTCGAGATCCGCAACCTCCGGGTGACCTACCGCGGGAACCGCGGGCACGTGCGCGCGGTCGACGGCATGGACCTGCTGATCGACCACAACGAGAGCTTCGGCCTCGTGGGCGAGTCGGGGTGCGGCAAGTCCACGCTGGTCAAGGCGCTGCTGCGCCTGCTGCCGCCCACCGCGCTGGTGGAGGCCGACGTGCTCAGGTTCAAGGATCACGACCTGCTCGCGCTGCCGGATCCGCAATTCCGCCGCGAGGTGCTGATGCGCCAGATCGCGCTGGTGCCGCAGAGCGCGCAGAACTCGCTCAACCCGGTGCACCGGGTGGGCGCCCAGATCGTGGAGGCGATCCGCGCGCACTCGAACGCCGATTCGGCGAAGGCGCGCGAGCGCGTGGCCGAGCTGTTCGACATCGTGGGCCTGCAACCCGACCTGATGGACCGCTTCCCGCACGAGTTCTCGGGCGGCATGCGGCAGCGCGCGATGATCGCGATGGCGCTGATCTTCGAGCCGGCGCTGCTGGTGATGGACGAGCCCACGACCGGCCTCGACGTGCTGGTGCAGGAGCGCCTGCTCAAGCGCATTCGCGAGATCCGCGGCCGCGTGAAGTCTTCGATCCTCCTGATCACGCACGACATCGGCGTGATCGCCGAGTCCGTCGACCGCGTGGGCGTGATGTACGCGGGGCGGATGATGGAGTGCGCGCCCACCGCGCCGCTGTTCGACGCGCCGTGGCACCCCTACACGCTCGGGCTTCGCAACGCGTTTCCGAGCATCCTCGACATCGACCGCGAGCTGATCTCGATCCCGGGCTCGCCGCCCGACCTCTCGGACCCGCCGCGCGGCTGCGGCTTCGAGGCGCGGTGCCCGTTCGCGGTCGCGGCGTGCCGCGAGGTGCGCCCGGCGCTCGCCGAGGTCGGGCCCGGGCAGGCCTCGGCGTGCCTGCGCGCCGACGACGTCGATTCGATCCGCGACGCGGCAAGGAGGAAGTCCACGTGGCACTCCTGAGCGTGCAGAACCTCACCATGCACTTCCCGGTGCCGCGCAGCCTCGCGGCCGCGCTGCGCGGCAAGCCGCCGTCGTGGATCAAGCCGCTGGAGAACGTGAGCTTCGAGATCCGCGAGGGCGAGATCCTGGGGATCGTCGGCGAGTCGGGCTGCGGCAAGTCCACCACCTGCAACATCATCACGAAGCTGCTCGAGCCGACCAGCGGAACGATCCGCTTCCAGGGCGAGGACGTGACCCGGCTCGACGCGCAGGCGCTGATGCGCTACCGGCGCAACGTGCAGCTGATCTTCCAGGACCCGTTCGACTCGCTCAACCCGCGCCTTCGCGTCTACGACCTGGTGGCCGAGGCGCCGCGCGCGCTCGGGCTGTGGGACGAAGCCGAGATCGCGCGCCGCGTGCCGCGAATGCTCGAGACGGTGGGGCTGCCGCCCGAGCGCTACATGCAGCGCTACCCCCACCAGATGAGCGGCGGCGAGCGCCAGCGCGTGGGAATCGCGTCGGCGCTGGTGGCCGAACCCAGGCTGGTGATCGCCGACGAGCCGGTCTCGATGCTCGACGTGTCGATTCGCGCCGGGGTCATGGACCTGCTGCGCGACCTCTCGAAGCGGCTCGGCTTCTCGTGCCTGTACGTCTCGCACGACCTGTCGATCCTCACGCACCTGTGCAACCGGGTGATGGTGATGTACCTGGGCCAGCTGGTGGAGATCGCCGGCTCGCGCGAACTCGTCTCCAACCCGCGCCACCCGTACACGCGCGCGCTGGTGGCGGCGGTGCCGGTGCCCGACCCCGGCCACGTTCGCGCGCCGATCGAGATCAAGGGCGAACTGGCCAAGCCGATCAACCCGCCGCCGGGGTGCCGGTTCGCGCCGCGCTGCCCGCTCGCCAGCGAGAAGTGCGCCGAGGTGCCCGAGATGCTCGCGGTCGGGGACGAACACGCGGTGGCCTGCCACGAGGTGCCGGGGTCGGCGCGCGGCCCGAGCGCATGAGCGAGGCCGACTTCGTCGTCTGCGGCGGGGGCGTGATCGGCGCCTCGCTCGCCTTCGGGCTGCAGGGCTGCGGCCGCAGGGTGATCCTGATCGACGGGCCCGACCTGGCGAACCGGCCTTCGCGCGGCAACTTCGGCCTCGTCTGGGTCCACGGCAAGGGCATGGGCATGCGCCCGTACGCGCGCTGGTCGCTCGCCTCGGCGAACCTGTGGACCGAATACGCGAGCGAACTCAACGCGCTCACCGGAATCGACTGCGGCTACCGCCGCACCGGAGGCGTGTGGATCACGACCAGCGAGGAGGAGTTCGCCGGGCACAAGGCGCTGATCGCGCGGCTGCACGCCGAGGCCGGCGCCGAAGGCTACAACGCCGAAATCCTCTCGCGCGACGACATCGAGCGCGTGATGCCCGGCATCGGGCCGCAGGTGCCCGGAGGCTCGTGGAGCGACGACGACGGCGAGGTCAACCCGCTCGCGTTGCTGCACGCGCTGCACCGCGCGCTCGCGCTGGGAGGCACCACCCGGATCAGCGGCGCCAACGTCACCGCCGTGGCGCCGGCGCCGGGCGGCGGCTTCAGGCTCACGCTGGGCGAGCGCACGGTCGGTTGCGAGCGGCTCGTGATCGCCGCCGGGCTCGGCTCCAGGCCGCTCGCCGCGATGCTCGGGATGGCGGTGCCGGTTGCGCCGAACCGCGGCCAGATCCTGGTCACCGAGCGGATCGCGCCGCACTTTGGCGTGACTTCGAACCTGGTGCGACAGACCCCCGAGGGTTCGATCCTGATCGGCGCAACGATGGAAGACGTGGGCGAGGACGACCGCGTGACCCGCAGGGGCCTGCGCCACGTGGCCAACCTCGGCGCGCTCGCGTTTCCGTTCCTGCGCAAGCTGCGGGTGGTGCGCAGCTGGGCGGCGCTGCGCGTGCTCACCCCCGACGGGTATCCGGTGTACGACGAGATCCCGGGCCACCGCGGCGCGTTCGTCGTGACCGCGCACAGCGGCATCACGCTCTCGGCCGCGCACGCGCGGATTCTCGCGCCGGCGATCGCCGCCGGGGGCCTTCCGGACGAAGTCGCCGCGTTCAGCGCGGCGCGTTTTGCGAGCGACCATGCTGCGCGCGTGCACTGACCCGGAATCGCCGTCGGTCACGGTCGTGGTCGAAGGGCGATCGCTCGCGGCCGGCGCCGACGAGTCGGTGGCGTCGGTGCTGATGCGCGCCTGCGGCACCCGCTACCGCGAGAGCGCGATCGACGGCTCGGCGCGCGCGCCCTACTGCATGATGGGCGCGTGCTTCGAGTGCCTGGCCGTCGTCGACGGCGTGCCCAACCGCCAGGGCTGCCTGGTCACGGTGCGCGAGGGCATGCAGATCGAGCGACAGAAGGGCCGGGTCGAGCCGTGAGCGCGGACGTGGACCTGCTGGTCGCGGGTGCCGGCCCCGCGGGCATGTCGGCGGCGGTCGCGGCACGGCGGCTGGGGCTGAGCGTGACCGTCGTCGACGAGAACCCCGAACCGGGCGGGCAGATCTACCGGCGCATCCTGAGCAACGCGGCGCGCCCGCAGCGCGCGCGCCTGCTCGGCGCCGACTACGCGAAGGGCCTCGCGCTCGCGCGCGCGTTCGTCGCGAGCGGCGCCGAGCTTCGCGCGCAGTCCACGGTGTTCGAGATCTCCGAGGACGGCAGCGCGAGCGTCGTCTCGCCCGAGCGCGGCGCCGAGGTCGTGACGCCGCGCGCCACGCTGATCGCCACCGGCGCGAGCGAGCGCGCGTTCCCGGTGCCCGGCTGGACGCTGCCCGGCGTGATGACCGCCGGCGCCGCGCAGACGCTGCTCAAGTCCACCGGGCAGGTTCCCCGGGGACGGATCGTGCTCGCCGGCGGGGGGCCGCTGCTGTGGCTGGTCGCGCACCAGCTGCTGAGCGCCGGCGCCGAGGTGGCCGCGGTGCTCAGCTTCGCCACCCGCGCCGACCAGTTGCGCGCGCTGCCCGGCGCGCTCGCGGCCTGGCGCTCGATCGGCGCGATCGCCAAGGGGGCGCGCTGGATCGCCGGCCTGGGCGCGCGCGGCGTGAAGATCGTGCACGGCGCGCGCATCGACGGCATCGAAGAGCAGGGCGAGCGCAGGCGCGTGCGCTATCGCGCGGCGGGGCGCGACGCGAGCGAGGAGGCCGACGTCGTGCTGCTGCACGCGGGCGTGGTCCCGAGCGTGCAGGCGTCGATGTCGCTCGCGCTCGACCACGTCTGGAACGACCTGCAGTTTTGCTGGCAGCCGGTGACCGACGACTGGGGCGCGACCAGCAACCCGCGCGTGCTGGTGGCCGGCGACGGCGCCGGCATCTCGGGGGCCGAGGACGCGGTGCGCGCGGGCGAGCTGGCGGCGCTGGGCCTCGCCGCGCGCATGGGCCGGATCGGCGACGACGAGCGCGACGCGCGCGCCGCGCCGCTGCTCGCGGCGCGCGCCAGGCAGTTGGGGCTGCGCCGCTTTCTCGACGCGCTCTACGCGCCGCCGACGTGGCTGCGCACGCCGCCCGACGACGAGACGCTGGTGTGCCGCTGCGAACAGGTGAGCGCGCGCGCGATCCGCGAAGCGGTGCGCCTCGGGGCGCTGGGCCCGAACCAGGTGAAGGCCTTCGTGCGCGCCGGCATGGGCCCCTGCCAGGGCAGGATGTGCGCGCAGACCGTGGCCGCCGTCGTGGCCGACGAGCGCGGCGTGGACTGCTCGCTGGTGCCCACGCAGCGCGTGCGCCCGCCGCTCAAGCCGCTTCACCTGGGCGATCTCGCCGACATGCCGCGCGCGCAGGGCGAGGAGGCCGGGAGCGGGCAATCGATCACGTCCGGCCTCCTGCACTCGCCCGAGGAAACCCCGGCAGGCGCCGAGGTCAACGCGAGCCACTGATTCCACGGCACGCGCGCCGGTGAACGCAGACCCTCCTCCCGCGGCCGCCGCCGGCAGCGCGAGCCCCTGGCGGTCGGGCGTCGTGCGGGCGATGCTCTGGATGGCCGCCGGCGGGCTGTCGCTCACCGTGATGAACGCGATCATGCGGCTGATGACGCTCGAGCTCGACCCGATGCAGGCGCAGTTCCTGCGCTACCTCTGCGGCCTGCTCGTGATGCTGCCGATGGTCGCGCACCAGGGGTGGAGGCCGTATCGCCCGAACCGGGTGGCCGGGCAGCTCTGGCGCGGGGCCGTGCACACGGCCGCGCTGTCGCTGTTCTTCCTCGCGCTGCCGCACATCCCGCTCGCCGACACCACCGCGATCATGTTCACCACGCCGCTGTTCGTGCTGATGGGCGCGGCGCTCGTGCTGCGCGAGCGCGTCGGGCCCGCGCGCTGGCTCGCCGCGCTGGTGGGGTTTTGCGGCGTGATCGTCGTGGTCTGGCCGCACCTGGCCGGCGGGAGCACCGGCGGCTGGAGCCTCGTGATGCTGGCCGCCACGCCCTTTTTCGCCGCGTCGTTCCTGATCACGAAGTCGCTCACCCGAGACGACGCGCCGTCGGTGATCGTGATGTGGCAGAACGTGATCGTGACCGCGTTCACGCTGCCGATGGCCGCGCTCGCCTGGCAGGGGCCCACGCCGTTGCAGTGGAGCATCTTCGTCGTGGCGGGCGTGCTCGGCAGCCTCGCGCACTACTGCATGACGCGCGCGTTCGCGCTGAGCGACATCTCGGCGATGCAGCCCGTGCGCTTCCTCGATCTGGTCTGGTCGTCGTTGCTGGGGCTGGCGATCTTCGGCAACTCGCCGTCGATCACGGCGCTGGCGGGCGGCGCGGTGATCATCGCCTCCACCGTGTGGATCGCGCGCAGGGAGGCGGCTATTTCACGTAGAGCACCCGCATCCCCATGAGCTTGCCGCCCGGCGAGTCGAGCACGTTGACCGCGGCCTGTTTCGGGTCGAAATCGGCCGGCAGCGCGACGCGCCCGGACAGGCTGTCGTAATCGCTGAACGCCACGCCGCCCGCGTCGAGCGTGACGCTGGCCGAGGTTCCCGCGCGCGAACCGCTCACGACGAACTGCATCACGCCCTTGAAAGGCTGCGCGGTCTTCTCGCGGCTGAGCACGATCTGGTAGACGAGGTCGCCCCCGTCCTTCTCGAAGCGCGCCGCACGCACCGCGATCGTGCCGCCGCGCGGATCCGGGGGCAGCGCCTCGAGCAGCGCGGCGATGTCGGCGCGCTGGCGCTCGGTCGTCTTGCGGGCCGCGGCCAGTTCGTCGGCAGCCGACTTGCCGGCTTTGGCCGCCGCTTCGAGCCTGGCCGTGGCCTGCGCGAGTTCGTCGGCCAGCCGCGCGCGCTCGGCCTGGGTCTTGTCGAGGATCGCCTGCAGCTTCGCCGACTGCTCGGGCGAGAGCCGCTGCGGCAGATAGCGCTCCTGCACGTACAGCACGCCGCCCGCGCCCAGCGCGATGCCGAGCACCGCGGTCACCAGCCACGCAGGAGGGCGGCCACGCGATCGTCGCGAGGGATAAGGGTCGAAGACGACCGGTCTCGATCTTCCGAACATTGCAGCCGTTGCTTTTGTCGATCAGGCCCAAGCGTACTATCGTTGTGCCGATTCGATAAGGACGACGAGTAAATGCCCGACGACCCGCCGCGCGCTTCGCCCGCCGCGCAGTCGGCCGAGCCGGCCGGCCGGTGCCCGGCGCACGGGGGCGAGCGCGTCGCGCAGGCGCTGCACGCGCACGGCGTGCGCTGCCTGTTCACGCTGTGCGGCGGGCACATCTCGCCGATACTCGCCGCCGCGAAGGCGCGCGGGATCCGGATCGTGGACGTGCGCGACGAAGCCACCGCGCTGTTCGCGGCCGACGCGGTGGCGCGGCTCACCGGCACGCCGGGCGTTGCCGCGGTCACCGCCGGGCCCGGCCTGAGCAACGCGATCACGGCGCTGAAGAACGCGCAGCTCGCGCAGTCTGGGGTCGTGCTGCTCGCCGGCGC
>DATCZK010000119.1:0-15935 GCA_036525975.1 Burkholderiaceae bacterium | reverse complement strand
GTCGGGCCGGCGCGCACCTGCGTGAGGTCGAGAACGCGAAAGCGCGCGAGGGCTTCGGACGCGGGCTGGTGCGGCATGGGCAGGGTTCTCCTGAGGATATTTCGCGCAATCGACGAAACACCGGGTCGGCGGCGCTCCGGTCTGGAGTCGGTCTGCGGAGACTTTACTAGATTCGTTCGCGTCCACGGTCGCGCCCCGTTACCCCGTATCCGTTTCGGGCCGGCAGGGCCCGCTTCTGACGGTAGAACTTCCACCCCTCCGCCAGGTCGCATGCGAGGCGCGTGCGGCACCACGTTGCCGTTGGCCATCGTCAGACGCGTCGCGCAGGCGAATCAGGTGCAGCCCCGGTCGTGCAAGCGATGCCGGGGTCGGTGCCGGGTAACCGTCACGTTAGGATCGGACTGGCGCGTGCCTCGCGCAGCAGGCGGGGTGCGAGCAGCAGGGTCGCCAATCCTGCCTGGAGGGCAACCAGCACGAGCGGCAGGCTCCAGCTTCCGGTTCGCGCGACCAGCGCCGCGAACAGGAACGGCGCGACAACATAGGAGAGGAAGACGAGGAGCGAGGCGCCCGACGTCGCGTTCGCGAGTCGGTCGGGCGGCGCGAGGCGGGCGATTTCCGCCAGGGCGATGCCTTGCCAGCCAACCCCGCCAATCCCGATGAGCAGCGCGACCGGGACGATCACCACGAGCGGCGCCCTCCCGGCGAGCAGCGCGAAGACGAGCACCGCCACCGCGGCCACAGCCAGCATGGCGAGCAGCAGCGGGATCGGCGCGCGCGTGCGGTCCGCCAGCCATGCGAGGAAGATGCGGGCCAGGAAGCCGCCGACCTGCAGCGCCGCGAAGACAAGGCCCGCCTCGCCCAGTCCGAAACCGTGCGCCGTGACCAGGAAGGTGACCGTGAAGGCGAGCAGGCAGCCCTGCACCACGCCCAGCGAGACGGAGAGGGCGCAAAGCGGCAGAAGCGCGGTGTGACTGCGCAGCGAGGCGAAGGGCGACGCGAGGTTGCCAAGCGTGAACAGCGCCCGCGGCCCGATGCGAAGCGCCGGATTGCGGTCCCCATCCAGGCTCGGCCGCAGGCGCTGGACCAGCGGCGGCGCGACGAAGACCATGGCCGCCGCGACCAGCAGCGCCGCTTGCCAGCCACCGGCCAGCGCCACCGTTGGCAGCAGGAGGCCGGCGAGGAACCCGCCGAGAGGTGCGCCGGCCTGCTTCACCGAGAAGATGAGCGTGCGATGCTCGGGGGGCACCGTGCGCGCCAGGACGCTGCTGCCGGCCGGTGTCGTCGGGCCGGTGCCGAGCCCGAGCAGGAACGCGCCGAGGAACAGCGCCGGCACGAGCCCGCTGGCCGAGAGGAGCAGCGCGATCCCGGCCGCCACGGCGCCCGCCTGCAGGGCGCGCACCGCGCCAAACCGGGGAATGACCGGGCCGCCGACCAGCAGGTAGAGCGCGGCCCCGAGATGGGTGGCGGAGATGAGATAGCCGACCGCCTCGGGGCGCAGTCCTGCCTCGAGCGTCAGCAACGGCGCGGCCACCGGCAGCGCCTGCGCCGCGATCGAGACCGCGACCTGCATCCCGAATGTCGCGATCAGCACCGGGACCCAGGGCGCGGCAGCCCCGTTCGCACGCCCGGGCGTGGCCGTGCCCACTTGGCGCGCGACTATCTCTTCAGGTCCAGCGAAACGATCTGCTCTTCGCGCGTGCCTGCGCCCCCGAACGGGTTGTTCGCCGCGCGCTTCTGGATCTGCTTGACGACCAGCCCCGGCCCGGGCGCGTACCACTGCGTCAATTCCAGCCCGCGGGGGGACGTGCAATGAACCTTGAATGTCATGAACCTGCCGGCCGGAACAGTGGTCTCCTCACGGCTCTCGACGCTGCACGCGTTCTCGTGCGGCGCCACTTTGCCGTCGGGCATCGTCATTCTGGCAGTCTCGTTCCAGGTCTTTCCAACCTCGAGCGGGTATCGGAATCCGTGTCCGCCCTCCGGTGGATCCCACGTCACGATGGGCTTGTTCGCCGGGTTCACGAACGCGACCAACCGACCGTTCTTGTTGTAAAGGACCGCTCCCTGCGCACTGGAGAACGTGATGACCTCCATCCCGTTCCAGGTGCTCGCGCCGACGGTCGTCTTCACCTCGCGGCTGCCCGTGCCGAAGCTGCCGGTGTTGTTTTCCTGTCGCGTGATCGTCGTTCCGGGCGGCGGGGGTTTGAATGCGCTTGCAGTGGTCTCCGTCAGCGCGCACCCACCCGCCAGGAGGGCCGCGCCCAATCCGACTGCCGCCGCGAGCGTTCCGCGTCGCGCGTTCGATTTCTCGCTGATGATGTCCATGTGCCCATCTCCTCGTTGGTTTCATCCGGATCGAGATCACCCGCTCGGACCGCCTGCCGGCGCTACGGCAACCGGTACTTCCCGAGAATCCGCGAGCAACCCTGCACCGAACCCGGGCGCGCCGCGGGGAAGGCGCCGGGCCGCTCCTTGGTGGCCGTCCCTGACATGCCCGCGTACTTCCCGGTGCCGCCCAGGTACTCGAAGGTGTCCTCGGTCCTCGTCCGGATGTCGCGCCCCCAGGCCTTGTCGCCCTGCTTGTCCACCGAGACGCAGTAGCCGACACTCCGAAAATCGCCGGCGAGCGACTCGAAGGTGCCGACGCACTCGAACGACGCGCCGTCGAACGCGCCGCCCGGTTCGGCGCTGCGCATCGGCCCGGTGAGCTGGTAGGTACCCATGACCGAGCCCTGGGCAGGCGCAATCACGTGCGCCGTGCCTCCCCAGCACAGCGTCGCGTCGATCGGGACTTCCTTGGGCTGTGCGTATCCGACCGCCGCGACACACGCGAGCAGCGACGCGATCGTTGCCGATGAGCTTGTCGACATTGGTTTCTCCCAGAGGTTGTCGGAGCCCCGAGTGTCGGCCGCGGGCGTTGCGCGCGCGTCACCGTAGCGTCACAATCGCGTGACACGGAACCGGTTGCCCATGGCGGGAGGTCAGGGGCGATCCTTGTGCGGGCCGCCCACTGCGATGAAGACCGAAGCCTTGCTGCGACTGCTCGGCGGGATCGACTGGTCGCCCGCCTGCGGCGACGAGCCCGCCCGGCTCGGGCGCAAACCCGCGGTGTTGCTTGCAACCGCGGCCGCGAACGGCGCACGGGGGGTGTCTCGCGAGCGGCTCGCCGCGATGTTGTATCCCGGGCAGGACGCGCATTCCGGCGCCGCGGCGCTGCGCCAGTGCCTGCACCATCTCAGGAAGTCGCTGGGCCCGGCCGATGCTTCGATCGACGCGGGAATCGGCCGGATCGCGATCCGGCGCGAGTTCACCGACGTGGACGCGTTCGAGCGCGCGGCCGCGCGCGGCGACGCGGCCTCTCTGGCGCTGGCGGCGCGGCTCTACCAGGGCGATTTCGCCGAGGGGATCGACCCGGACGACGACGAGATCACCCGATGGATCGAGGCCGAGCGCTTGCGCCTGCGCGCGCTCGCCCAGGACGTGCTCGGACGCCTCGCTGCCTGCGAAACGAACCCGCAGACGAACGAAGTTGCGGTCGGCCTCGCGCATCGCCTGCTCGCGCGCGACCCGGTGCACGAAGGCTGCTATCGGTCGCTGATGTTGCTGCTCGAGCGCGCCGGGATGTCTGCCGAGGCATTGCGTGCCTACGAGCGCTGCAAGACGGTGTTGCGAGAGCAGATTGGAATCGAGCCGAGTGCCGAGACCGCCGCGCTCGCGCGCCGCATCTGGAACGCCGCCAGGGCCGCGGGAGCGAGCGAAACGCAAGCTGGCGCCGCCGTTCGCCCCGGGAGTTCCGAGAGTGTTTCGATCGGCACCGTGCTCGCGCATGCGCCCGCCGCGGCAGCGGCCGATCATTGCCTGCGCGCCTGGAACCTGTTCACGCAGTTCAGCGCGAAGACGAACCGGCAAGCGCGCATCGAAGTCGAAACCGCGCTCGGAATCGCCCCGTCGGACGTGACAGCGCTCGTGCTTCTCGGCTGGACGCACTTCTTCGACTGGATCGCCGGGTGGGTGGACGACCCGCGACAGAGCTACCTGCACTGCTGCGAACAAGCGCGGCGTGCGTTCGCGGTTCCCGGCGAGCGCGGGTCGCCCCATCAGTTGCAGGCGAAGCTGATGCTCTGGACGAGGCGCCACGACGAGGCCCTTGAACACGCGCGCAAGGCGGTCGCGATCGAGCCGACGTACGGCTACGCGCACTTCAACCTCGCCGACGTGCTGTCGTACTGCGGCAAGCACGACGAGGCCCTCGATCACATCAGGTACGCGATGGCGATCGAGCCGGTGGAGTTCGGGGTGTTCAAGACGATCGAAGCCTTCGCGTTGTTCTTGAGCGGCTCCAACCAGCAGGCAAGGGAGAGCGTGGAGAGCGCGCTCACTCGCAACCCGGGCTACCCGTGGGCCCACGGGCTGAAGGCGGCCCTCGATTCGGAGCTTGGCAATTTCGAGGCTGCACGCGCGGCGGCCAAACTGGCGCGATCACTGTGCCCGCGCATGGGGGTCGGTTTCGATGGCGATTATTGGCCACTGCTGCGCCAGGTCGATCGCGACCGGCTGTCCGGGGCCTGGGCAAGGATCGGCGAGCAATCACTGGGCGAGGCCAGGGCCGAGATTGTGCAGCTCCGCCCGGCGCGGCGCCGTAACGCCCACGCACTGCCCGCTGCAGACGAGTCGACCTGAGGCGCGGCGCAGTCGCGGCGCTGCGCGCGGCGGCTGCCTGGCACGGGTCCGGCGCTACTTGAGCTTCGCGCCTTCGCTGTCGCGCACCTCCACCGTCACCGGAATGCCCTGACGCACGCTCTGCGTGACGGTGCAGAATTCCTCGAACTGCGCGAGCGCGCGGTCGAGGTGCTCCAGCGTCGGGCCGGGCACGCCCAGCGTCAAGTTCACCGCGATGTTCGTCACGCGCAGCCGCTTCTCGGCGTTGCGGTCCACGGTGGCCGCAACGTGGGTGCGGATCGGCTCGGGCTGCTGCTTGAACTTGCGCAGCGCGAACAGCAGGCTGTCCGAGAGGCAGTTGCCCACCGCGGCCGCGAGCAGCTGAATCGGCGTGGGGCCCGTTCCCTGGCCGAGGGGCGGGCGCTCGTCGCCGTGGATCGTGGGCACGTCGTCGGGAAAGTGGATGGCGAAGCGGTAGTCGCGCTCCTGCTCGAGATCGACTTCAACGGTCTGTGCCATGGTGTCCTCGCAATCGGCTTGTGCGGATCACTCAGTTATACGCGCTCGCACCAGAGAGCGCGCGTTCACCCGTGCGCCGATGCGCGCGAGCATCAGGAACGAGCCCACCAGCTTGCGGTGCAGGAACATCGTCTCGGGCGGGGGCGTGCGCACGAGCCCCTGGCGCAGCCCGAGGTCGAAGCCGAGCGCGCGTGCGCGCGCCGGCAAGTCGGAAGCGGCGAAGTCGTATCGCCCTGCGTGCTGCAGCGGCTCGCACACCAGCATGATCAGGTCGGTGGTGGCCTCGACGTTCTCGGGCGGGTCGCCGGCGGCCGCGTAGCCGATCGCGATCGCGTGGCGGGCCACGCCCGCGCGGTCGCGCGCCATCACCGCGCGGGTGATGCGCACGTATTCTTCGACGAACTGCGGCTCGAAGTGGATCGTCGCGCCGAAGTCGAGCAGCACGACCTTGCCCGTTTCCGGCTGCCACAGGTAGTTGGCGAAGTTCGGGTCGGTCTGCATCGTGCGGAACTCGAACAGCTCCCTGAACATCAGCCCCTCGAGCAGCGTGCCGATCGCGTCGCGCGTGGACTGCGCCACGCCCGGCTCGGCCAGGGCCTCGAGCGGTTCGCCCGCCATGTAGTCCATCGCGAGCACGCGCGTGGTGGTGAGGTCGTGGTGCACGCGCGGCACCAGCAGGCGCGGCTCGTCGGCCACGAACGCGGCGTAGCGCTCGAGGTACTGCGCTTCGGCCAGGTAGTCGGCCTCCTGGCTCAGCTGCCGGGCGGCCGCCGCGGCGAGCGCGTCGACGTCGGTGTCGCCTGGCAGCACGTTGAGCAGGCGCAGCAGCGTCGCCAGGTTCGCCACGTCGCTGCGGATCGAGCGCGCGATGCCGGGGTACTGGATCTTCAGCGCCAGGTCTCGCCCGTCTTTCGTGCGCGCGCGGTGCACCTGGCCGATCGAGGCCGCCGCGACCGGCGCCTCGTCGAAGCGCTCGAAGCGCTCGGCCCAGCCCGTGCCGTACTCGCGCCCGAGCACGCCGCGCAGCTGGCGAAGCGGCATCGGCGCGGCCTGCGCGCGCAGGATCGACAGGGCCTGCGCGAACTCCGGTGGCAGCAGGTCCTCGCCCTGCAGCGACAGCATCTGGCCGAGCTTCATCGCGCCGCCGCGCAGCCGGGCCAGCCGCGCGGCGAGGCGGCGCGCGTTGCCGGCCGACAGCAGCGCGCTCGTGGCGACGTCGCTCTTCGCGTTTGCTGACGCGAAGCGCCGGATCCCCTCCGCGACGCCGCCGAGCGCGAGCTCGCCCGCGGCCAGCGCGACGTTCGCGAGGCGGCCGAGCCGGGTCTGCGGAACGCGTGCGGGCGCGGTCGTGCGGGCCACCGCGTTCCTCTGGCGAGCCGGCCCGGAGCTTCTACGAGGGCCGGGGCGACTCATCGCTCTGGCGGCCCGGGGGCGCGAGCCCGCTCGCACCGAGCGCGCCGAGCGCCGCGTCCACCTCCGCGCGCACTTCGCGCATCGCCTTCGCCTTCACCGGGCCGAAGCCCCGGATCTCGAGCGCAGCGCGCGCAATGTTCGCGCGCGCGGCGACGTTGCCGGCGTCCAGGCCGTGGAGCAGGCGCGCGATCACCCCCTCGAACCACGGCACCAGCGCGCGCTCGGCGCGCCGCTCGGCCGTGTGCCCGAAGGGGTCGAAGGCGGTGCCGCGCAGCCGCTTCATTGGCGCGAGAACACCGAAGGCGCGGTGCATCCACGGCCCGAACGCGCGCTTGCGCGGGCGCCCGAGCGCGTCGCGGCCGGTGGGCAGAAGGGGCGGCGCGAGGTGGTGGACGACGCGGAACTCGCCGTCGAACTGCTCGCGCAGCCGCTCGGCGAAACCGCTGTGCGCGTGCAGCCGCGCGACCTCGTACTCGTCTTTGTAGGCCATCAGCCGGAACAGCGCCTGCGCGACCGCGCTCGTCAGCGTTTCGCCGTCCTGCAACGCGCTCGTCAGCGCCTCGCTGCCGGGGGTGGCGCCCGTGCTCTCGAGCGCGCGCTCCGCCGCACGCACCTTGTCCACCAGCGCGCGATAGCGCGCCGCGTAGGCCTGGTCCTGGTATTGCACCAGGTACTTCGCGCGCCGCTCGATCGCCGCATCGAGCGTGTCGGGTGGCGGCGGCGCGCCGCCGCTCGCCTGAACGAAGAAGGCGCGATCGGCGCAGGCGATGCGCCCCCACGCGAAGGCCTGCCGGTTGCGCTCGACCTGCACGCCGTTGAGTTCGATTGCGCGCATCAGCGCCTCGAACCCGATCGGCACCAGGCCGTGCTGCCAGGCGAAGCCCAGCATCATCACGTTGGCGTAGACGCTGTCGCCCAGCAGCCGCTCGGCGGCGCGGTTGGCGTCGATCGCGGGCAGGTTTGCATCGCCCACCGCGCGCGCGAGCGCGTCGACCCGCGTGCTCACCTTCAGATCGGCGTCGCGTGCGCGCACGACGTCGCCCGTGGGCATGGCCGAGGTGCTGGCCACCGCGCGCGTGCCGCGCCGGTAGGTGCTCGAGGCCTTGGGCGAAGTGGCGACGACGATGTCGCAGGCGACCACCGCGTCGGCCGCGCCGAGGTCGATGCGCACCTGGTTCAGCGCGTCGGGGCTCGTGCCAAGGCGCACGTGCGCCAGCACCGGGCCGAACTTCTGCGCGAAACCGGTGAAGTCGAGCACCGACACGCCGCGCCCCTCGAGGTGCGCGGCCATCGCCACCAGCGCGCCCACCGTGATCACGCCGGTGCCGCCCACGCCGGTGACGAGCAGGTCGTAGACCGGCGCGACCTCGGGCAACTCGGGCGGCGCGAGGCCGGCCGCGCGCGCGGTTGCGTCGGTGTCCACGCCGGCGCTGCGCCGGCGTGGCGCGCCCTCCACCGTGACGAAGCTCGGGCAGAAGCCCTCGAGGCAGCTGAAGTCCTTGTTGCAGGTGGAGGGGTTGATCCTTCGCTTGCGCCCCAGCGGCGTGTCGAGCGGTTCCACGCTCAGGCAGTTCGACTGCACCGAGCAGTCGCCGCAGCCCTCGCACACCAGTTCGTTGATCACCGGGAAGCGCAGCGGGTCCTCGAGCGCGCCGCGCTTGCGCCGGCGCCGCTTCTCGGTGGCGCACGCCTGCTCGTAGATCAGCACCGTGACGCCCGCGATCGTGCGCAGTTCGCGCTGCACCGCGTCGAGGTCGCGGCGGTGGTGGATGGTCGTGCCGGCGGGCAGCATCTCGGCGTCGTAGAGCTCGGGCGCGTCGCTCACCAGCGCAATGCGGTGCACGCCCTCGGCGCGCGCCGACTGCGCGATGCCCGCCACGCTCACCGGCCCGTCCACCGGCTGGCCGCCGGTCATCGCCACCGCGTCGTTGTAGAGGATCTTGTAGGTGATGTTGGCGCCCGCGGCGATCGCCTGGCGGATCGCCATCGAGCCGGAGTGGTACCAGGTGCCTTCGCCCAGGTTCTGGAACACGTGCCCCATGCCGGTGAACTTGGACGACGCGGCCCAGTTCACGCCTTCGCCGCCCATCTGGATCAGCGAAGTGGTGTTGCGGTCCATCCAGCTCGCCATGAAGTGGCAGCCGATGCCGGCGAGCGCCTGCGAGCCCTCGGGCACCTTCGTGGAGGTGTTGTGCGGGCAGCCCGAGCAGAAGTAGGGGGTGCGCGTTGCGCCCTTGATCTCGATCACGTCGCCGTGCCGCATCAGCGCGTTCGCGCGCTCCACGAGGCCCAGGCCCGGGAAGATCGGGTCGAGGCGCTGCGCCAGGATGCCGGGCAGGAGCCGCGGCGAGAGCTCGCCGATCCAGGGGATCAGCGTCTGGCCGATCTCGTCGACCTTGCCCACCATGCGCTCGGGCTTGTGGCCGGGGTAATCGTAGAAGTATTCCTTGAGCTGGCTCTCGACGATGCCGCGCTTCTCCTCCACGACGAGGATCTCGCGCTTCTCGCGCACGAACTCCAGCGCGTCGCGCCGCGGCAGCGGCCACACCATCCCCACCTTGTAGATGTCGATCCCCAGCCGCCGGCACGCCGCTTCGTCCAGGCCCAGCAGGCGCAGCGCCTCCATCGTGTCCAGGTGCGCCTTGCCGGTGGTGACGATGCCGTAGATCGCGTCCGGGATGTCGTAGATGCGCCGGTCGATCGGGTTGGCCTCGGTGAACGCGTACACGGCCTGCTTCTTCGCCTCGATCCGGCTCTCGATCTGCGGGCCGGGGAGGTCGGGCCAGCGGTAGTGCAGGCCGCCGGGGGGCGGCTCGAAGTGCGGCGCGACGAAGGCGCGCGGCGCTGCGAGCTGCACCGAGGCGGCCGACTCCACGGTCTCGGAGATCGCCTTGAAGCCCACCCACATGCCCGAGAAGCGGCTCAGCGCGTAGCCGTATTCGCCGAAGCTCAGGTACTCGGCCACGCTCGCCGGGTTGAGCGTGGGCATGAACCAGGCCATGAACGCCACGTCGGACTGGTGCGGCATCGACGACGACACGCAGCCGTGGTCGTCGCCCGCCACCACCAGCACGCCGCCGCGCGGCGAGGAGCCGTAGGCGTTGCCGTGCTTGAGCGCGTCGCCGGCGCGGTCCACGCCGGGGCCCTTGCCGTACCACAGGCCGAACACGCCGTCGACGGTGCGCCCGGGTTTGGTCTCCACCTGCTGCGAGCCGAGCACCGCGGTGGCGGCGAGGTCCTCGTTCACCGCGGGCAGGAACTCGATGCGGTGCTCGCGCAGCAGATCGGCCGAGCGCCACATCTCGAGGTCGACCGAACCCAGCGGCGAGCCGCGGTAACCCGAGACGAAGCCGGCGGTGTTCATTCCGGCGGCGCGATCGCGGCGCGCCTGGTCGAGCAGAACCCGCACGAGCGCCTGCGTTCCGGTGAGGTAGACGCGGCCCTCGGCGCGCAGGTAGCGGTCGTCGAGCACGTAGTCGAGGTCGAGCGGATGGGCGTCGGCGGCGTTCATCGTCGTTGGCGCTCCGGGCCAAGGGGCCAGCGCATCCTGAGCCACTGCATGTACAGCACGCCGGCGATCACGATCGCGCCGCCGACGAGCTGGCTGGCTGTTGGCATGATATCCATCGCCACCGCGATCAGCACCGCGAACACCGGAACCGTGTTCTGCCACAGCGATCCGGCCATCAGCCCCATCCGGTGCACGCCGATGTTCCAGGCGACGATGCCCAGTGCGGTGGAGAACACGGCAGTGGCAAGGAGCAGCGCTATCGCCTGCGCGTCGGGCGCGAGGTTGGGCGGCCCGATCATGTCGGCGCTGCGCAGCACCCACCAGCACAGCGCGAGCCAGGCCGTGGTGCCGAGCGTGGAGACGTAGGTGCGGCGCAGTTGCGGCACGCTGGGGTCGAACCAGCGCTGCGCGCCCAGCGAGTACAGCGCCCAGCACACGAGCGAGAGCACGATCAGCGGCTCGCCCCCTTCGAAGCGAAGCCGTTCACCGGTCTCCAGCGCCCGGCCCGCGATCGCGACCCCGGCGCCCACGAGCGTGAGCGTGGCCGCAACCTTGAACCCGCGCTCGAGCCGCGCGCCGGCCACGATGCGCATCGTCACCGCGGCGTACACCGGCGCGCCGGCCATCAGTGCCGCTGCCGTGATCGCGTTCGTGTAGCGCAGCGCGAGGTTGTAGAAGACGAAGAAGCCAGCCATCGCGAGGGTCATCAGCGCGAAGTGCAGCGCGCGCATCGGCACCGCGAGCGCGCGCGGGCCGAGCGCGACCAGCACGATCGCCGCAAGGAGCGTCACCGCGATCGCGACGCGCACCGCAGCCATGAAGAACGGGTCGAAGGTGCGGAACAGGATTGCGGTGAACGGGATGTTCATGCCCCAGAACACGCTCGCCAGCAGGTAGCTCGCGGTGCCCACGACGAGCACGTTGCGCGTCACCGCGCCGTTCGCTGCGGGCGCGGGCGGTTCCACGCGTTTCACGGCCGCGCGGCCGCAAGCGCGTCGAGCGAGCGCAGCACGGCCGCCACTTCGTCGCGACCGGCGTCGGGAAGCGGCGCCTGCGGCGCGAGCGGGTCGCCCACCGCGTAGCCTTGCAGCTCCAACCCGCCCTTGATGCACGCCGCGAGGTTGTACTTGGCGAACACCCTGTTGACCGACCACAGCCGGCGCTGCAGCGCCATCGCCTCGTCCCAGCGCCCGGCCACGCACAGGTCGTAGAGCTGCACGCTCGCCCTGGGCACGACGCACGCGGGGCCCGCCATCCAGCCCACGCCGCCGATCATCATCACGCAGGCCGGGATGTGCGCCGACGCGCTGAAGATGCGCATCCGATCGCCCACCGCGTTGATGATCGTGAGCAGCCTCCCGGTGTCCGAAGACGCGTCCTTGAGGTAGCCGATGTTCTCGACGCGCGCGAGCCGCTCGATCGCCGCCACGCTCAGGTCGCTTCGCTGGAACTGCGGGTTCGTGTAGAGCACCACCGGCAGATCGGTCTCGGACGCGATCGCGGTGAAGTAGTCGACGACGCCGCTCTCGGGCACCGGGAAATACGTCTCGAGGATCGCGAGGAGGCCGTCGGCGCCCGCGGCCACGCAGCTGCGCACCTGCGCGAGCGCGTCGCGCGTCGAGGTGGAGCCGAGGCCCGCGATCACCGGCACGCGACCGCGCGCGGCCTGCACCACCACCTCCACCACGCGCGCGCGCTGCCCCTGGTCGAGGTAGGCGAATTCGCCGGTGGACCCCAGCGGCGTGAGGCCGTGCACGCCGGCTTCGATCAGGTCGTCGACCAGGCGCGCGAGCACCGGCTCGTCCACGCGCCCGCTCGCGTCGATCGGGGAGACCAGGTAGGGGAACACGCCCCTCAGGGCACAGTGGGGCATCGCCGACTCCTCGCTGCGTAGCGCGCCGGTCAGCCGCGACTGCGGCTGCGCCGCTGCGTCGAGTGTGCCACGGGGCCGGACTCGCGCGGCGGCCCCGCCGCGGGGCGCGTGGCGAGGAATATGCCGGGCAGGATCAGCGCCGCGCCGGCGAGGTGGTACCAGCGCGGCGCCTCGTCCAGCAGCCACCACGCCACCACCGCGGCCCACAGCGGCCCGAGGTACAGCACGAGGCCGGTGCGCGCGGGGCCCAGCTCGCGCTGCATGTACGAATAGGCCTGGTAGGCGCCGAAGCCGGGCAACAGCGCCACGACCACGGCGAGGAGCCAGACCTGCGGCGAGCCGAAGTCGGGAAGGCCCGAGACGAGCGCCTCGGCCACCGTGAACGGAATCAGCACGACGATGCCGCCGGCGCAGATCGCGGTGAGGCGCGCGAACGGGTCGAGCGCGCTCGGCCACCGGCGCAGCAGCAGCGAATAGGTGGTCCACGAGAGCACCGCGACCAGGATCCACCCGTCGCCGATCGTGAAGCGCACCGCGGCCAGGTTGGCCCACGAGCCGCGCGCGAGCACGAACACCGTGCCCGCCAGCGCCAGCGCCACGCCGCCCGACTGCACCCGCGAGAGCCGGTCGTCGAAGAACATCGCCGATCCGGCGGCGATCAGCACCGGCGAGATCGCGTACAGCAGGCTGATGTTCACGGCCACGGTGGTCTCGGCGCCGATGTAGACGAACGCGCCGCAGATCCACATGCCGAGCGCCCCGAGCGCGAGCATCCTCGGCCACTCGTGGCGCCACGCCGCGTGGTTTGCCGCCAGCTCGCGCCACGCGAACGCGAGCATCAGCGCGAGCGCGATCGTCCAGCGCATCAGCGCGAGCATGTGCGGCTCGACCACGCCGATCGCGCTGCGCGCGACGATGTAGTTCGCCGACCACATGCCGGGCGTGATGAAGAGCAGCGCGTAGGCGAGCCGTTGCCTCGAGGCCGGTTGCATGGTTTCTCGCCTCTCCCGCGGGCCGCGTCAGGCGGGATGCGGCGTGCGTTCGAGCTTGGCGCCTGCGCTCGCGATCAGCGCGCGGTCGTCGGTGTTCCAGGGGTGGAAGTCGCGGCGGAAGAACGCGAACCAGGCCGGCAGGATCTTCCACGCCAGCCCCGGGTTGCGGCCGAACAGGAAGCCCAGCCCCTGCCACCAGACTCTCGGTCGAAACAGCTGGCCGTCGGCGCGCAGCAGCGCAACGAGGTTGCGCGCCGCGTCGAAGGCGAAGTGCGCCGAGGCGACGAGCATCGCGCGCCTGAGCCCGGCGCGCCGTCCGCCGATCGCGCAATAGAGGTCGAACGCGACCGCCTTGTGCTCGAGCTCCTCGAGCGCGTGCCAGGTCCAGACGTGCCGGAAATGCGGGTGCATGCCGGCGGTGCGCTCGGGGTTCGCGAGCAGGTCGTGCGCCATGATCGCGGTGAAGTGCTCGAGGCAGACGGTGGCCGCGAGCCACCCGCGCGGGCGCAGCTTGCGCATTGCGAAGGCCACCCGATTGCCGGCGCGCGCGTCGAGCCGGGAGGCGGGCAATCCGAGCCGCTCGAGCCAGTCGTTGTAGTCGCGGTGAACGCTCCGGTGCCAGCCTTCCTGCGCGACGAACTCGCGCACCTCGCGCTGCACCCGGGGATCGTCGACGCGGTCGCGGTAGTGGCGCACCGCGTCGATGAAGAACTTCTCGCCGTGCGGAAACAGCAGCGAGAGGGCGTTCATGTAGTGGGTGGCGAACACGTTCCCGCCATACCAGTGGCGGGGAAGCTCGCGGGACCACTGCAGCCTCAGGGGGCGCGCGTGGAAGCGGTGATCGTCGGGCGTTTGCATCGGTTGCGGCCAGTATCGCACGGCGCGCTCCGGCGGGCGCCCCGGTGGGTGCACAATGGCGCCATCAAACGGGTGTTGGAGGGGGCATGGGTTTTCGCGCCAGGCGCATCGGAATCCTCACCGGCGGGGGCGACTGCCCGGGGCTGAACGCGGTGATCCGCGCAGTCACCCGCGCGGCGCGCGACGGCTACGGCGCCACCGTGTTCGGCATCGAGGACGGCTTCGAGGGCCTGGTGGAGGGGCGGATGCACGAGCTGAGCTCGCAGGCCGTCTCGGGCATCGTCGGCCTGGGGGGGACCATTCTCGGCACCTCGAGCAAGGGCGACCCGGTGCACTACCCGGTGGAGGTCTCGTCGGGCAAGATCGAAATTCGCGACATGACCTACAAGGTGCTGCGCAACATCGAGCAGTGGTCGCTCGATGCGCTGATCGCGATCGGCGGCGACGGCACGATGCACAACGCGCGGCGCATCTCGGACGCCGGCGTGGGCGTGGTGGGCGTGCCCAAGACGATCGACAACGACGTGCCGGCCACCGAGGTCACCTTCGGCTTCGACTCGGCCACCTCGGTCGTGTGCGCGGCGATCGACCGGCTCGAGACCACCGCCTCGTCGCACCACCGCGTGATGGTGGTGGAGGTCATGGGCCGCTACGCCGGGTGGATCGCGCTGGTGGGCGGGATGTCGAGCGGCGCCGACGTGATCCTGATCCCCGAGATCCCGTTCCAGTGGGAGCACGTGTACCGCAAGGTGCACGAGCGCCAGAACCAGGGCAAGCGCTTCACGATCGTGTGCGTGGCCGAGGGCGCGCACCTGCCCGAGGGCGGGGTGGTGGTTCGCGCCACCGACATGCGGCGCACCGATTCCAAGCGCCTGGGCGGCATCGGCGAGTGCGTGGCCGATAGCATCGAGCAGGCAACCAGCTACGATACGCGCGTCACGGTGCTGGGGCACCTGCAGCGGGGCGGTTCCCCCACCGTTGCCGATCGGGTGCTCGCGACCCGCTTCGGGGTGGCGGCGGCCGATTGCGCGTGCCGCGGCGAGACCGGCGTGATGGTGGCGATGCACGACGGCATGGTGCGCACCGTCTCGCTCGCCGATGCAACCGGGCCGCAGCGAACGGTGCCGCCCGACGACGAGCTGGTGCACGCGGCGCGTGCCACCGGCGTGAGCTTTGGAGACGCCTGAGCGTCATTGAGAGGAAACAATTGGCAACGACCGCGCAGGACACGAGAAACATGGCGCTCTTTTGCGACTTCGAGAACGTCGCTCTGGGCGTGAAGGACGCGAAGTACAAGCAGTTCGACATCGGCAAGGTGCTCGAGCGCCTGCTCCTCAAGGGCAGCATCGTCGTGAAGAAAGCCTACTGCGACTGGGAGCGCTACCGCGAGTTCAAGGCCGGAATGCACCAGGCCTCGTTCGAGCTGATCGAGATCCCGCACGTGCGCATGTCGGGCAAGAACTCGGCCGACATCCGGATGGTGGTCGACGCGCTGGACCTCTGCTACACCAAGGCGCACGTGGACACCTTCGTGATCATCAGCGGGGATTCCGACTTCTCGCCGCTGGTGAGCAAGCTGCGCGAGAACGACAAGGTGGTGATCGGCGTGGGCGTGAAGAACTCCACCTCCGACCTGCTGATCGCGAATTGCGACGAGTTCATCTACTACGACGACCTGGTGCGCGAGGAGGAACAGGCGCGCGGCCGCACCCGCAAGGCGGCCGAGGAGAGCGGAGGGCGAGCCCGCTCGCGGCGCGGCGCGAAGGCCTCGGGCGGCGTGAAGGGCGGCGCGAAGGCGGGAGCCGGCGAGGCGGCGCAGGCGACCGCGCGCGACGATGCGCTGCCCGCCGCCGCCGACGAGGCCGGGCACGACCGCGTCGTCGAGGCGCTCGAGCTCGCGCTCGACACGCTCGACGCGCTGATCGCCGAGCGCGGCGAGGACGAGAAGATCTGGGGCTCGATGATCAAGCAGGCGCTCAAGCGTCGCAGGCCCGGCTTCAACGAGAGCTACTACGGCTTTCGTTCGTTTAACCGCCTGCTCGAGGAGGCGCGCGACCGCGGGCTGGTCGAGCTCGAGCTCGACGACAAGTCGGGCGGCTACACGGTGCGC
>DATCZK010000118.1:0-16340 GCA_036525975.1 Burkholderiaceae bacterium | reverse complement strand
GCGCGTGCGCAACGCGCTCCAGCCCGCCCGCCACCTCGTCCTTGCCGTGCAGCGTGAGCGTGACGATCGGCACGTCGTCGATTCCCTTGGGCTTGACCACCGGCGGGAGCACGCCCAGGCCCTGGGGCAGCCAGTCCTGGTTGGCCTGCAGCACGTCGTGCAGGCGCACGACCGCCTCGGTGCGCCCGATCCCCACCTCGAACTGCACGGTGATCACGGCCACGCCGGGGCGCGACACCGCATAGGTGTGCTCGATGCCCGCGATCTGCGAGAGCACCTGCTCGGCGGGCAGCGCCACCGTGGCCTCCACGTCGGCCACCGACGCGCCGGGGAACGCGATCACGACGTTGGCCATCGTCACGTCGATCTGCGGCTCCTCCTCGCGCGGCGTCACGAGCACCGCGAACAGCCCGATCAGCAACGCCACCAGCGCGAGCAGCGGCGTGAGTTGCGCCTGCTGGAAGAACGCCGCGATGCGGCCCGAGGCGCCCAGGCGTGCGGGCGCCTCCGCCCCGGCGTTCGCGCCCCGCGCCCCGGCTTGCGCCCCGCGCGTCTCGGTCATTTGGCGCTGCCTCCGGTCACCCGTGCCGCCGCCACGGGGTCGAGCGCGACCCGCTCGCCCGAGGCCAGCCCGGAGAGCACCTCGATCCGATCGCCGCTGGCGCGCCCCACCCTCACCTGGCGCAAGGCCACGCCGCGCTCGCTCACGACATAGACCGCGCGCAGGTCACCGCGTTCCACCAGCGCGCTGCGCGGCATCGTCAGCCGCGCGCCTGCGTCGGCGCCCGACTGGGCCTTGAGCGCGAGGCGCACCCGCGCGAACAGGCCCGGGTGCAGCCCCTGCGGATCCTTCAGCTCGAGGCGCACGAGCTGGGTGTGCGCCACCGGGTCGGCGGCCGACACCACGACGACGCCCGAAACCTGCGGGCTGCGGGCCTGCGGCGCGGCATCCGGAATCTCCACCTGCGGCGAGCCCTGCTCGAGCGAGAGCCGGGCCACGATGCCAGCCGGAACGTCGATCGCCACCCGAAGTCGGCGTGGATCGTGGAGCAGCATCAGCGGCTTTCCCGGCATCGCGGTTTCCCCGACGCTCGCCGGCACGCTGGTCACGACGCCGTCGAAGGGCGCGACGAGGCGGTGCCAACCGGTCTGCGTGGCCGCTGCCGCGCGCTGCGCCTGCAGCGCCTTCACCGCTTCCTCGGCGGCGCGCCTGTCCGCCTGCGCGCGGTCGAGGTTGGCCGGACTGAGGAACTTCTGCTCGACCAGCGTCTTCGTGCGCTCGTAGCTGCGCTCGGCGGCCTCCAGCTGGGCCTGCGCCGCGGCAAACTGGGCCCCGATCGCCGCTTCGTTCTGCGAGGCCGCGCGCGCGTCGATGCGGGCGAGCTCCTGCCCGGCGCGCACCTTGTCGCCCGTGCGCGCCCCCAGGCTCGTGACCTGTCCCGAGATTTGCGCGCTGATCGTGGCTTCGCGCACAGCCTCCACGCGCCCGTCGGCCGTGTAGCTCGCGGCGGCGCCGCTTGCGCCGACCGTCGCGGTCGCGAGCGCCCCGGGGCCCGGGGCCGGCCCGGTTGCCGGCGCGTCGGCCGCCCCCGCGGGGCTGGTCCAGAGCGCGCCCGCGAGCGCCGCCATCGCGAGGGGGCGCGCTACCCGGTCGTGGCGGCTGCGAGGTTTCATTCGAGTCTCCTGGTCGTGGCCCCGCGCGAGGCGCGCGGCCGGTGGATCGCTTGACCGTTACTTTATCACTATACAACGATATTTGCAATAATCGTTCGCACGATGCATACTCTGCGCAGGAACGCCTGAAGCCATGGACGAACTCGTACTCGAACCCCTTGCGAGGTACTTTCGCGCCCTGTCGGAGCCGCTCAGGCTCAAGATCCTCGACGCGCTGCGCGAAGGGCCGATGAACGTGGGCGAGCTCACCGCGCTGCTCGGGTGCTCGCAGGCCAACGTATCGAAGCACCTCGCCTTGCTCGCCGAGGCGGGCCTGGTGCTGCGCGATGCGCGCGGTACCTCAGCCTACTACCGTTTCGCCGATCCGCAGGTCTACCAACTGTGCGATCTCGTGTGCGGACAGGTCGCGCGCAGCCTCGAGGGCAGCGCGAAGCTTCGCAAGATGCTCGACGCGATGGCCGCGCGCGCCAACCCCAAGCCGTAGGACCCGGTCGGCCGGACCTCGCGCCGATGCCGCGCCGATGCCGCGCCGCGAGCGCCGGCAGCCCGCCACGGGCGCAGCGTGCTCACGGCAAGGGGCGCCTCGCGCTCAGCCCGACGGCAGCACGTAGTCGGCGAACTGCTCGCGCAGCTTCGTCTTGAGGATCTTGCCGGTGGCGCCGAGCGGGATCGCGTCCACGAACTGCACGTCGTCCGGCGTCCACCACTTCGCGATCTTGCCTTCGTAGAAGGCGAGCAACTCCTCGCGCGAGACCTCGGCGCCGGGGTTCCTCACGACGATCAGCAGCGGGCGCTCGTCCCACTTCGGGTGCCGCACGCCGATCACGGCCGCGTTGGCCACGGCCGGGTGCGCGATCGCGAGGTTCTCCAGGTCGATCGTGCTGATCCACTCGCCGCCGGACTTGATCACGTCCTTGCTCCGGTCGGTGATCTGCATGTAGCCGTCGGCGTCGATCGTGGACACGTCGCCGGTCGGGAACCACGACGTGCCGTCCGCGTCGTATTGCAGCGGGTCGCCGCCCTCGCCGCGGAAATACTCGCGGATCGTCCACGGGCCGCGCACCAGCAGGTTGCCGAAGGTCTTGCCGTCCCATGGCAGATCGTTGCCGTCGTCGTCCACGATCTTCATGTCCACGCCGAAGATCACGTGCCCCTGCTTCTCGAGCACCCTGCGCTGCTCGGACTCGGAGCGCTTGAGGTGCTTGTTCTGCAGCTTGCACAGCGTGCCCAGCGGCGACATCTCGGTCATTCCCCAGGCGTGGATCACCTCCACGCCGTAGTCGTCCCTGAACGCGCGGATCATCGCCGGCGGGCACGCCGAGCCGCCGATCACCGTGCGCTCGAGGGTGGAGAACTTGAGCCTGTTCTCGCGCACGTGCTGCAGAAGCCCGAGCCACACGGTAGGCACCCCGGCCGAGTACGTGACCCCTTCGGTCTCGAACAACTCGTAGATCGACTTGCCGTCGAGTCGGCCGCCCGGGAACACGAGCTTCGCCCCCACCAGCGCCGCCGAGTAGGGAATGCCCCAGGCGTTGACGTGGAACATCGGCACGACCGGCAGGATGCAGTCGCGCGCCGACGCGCCCATCGCGTCGGGCAGCGCGGCGCCGTAGGCGTGCAGCACGGTGGACCGATGCGAGTACAGCGCGCCCTTGGGATTGCCGGTGGTGCCCGAGGTGTAGCACAGGGCCACCGCGGAGCGCTCGTCGAAATCGGGCCAGCGATAGCCGTCGCTGCCCCGCGCGAGAAAGGCCTCGTAATTCACGAGCTTCGCCTGCGCCTCGGGGTTGGCCAGCGCGAACCCCGAATCGGCGTCGCTCAGCGCGATCCAGTGCTTCACGTTGGGGCACTTCGCGGCGATCGCCTCGACGATCGGCGCGAAGGTCGTGTCGAAGGCCAGGTGCGTGTCGCCCGCGTGGTTCACGATCCAGGCGATCTGGTCGGGGTGCAGCCGCGGGTTGATCGTGTGGATCACGCCCCCCATTCCGCCCACCGCGTAGTAGATCTCCATGTGCCGGTAGCCGTTCCACGCGAGCGTGGCGATCCGCTCGCCCGGCTGCACGCCCGAGCGCACCAGCGCGTCGGCCAGGCGCGCGGCGCGCGCGTGACAGTCCGCCCAGGTGTAGCGGTGAATGTCTCCCTCCACCCGCCGCGACACGATCTCGGTGTCGCCGTGGTGGCGCGCCGCGTGCCGCAACAGCGACGAGATCAGCAGCGGCATCTCCATCATCAGGCCTTGCATCGTTCGATTCTCCCCGGCTTCGACGCGTGGCCACGGTGTACCGCGCGAGGCGCGCGCGCGTCAAGTCCGGGCGCCGTCGCGCGAGGCGCGCGCGCCCACCGGCGCAACAGGGTCATTGCCGCGCGCATAGAATCCGGCGATGAACGACGCGATCACCGTGCGGGCGCTGGCGCCCTCGTTGCAGGGCCTGCGCTGGAGCAACCGCCTCGCGCGCCTCGACCCGGGGTTGTTCACCCGGCTCGACCCCACCCCGCTGGCCGACCCCTACCTGGTCGCCGCCGACGAGTCGGTGGCGGCCCTGATCGGGCTCGCGCCCGAGGCTCTCGCCCAGCCGCAGTTCGCGCAGTTCATCTGCGGCAACCGGGTCGTGCCCGGATCCGAGCCTCTGGCCAGCGTCTACTCGGGGCACCAGTTCGGCGTCTGGGCCGGGCAGCTCGGCGATGGCCGCGCGATCCTGCTCGGCGACGCCGCCGGGCCCGACGGGCGTCTGTGGGAGGTGCAGCTCAAGGGGTCGGGGCTCACGCCGTATTCGCGGATGGGCGACGGGCGCGCGGTGCTGCGCTCGTCGATCCGCGAGTACCTCTGTTCGGAGGCGATGCACGCGCTCGGCATCCCGACCACGCGGGCGCTCGCGCTGGTGGGCTCCGACGAGCCCGTGTACCGCGAGTCGGTGGAAACGGCGGCCGTGCTGGCCAGGGTCTCGCCCAGCTTCCTTCGCTTCGGGCACTTCGAGCACTTCTACTACGGCGGCCGGCACGACCACCTGCGCACGCTCGCCGATCACCTGATCGACTGGCACTACCCGCAGCTGAGCGGGCGGCCCGGGCGCTACGGCGCGCTGCTCGCCGAGGTCTGCGAGCGCACCGCGAGCCTGCTCGCGCAGTGGCAGTGCGTGGGCTTTTGCCACGGGGTGATGAACACCGACAACATGTCGATGCTCGGCTTGACGATCGACTACGGCCCATTCGGCTTCATCGACGGATTCGACGCCCGGCACGTGTGCAACCACTCCGACACCGGCGGCCGATACGCGTACGCGATGCAGCCGGGCGTGGCCGAGTGGAACCTTTACTGCCTGGGGCAGGCGATGATGCCGCTGCTCGAATCCGAGGACGAGGCGCGCGAGATCCTGGCCCGTTACCGCCCGGCGTTCTCGAAGGCGCTGCAGGCGGGCCTGCGCGCCAAGCTCGGCCTGCAGGTGGCGCACGCGGGCGACGACGCGCTGCTCGACGCGTTGTTCGCGATCCTGCACGCGGGGCGCGTGGACTTCACGCTGTTCTTCCGGCACCTGTCGCGGCTGCGAAAGGGCGATGCGGGAGGCGACGCCGCGTGTCGAGACCTGTTCGCCGATCGGGCGGCATTCGACGCCTGGGCGGGCGATTACAGGGCGCGCCTGGCGGCGGAGCCGCGCGCCGACGCGCAGCGCGCCGCGGCGATGAACGCGGTGAACCCGAGATTCGTGCTGCGCAATCACCTCGCCGAGACGGCGATCCGCGCTGCCCGCGGCGAGGACGAGGCCGAGCGCCTGCGGGCCGGCGCGAACGCCGCCCGCACTCGGCGCGCCGAGGAATTCGACGAGGTGCGCCGGCTGGCGCGGGTGCTCTCGCGCCCCTACGACGAGCAGCCCGAGCACGCGTCCTACGCGGTGCCGCCGCCCGCGTGGGCGGCTGGTCTGGAAGTGAGCTGCTCGTCCTGATGCCCTCGAGCTGCCCTTCGCGAGGCCCTACTTCTTCACTTTCTCCAGCATGCGAAAGACGTAGCTGGGCGAGCCTTTGAACATGCGCTTGAGGATCTTGGGAAGGCAACGGCGCTCGAGCGTGTTGCGGCGGTTGCGGACGCGTTCGGCCATGTCTGGCTCTCCGGTGAGTCTGTTGGCTGCGAGCCTCGCAGCAAAGCCCTATAGTGTAAACGTTTGCACGCCGTGCTGGCTAGACCTGCGGTTAAGATAGCGCGATGAAGCTGCTGTTCGACATGCTGCCGGTGATCCTGTTCTTCGTCGCCTACAAGGCGGCGGACATCTTCGTGGCCACCGCCGTGGCGATCGTCGCGAGCGTCGTCCAGATCGTCTGGATGCGCCTGCGCGGCCAGCGCGTGGAGAACATGCAGTGGGTGAGCCTGGGAATCATCGTCGTGTTCGGCGGCATGACGCTGCTGCTGCACGACGAGACCTTCATCAAGTGGAAGCCCACCGTGCTCTACGGCCTGTTCGCGCTCGCCCTCGCGGTCGCCCGCTACCTGATGAACCGCAACCTGATCAGGGCGATGATGGGCAACCAGGTTTCGCTCCCCGCGCCGGTCTGGGAGAAGCTGAACGTGGCGTGGATCGGTTTCTTCCTGCTCCAGGGCGTGCTGAACATCGTGGTTGCCTACAACTTCTCCACCGACGCCTGGGTCAACTTCAAGATGTTCGGCTCGCTCGGTCTCACGCTGGTCTTCGTCGTGCTCCAGGCGCTGTACTTCAGCCGCCACATCGAGGACGAACCCGACCCGAAGGCGGGCGCGCTCCCGGTGGCCAATCGCAGCGCCGATGCGCCCAACGACTGAGCAGATCGGCGAGCGGCTCGCGGCGGCGTTTCCCGACGCCCGGTTCGAGGTGATCGACGAGAGCCACCTGCACGCCGGGCACGCGGGCGCGCAGGGCGGCGCCGGGCACTTCCGGGTGCGCATCGCCTCGGCGCGCTTCGAGGGGCTCGCCCCTCTCGCGCGCCACCGCCTCGTGTATGATTCCGTGCGCGACTGGATGCCCGACCGGATCCATGCGCTGTCGATCGACGCGCGGATTCCCGATCGCTGAGCTCTCCGGCGCGCGGCACCCATCCCACCGCCTTCGCGCGCATCGCGCGCGGCGTTCCCCCCGGACACACCCTAGAGGACCCGTTTCATGACCCGATTCACCCCCCGTGCAGTCTCGCTCGCGCTCGTGCTGTCCTTCGCCCTTTCCGGCGCGGCCCTGGCACAGAACGCGGCGATGGTGAACAACAAGGCGATCCCGAAGGCGCGCGTCGACGAGTTCGTGCAGGCCCTGGTGGCCCAGGGACGCCCCGACTCGCCCGAATTGCGCGCCGCGGTGCGCGAGGAGCTGATCGCGCGCGAGATCTTCGCCCAGGAAGCCGAGCGCAAGGGCCTCGCCCGCAACGCCGACGTGCAGCGCCAGCTCGAGAACGCGCGCCAGCAGATCCTGATCCAGGCGCTGATCCGCGACTACATGAAGGCCAACCCGATCAAGGACGACGAGGTCAAGGCCGAGTACGACAAGGTCGTCAAGCAGTCGGCCGAGAAGGAGTACAAGGCGCGCCACATCCTGGTGGAGAAGGAAGACCAGGCCAAGGAGATCATCGCGCAGCTGAAGAAGGGCGCGAAGTTCGAGGACCTCGCGAAGCAGTCCAAGGACCCCGGGTCGGCCGCCAACGGGGGCGATCTCGACTGGAACTCGGCCGGCACCTTCGTCAAGCCTTTCTCCGACGCGATGACGGCGCTCGAAAAGGGCAAGTTCACCGAAGCGCCGGTACAGACCCAGTTCGGCTGGCACGTGATCCGCCTCGACGACGTGCGCGACACGAAGGCGCCGCCGCTGGCCGACGTGCGAGCGCAGATCCAGCAGGAGCTCGAGCGCCGGCGCGTGCAGACGATGCAGCAGGAGCTGCGCGCCAAGGCCAAGGTTCAGTAGCCGCCGCGCCCGGTTCGCGGCGCCGCGGGGCCCGGTTCGGCGCCGCGGGGCCCGCTTCGGCTCAGCCCTGCCCGGCGCCGGGCCCTGCGCGCTCGCGGCGCGCCGCGAAGAACTCGCTGAGCAGCGCGGCGCATTGGGCGGCGAGCACGTCGCCCGTGACGGTGCAGTGGTGGTTCAGGCGCTGCTCGGCCATCAGGTCGACGACGCTGCCGCAGGCGCCGGTCTTCGGGTCTCGGGCGCCGAACACCAGGCGCGCGATGCGCGCGTGCTGGATCGCCCCCACGCACATCGCGCACGGCTCGAGCGTGACGTAGAGCTCGCAGCCCACCAGCCGGTAGTTGCCGAGCAGCCGCGCGGCCGCCCGCATTGCGCGCACCTCGGCGTGGGCGGTGGGGTCGTGCGTGCCGATCGGCTGGTTGAAGCCGGTCGCGATCACCCGCCCCTCGCGCACGATCACGGCCCCCACCGGCACCTCGCCCAGCGCCGCCGCCTCGCGCGCCGCGTCGATCGCGGCGCGCATGAACGCGGCGTCGGCGCTCGCCGTTTCGCCCGAGGCCGACACCTAGATCCCCATCGCCATTCCGTCGCGCCCGGGGTCGGCGCCGCCGTCCAGGCGCCCCCCGCTGAGGCGCACCGCGTGCACGCCGGCGAAGTAGTAATTGAGCGGCGAGCGCCGCACCGGGTACCCCATCGCGGCCAGCGCGCGCTCGGTCGAGCGCAGGATCCGGTTGGTGATCCAGATCGTGTCCGAGGTTGCGCAGATGCGCGGCGCGGAAATGGCTTCCTGCGCGCTCATCCCGAAGTCGATCACGTTGACGATCACCTGCAGGATCCCCGGCGTGATGTAGGTGCCCCCGGGGGCGCCCAGCACCAGCATCGGTTGGTCGTCGCGGAACACGATCGTGGGGGCCATCGACGAGGTGCGCGCCTTGCCCGGGGCGATCGATCCGGCGTGCCCGGGGCGCGGGTCGAAGCCGCCCATCACGCCGTTGTACATGAAGCCCAGCCCCGGGGTGATCACGCCCGAGGGGGTGCCCAGCGTGTGCGTGAGCGCAACGCAGTTGCCGTGCTCGTCCACCGCGATCACCTGCGTGGTGTCCCCGGGTTCCTTCGCGGCAGTCTGCCCGAGGCGCTCGACGTGCGCCTTTTCGCCGGCGCGAATGCGCCGCGCGTGCCCGGCCGCGTAGTCCTTCGAACCGATCCGCTCGACCGGCACGTCGACGAATTTCGGGTCTCCGATGTAGCGGTCGCGGTCGATGGCGCCGATCTTCATCGCCTCGGCCAGCGTGGCGATGTATCGGGGCGAGTTGTGCCCCATCGCCGCGAGGTCGAAGTTCTCCAGGATGTTGAGCATCTCGAGCAGCATCAGCCCGCCGCCGGGAGGCGGGTTGATCGCCACGCGGTGGCCGCGGTAGCTGCCCCACAGGGGGTCGCGCTCTTCGGGCACGCAGCGCTCGAGGTCTTCGCGCGAGACGAGCCCCCCGTTGGCCGCCATGTCGGCGACGATCTGGGCGCCGATTTCGCCGCGATAGAAATCGTCGGTGCCGCGCTCGGCGATCCGCCGGTACGTGCGCCCCATGTCGGGGTTGCGAAGCGTCTCCCCGACGCCGCGCAGGCTGCCGTCGGGCCTGGCATAGATGCGGCGCGTCTCGGGCAGGTGCGTGAGCAGCTCGCGGTGCGGCGCCCTGCCCTCGGTGGGCACCAGGTTCCAGTAGGCCGCAACGTGAGGGCGAATCATGAAGCCGTCTTCGGCGTAGGCGATGGCGGGTTCGAGCAGGCGGTGCAGCGGCTGCGTGCCGTGCCGCCGCGCCACCGCGTCGAGCGCCGCGAGCGTCATCGGCGTGCCCACGGCGCCGTATCCGAGCTCGTTCACGCGCCCCTCGAGGATGAAACCGAAACCGTCCTCGGCCTGGCCGAGCAGGAGCTCTTCCCACATCCGCTCGCTCGCCGCGAGCGGTGCGCGCCCGTAGAAGTCGACCACCCGGTGAACGCCGCGCGAGGGAAGGACCAGGTGCATCGAACCGAAGCCGGCGATGCCGCACATCTGCGGGTCGACCGCGGTCTGCACGAGCGCGGCCGCGATCGCGGCGTCGACCGCGGTGCCTCCCGCGGCGAGCGCGTCGAGGCCCGCTTCCACCGCCTCGGGCTGCGCGGCGCTGACCATTCCGTGAGTCATCTTCGCTCCCCGTTCGTAGGCGTTGCCGTGGCAGTTCGCACGCGTGCTTGAGCCGCAAGTGTCGCGCTTAATAGCGTGCTTCGGTCAACTTTTGTGCAGCGTTCAGGCAAAAGGAATAGCGTGAAATTGATCGCTTGACGATCGCATTGCTGAGAGGAGAAATCACCATGAAATTCTCTGCGAAAGCACTGATTCTGTTCGCTGGCGCCATCGCGTTCTCGGGCGTGGCGTTGGGGCAACAAAGACTTGACTTGGGCAAGAGCGAGTACGAGGCGAAGTGCGCGGCCTGCCACGGCATGGACGCCAGGGGTGGCGGCACGCTCCAGCCGCACCTGGTGAGCGAGCCGAGCGACCTGACCACGCTCTCGCAGCGCTACGGAGGCGCGTTCCCCACCGAGATGGTCTGGGAGACGATCGACGGTCGCGCGACGATGGCGATGGGGCCGCACGGCGCGCGCGAGATGCCGCTGTGGGGCGCCACCTACCGCATGCAGGCCGTCGCGCAGCACGCTCCCGCTCCCGAGTGGTACGTGCGCGAGAAGATCGTTGCCCTGCTCGATTACCTCGCGAGCATCCAGCAGCGCTAGCGGGGGCGAGCGGCGAGATCAATCCAGGTCGAGCGGGAACACGGGGCGGCGCACCCTGCGGTAGCTGAACTTGCTCAGGTCCTCGGAGGTGAGGCCGCCCCCGGCGTCGACCACGAGGATCTCGCCGGCGATCGGCGCGAAGGCGGCGCGAAAGTGCTGCGCCGACTTCAGGGCCACCACGCGCTCGCGGGCCGGGTCGATGCCGGCGTGCAGGAAGAACTGCCGGTCGAGCGCCTGGAAGCGTCGGCTGGCTAGCACGACGCGCACGTTGCCCACCGCCAGCACGGCGGTCGGGCCCATGTCCACCCGCACCCCTTTTTGCATCGGCCCGTCGAAGGCGAAGCGCCCGTCGGTGAGGCGCTCGACCCTCCCGCGCACCGGTATCGGCGCGCCGAGCGCGGGGTCGACCTTGCCGCCGAGCTCGAGCGCGACCGTGGCGCCCACGCCGGCCGCGTGGCAGGCGCGCGCGCTCTGCGGGTCGTGGATCGTCGCGAACACGGTGCCGGGAATGTTCGCGTCGATCAGCGCGCGCAGCAGCGCGGTGGCGTCGCCGTAACCCCCTCCCCCGGGATTGTCGGCGAAGTCGGCGATCACGGTCGGGCGATCGGAAGGCGGGTTTTCGGCGAGGTGGCGCATGGCCTCGGCCACGCTCAATGTCCTGACGGTCTGGCGATGCCGCCGCTGCCAGATCTCGCCCACCAGTTTCTCGGCGGCCTCGCGCAAGGCGGGGCTGTCGCCGTCGCCCACGATCACCGCGCTCGGCCCGCACTGCGCGATGTCGGCCGGCGGGAAGCCGGCGTTGATGCTGAACGAGAGAATGCCGGGGTTCGCCTCCTTCATCGCGGCGGCGATCGCCTGCACCTCCAGCATCGGCCCCGGAGCGGTCGTGCGGCCGTGGTCGACGCCGGCGATCATCGCGCCGCGCGCGACCACCGTGCGCGGCGCGATCGCGCCGTCCATCGCGCGCGCGAGCAGCTCCGCCGCCTCGGTCGCCACCTCGAACTGGTCGATGTGCGGATAGGTGCGGTACGAGATCAGGATGTTCGCCAGCTCGGCCATCGCGTCGGTGACGTTGGCGTGCAGGTCGAGGGTGGCTGCGATCGGCACCTCGCTTCCGAGCGCTTCGCGCAGCGCCGCCAGGATCGCGCCCTCGCCGTCCTCGCTCAATTCGGTGACCATCGCGCCGTGCAGGTTCAGCAGCACGCCGTGGAACGGCCCCTCGTCGCGCGCGGCGGCCACGATCTCGCCGACGATCGTTCGAAACGCCTCGGCCGTGACGGGTCCCGACGGAGTCGCGTCGGCCACCACGGGCGTTGCCACTTCCCAGCCGTGACGACGCGCGGCGTCGAGAAACCCGGCCACTTCGGTACGGGTGCCCGTGAGCTGCTTCGCGACCTCCGCACCGCGCAGCAGCAGTCGTGCGCGGTAGGCGTCGAGATCCGCCCCGACGCGCGAGAACGTGTTGGTTTCATGCTTGAAGCCGGCAATCAGCACGCGCTTGGTCATTGGCCTGTCTCGCTTGCGGTGGAGGTGGACGGTGCGAAAGGATAGCCGACGCGGCCGCCGCGGGGCGATCGATGTCGCGTGCTAACGTAGGCGGGAGGGGAGAATCCGATGCGACGACGCGGCTTCATGCGCGCATCGGTCGCGCTGTGCGGCGCGGCCGGCTCGTTGCGCGCTGCGGCGAGGGTTGCGCCTTCGCCCGCGCGCATTGCGCCGGGCGTGGTCACCCGGCCGATCCCGGTCTCGGGCGAGCGCGTGCCGGCGATCGGCATGGGCACCTGGATCACGTTCAACGTGGGCCCCGATCCGCGCGCGCTCGCTGCCCGCTCGGAGATCCTGCGGCTGTTCTTCGAAGGCGGCGGCACGCTGATCGACTCGTCGCCGATGTACGGCCGTGCCGAGCGCGTGCTGGGAGACCTGCTCCCCGCGCTGGGGCGCCACGCCGACGCGTTCTCGGCCACCAAGGTCTGGACACCCGGACGGCTGAACGGCGAGCGGCAGATGTACGCGTCGCTCGACTTCTGGGGGCTGCGCCGCTTCGACCTGATGCAGGTGCACAACCTGGTCGACGTCGGCACCCAGCTCGGGCTGCTGCGCCAGTGGAAGGCGGCGGGCCGGATCCGCTACCTCGGACTGACCACCTCGCACGGGCGCAGGCACGAAGAACTCGAGGCGTTGATGCGCCGCGAGCCGCTCGACTTCGTGCAGTTCAGCTACAGCCTCGCCGACCGCAGCGCCGAGCGCGTCCTGCTGCCTCTTGCCGCCGAGCGCGGCATCGCCGTGATCGCGAACCGCCCGTTCGACGGCGGGGAGCTGTTCGCGCGGGTGCGGGGCCGCGCGCTGCCACCGTGGGCCGAGCGGTGGGGCATCGCGAACTGGGCGCAGCTGTTCCTGAAGTTCGTGATCTCGCACCCGGCCGTGACCTGCGCGATCCCCGCCACCTCGCAGCCGCAGCACATGCGCGAGAACATCGGCGCGCTCGCGCCGCCGCTGCCCGACCCCGAGGCGCGCGAGCGCATCGCGCGGCTTCTTGCGTGACGGCGCGGATTGGCCGCCGCCTACTCCCACTCGATCGTCGCCGGCGGCTTTCCTGAAACGTCGTACACCACCCGGTTCACGCCGCGCACCTCGTTGATGATGCGGTTCGAGACGCGCCCGAGCAGCGCGTGCGGCAGCTGCGCCCAGTGCGCGGTCATGAAGTCGGTGGTCTGCACGGCGCGCAGCGCGATCACGTGCTCGTAGGTGCGCCCGTCACCCATCACGCCCACCGAGCGCACCGGCAGAAACACCGCGAAGGCCTGGCTGGTGAGTTCGTACCAGTTGCGGCCCACGTCGGTTCCCGCGCAAAGGCCGGCGGCCGCGTCGGCCGCGGTGGCGGTGGTGCCGCGCAGCTCGTCGATGAAGATCGCGTCGGCGCGGCGCAGCGGCTCGGCGTACTCGCGCCTCACCTCGCCCAGGATGCGCACGCCCAGCCCGGGGCCCGGGAACGGGTGACGGTAGACCATCTCGTGCGCCAGGCCCAGCGCCACGCCCAGCTCGCGCACCTCGTCCTTGAACAGCTCGCGCAGCGGCTCGAGCAGCTTGAGGTGCAGCGTCTCGGGAAGCCCGCCCACGTTGTGGTGCGACTTGATCGTGTGCGCCTTGTTCGTCTTGGCGCCGGCCGACTCGATCACGTCGGGGTAGATCGTGCCCTGCGCCAGCCAGCGCGCGTCGCTGATCCTCTCGGACTCGCGCTGGAACACGTGCACGAACTCGCGCCCGATGATCTTGCGCTTCTGTTCGGGATCGGAGACGCCCTCGAGCTCGCCCAGGAACTCGGCGCTCGCGTCCACGTGGATCACCCGCACGCCGAGGTTGCGCGCGAAGGTTTCCATCACCTGCTCGGCCTCGTTCAATCTCAGCAGGCCGTGGTCGACGAACACGCAGCTCAACTGCTCGCCGATCGCGCGGTGGATCAGCGCCGCCGCCACGGAGGAATCCACGCCGCCAGACAGGCCCAGGATCACGCCCTCGCTGCCCACCTGCGCCTGGATCGCGGCCACCGCCTCTTCCACGAAACCCGGCATCGTCCAGTCGCCCCGCGAGCCGCAGATCCCGAGCACGAAGCGCGCGAGCATCTCGCGGCCCTTCCTCGTGTGCGTGACCTCGGGGTGCCACTGCACGCCGTAGAAGTGGCGCCACTCGTCGGCCATGCCCGCGATCGGGCAGGTGTCGGTGGAGGCCATCAGCTTGAAGCCCTCGGGCATCTCGCTGACCTTGTCGCCGTGGCTCATCCACACGTCGAGCAGGCCGTGCCCCTCGGGTGAACGCTCGTCCTCGATGCCCTCGAGCAGGCGCGTGTGGCCGCGCGCGCGCACCTTGGCGTAGCCGAACTCGCGCACGTGGCCCGAATCCACCGCGCCGCCGAGCTGCTCGGCCATCGTCTGCATGCCGTAGCAGATCCCGAGCACCGGCACGCCCGCCTCGAACACCTCGTGCGGCGCGCGCGGCGTGTCCTCCTCGGTGACCGAGTTCGGACCGCCCGAGAGGATCACGCCGCGCAGCGAGCCCTCCGCGCTCCAGGCCGAGAGGGTGGCGAGCGCGTCGTCGTAGGGGTGGATCTCGCAAAACACGTGCATCTCGCGCACGCGCCGCGCGATCAGCTGCGTGTACTGCGCGCCGAAGTCGACGATCAGGATCTTGTCGTGCATGGCCGCCCCGGGCCCTATTCGATGTGGTAGTTGGGGGCTTCCTTGGTGATCTGCACGTCGTGCACGTGCGACTCGCGCACGCCGGCCGTGGTGATCTCGACGAACTGCGTGCGGGTGCGCATCTGCTCGATGTCGGCGCATCCGCAGTACCCCATGCTCGCGCGCACGCCGCCGCACAACTGATAGAGAATGGCCACGACCGATCCCTTGTACGGCACCCGCCCCTCGATGCCCTCGGGCACGAGCTTGTCGGTGTTCACCGACGCGTCCTGGAAGTAGCGGTCGGCGGCGCCTTCGGACATCGCGGCGAGCGAGCCCATGCCCCGGTAGCTCTTGTACGAGCGCCCGTGCAGCAGGATGACCTCGCCCGGTGCCTCCTCGGTGCCGGCGAACATCGACCCCATCATCACCGAATCGGCGCCGGCCGCGATCGCCTTGGCCACGTCGCCCGAATAGCGCACGCCCCCGTCGGCGATCACCGGCACCCCCGAGCCCTGCAGCGCGTCGGCCACGTCGCCGATCGCGGTGATCTGCGGCACGCCCACGCCCGCCACGATGCGGGTGGTGCAGATCGACCCGGGGCCGATGCCCACCTTGACCGCGTCGGCGCCCGCGTCGGCGAGCGCCCGCGCGGCTTCGCCGGTGGCGATGTTGCCGCCGACCACGTCCACGTCGGGGTAATTGCGCTTGACCCAGCGCACGCGGTCGATCACTCCGCGGCTGTGGCCGTGCGCGGTGTCGACCACGATCACGTCCACGCCCGCGCGCACCAGCGCCTCGATCCGCTCCTCGGACTCCGGGCCCACGCTCACCGCCGCCCCCACGCGCAGCTTTCCGGCGGAGTCCTTGCACGCCTCCGGATACTCGGAGGCCTTGAGGATGTCCTTCACCGTCATCAGGCCGCGAAGCTCGAAGCGATCGTTCACGACCAGCACGCGCTCGAGGCGATGCTTGTGCATCAGCGCCTGCGCCTCGTCGGGCGTCGCGCCCTCGGGCACCGTGATCAGCCTCTCGCGCGGCGTCATGATCGCGCTCACCGGCTGGTCGAGGTTGCTCTCGAAGCGCAGGTCCCTGTTCGTGACGATGCCCACCACGCGATCGCCCTCGATCACCGGAAGCCCCGAGATCTTGTGCTGGCGCGTGACGCCGATCACGTCGCGCACGGACATCTGCGGCGGCACCGTGATCGGGTCCGACAGCACCCCCGACTCGAAGCGCTTCACGCGCAGCACCTCGGCCGCCTGTTTCGCGGGCGACATGTTCTTGTGGACGATTCCGATGCCGCCCTCTTGCGCGATCGCGATCGCGAGCCGCGACTCCGTCACGGTGTCCATCGCCGCCGAGAGCAGCGGAATGTTCAGTCCGATGCGTCGCGTGAGGCGGGACTTGAGCGATGTGTCGCGGGGCAGGATTTCGGAAAACGCGGGAACCAGTAGGACGTCGTCGAACGTCAGCGCTTTCTTAGCCAGTCGCATGGGTTTTCCACAGGCACAAAGGCGGATTATAGCCAAGCCTCCGCCGACAGGCTCGTGTGCCCCGTTCGTCGGCCTGGGATCGCTCGCCGCGTCGCGCGGGCCGAACATCGGGCAACGCCCCGACGTCGGCGGCAGGACAGGACGCGAACGATGAAATCCACCTACCCCCTCCTCGCCTTGGCTCTCGCGCTGGGCCTTGCCGCGCCCGCGCAGGCCCAGTGGAAGTGGCGCGACGCGAACGGCGCGATCCACTATTCCGACCAGCCCCCGCCGGCATCCGTTGCCGCGGCCAACATCCTTCGCGGGCGGCTTGCCGACCCGGTGCC
>DATCZK010000117.1:0-32215 GCA_036525975.1 Burkholderiaceae bacterium | reverse complement strand
CGTCCTCGACGGGCGTCGGTCCAATTCCAACGGTGAATCTCCTGCGTGCTTCTGCACTGCGTTGGCATGTGCTGCGCATCATTTCTGATTGGAAATTTCGACATGACACAGACAGGAACCGTCAAGTGGTTCAGCGATAGCAAGGGGTTCGGATTCATCACGCCCGATGACGGCGGCAAGGATCTGTTCGCTCACTTCTCGGAAGTCCGCGGCGCGACGGCGTTCAAGAGCCTGAGCCCCGACCAGCGGGTGCACTTCGAGATCAAGCAAGGGCAGAAGGGTCTGCAAGCGGCCAATATCCGCACCGCCTGACCGCCTGCAGGGGCACGAACAAGCGCGGTTCAGGCCTGGTTTTGCGCTTGGCGCACCGGCGCTTCGCGAAGCGCGGGCCGCGCCATCGACCTTCGCGCCGGCCCGCGCCCACCCGTGCGCCCTATCTGCGGCGGAATTGCGTACGGCCGGCTGCGCGGGGCGTTGCGTTCGGGTCCTTGTGCCGGAAACTGATGCGCCCCTTCGTGAGATCGTAGGGAGACATCTCCAGCGTGACGCGATCACCGGCAAGGATGCGAATGCGGTGCTTGCGCATCTTGCCCGAGGCATAGGCGGTGATCTCGGCGCCGTTCTCGAGTGTGATCCGAAACAGCGTCTGCGGCAGCACCTCGGTGACTACGCCGTCGAGTTCGACGAGTTCTTCCTTGGACATGGCATGCCTCCCGGGCAGCACGGCTGTGCTCCCGATTCGGGAATTCGCAACGAACGTCGCGAGGTGGGCCCGCGAAGACCCGCCTCGACGGAGCGCGGAAGGACTCAGGCAGCCTGGAGGTTGGCGGCCGCCGGCCGGCCGTCCCGGCCCACTTCCACCTCGAAAGAGACTCTTTGGTTCTCGACGAGTTCGCTCATGCCCGCCGCCTGCACGGCCGAGATGTGCACGAACACGTCTTTGCTCTGGTCCTCGGGCTGGATGAACCCGAAGCCCTTGCCGATGTTGAAAAATTTGACGATGCCGATGGTCACGGTGATTCTCCAAAAGGATTGCCGGCGTCCGGATAAAGCCGGCATCAAACTCTCATTGGGAATGACCGCTGCCACCGCATGGGAGAGGCGGGAACAACCCAGTAACAATTCGATCGGTTCATTGTACGCTTGCTCCGCAGCACCGCCTGTTCAGCGCGGATTGGGCGTAGAGTTCGTCGAGACGAGGCGAAGCGTCTGGAAGAACCTGCTCGCTCACCTGCCTGCTCGAAGTTGATCATGGAAATCGACGCGCCCCGCTCCCGTTCCAGTGCACCGAACGACCGAGCGCAAACACTCGGCGAAGAAATCGCCAACAGCGTGAGCCACGGCCTCGCGCTATTCGCTGCCCTTGCCTCGCTGGCGTGGCTGCTCGGCGTTGCGCGCCCGCCGGGCGCATCGGGCGTCGTGGGCGCCGCAATCTTCGGCGCCAGCATGGTTCTGCTCTACCTGGCGTCGACGCTCTATCACGCGCTGCCAGCGGGGCGCGCAAAGCGCGTCTTCCTGAAGCTCGACCATGCGGCGATCTACCTGTTCATCGCAGGCAGCTACACGCCGTTCTCCCTGGGGGTGCTCGGCGGACCCTGGGGGTGGACGCTGTTCGGCCTGGTCTGGTCGATCGCCGCGATCGGAATCGCCCTGAAGGCTGTCGACCGGCTGTCACACCCGTGGCTCTCCACCGGGCTCTATCTCGCGATGGGCTGGATCGCCGTGATCGCGGCCGTTCCGATCATGGAGCGTGTTCCTCCCGCGGGGCTGATGCTGCTGGTCGCGGGCGGCGTAGCCTACACGCTCGGGGTGGTCTTCTTCATGCTCGATTCGCGGCTGCGATACGCCCATGCGGTCTGGCACGGATTCGTGGTGGCGGGTAGCGGCCTGCATTACTTCGCTGTGCTCGGCTACGCGGCCGCTCCCGTCTGAGCGCGTGTGTCTGGCCTTGTCCGTGCCCAGGACGCCCCCGGCTCGCGCGGGATGCAAGGCCGTTGGCGATCGGGCTGCCGTGAGGCCGTCGTGAAACACCGATGATCGAACCCATTCTCCTTGCCGTCACCTACATCTATACGTTCGATGGGAACCGCCCGCTGACGAACGCGAGTGGATTCTTCTTCGGGCGTGACGAGCGGCTGTTTCTCGTGACGAGCCGTCACGTGGTCGTCGACGAACGGACCAGGCACTTTCCGAATCGCATCGAGATCGAGCTACATACCGACCCGGATAACCTCACCCAGTCCGTTCGCTTCTCGATCCCGCTGTACCGTGACGGCAAGAGCGTGTGGCGCCAGGGTCTCGACAGCGGAGGCGAGATCGACGTGGCGGTGATCGAGCTCGAACGATCCGCGCTGCCCGAAACGACGGTCTACCGCGCGTTCACGCCCGAGCACCTTCCCGGCCCGCACGACCAGGTCGAGGTTGGCACGTCACTGCTGGTGGTGGGATTCCCGCTGGGCTTTCACGACTCGTTGCACCACATACCGGTCGTGCGCCATGCCCTGATCGCCTCTTCTTTCGGCCTGCGATTCGAGGGCCACGGCTATTTCCTGACCGATGCGCGCATGCACCGCGGAACCAGCGGCTCGCCGGTGGTGATGCGCCTGGCGAAGCCGAACCCCGAACAACGCGACCTTCCGTGGATGCTCCTGGGCGTGCACTCGACGAGGCTCGACGTCGGGGCGCGAGATCTGAAGCTGGACGAGGCGCTGGGGCTGAATTGCGCGTGGTATGCCGACATCCTGCTCACACTCACCGAGGGCTGAGGGCACGCAACGCGGCCGGTAATCGCCCCGCGCCGATCGCGCGCGGATTGCCGCCTGCCGGGCCCTCATCGGCGCCCGCCCCGAGGCTCCGGGCTTCGACGAAATCCACCGACGGCGCGAAGCCCGCGCACCGCGTCGCGCTCGAGGCGGCACCGCCCCATGCGCGCGTCAGCCCTTGCGCTTGGCTTCGCGCGCGGCCTCGTACATCGAGGGCGTGGCGCCGGCGCGGCCGAGGTACTCGCGCAGGTGCTTGACGGCCTGGACGTTCATCACGTTCGAGTGGTGCGGCCGGTGAAGGATGCCCTCCACGCGGTTGAGCGTGGCGCGGATGCGCGCTCCGGAGAGCGGTTCGACCTGCGCGCCCAGGTGCGTGAGCAGCGACTCCACCTCGCGCCAGTGGATGTTGCCGCTGATCGGATCGTGGAAGATGAGTCTGAGCAGCTGCTCGTGTTTGTGGCTCATTGCGCCGTTCCGTGATCGTGCGTGCATCGAGCATACATCCCGGCGCGGTCGCGGTGCAGCGGGCCGCCCCGAGCGGCGGCGGCGGGCGTTCGGCCACGGCCCCGCGAAGCCGCTGCGGCTTGTCAATGCGCTTCCTCGTTGCGTCCGCGGCGCCCGGGCGTAAGGTCTGATGGCATGGAACGGCTGCGGCCGGGTGCAGCGCGCCGATGCGCGCGGTGCCGGGCCGTGGGAGGGGGATCTCTTTGAGCGCCGGTCTTCGGCGGGAGTGAACGATGAAAGACATCGACGACATGTTCGCAAAGGCAGTCGGGGAAATCGAGCGGATGCTCAACACCAAGACGGTGGTCGGCGAGCCGATCGCCGTGGAAGGCAACACGCTGATCCCGTTGATCAGCGTGGGATTCGGTTTCGGGGCCGGCGCGGGCGAAGGGAACGACCCGAAGAAGGGTGCCGGCAGCGGCGGCGGCACCGGGGCGGGCGGCGGAGTGAAACCGGTCGCGCTGGTCATCATCAACAAGGACGGCGTTCGCGTCGAGACGATCAAGGGAGCCACTGCGTCGCTGATCGACAAGGTCGCGGACGTAGCAGGGAAGTTCGCCCCGGCCAAGGCAACCGCGGCCTAGGCAACGCACCGGAGGCTCGCCGTGCTCGCGTCGATCGCGGCACTGCTCGGGCTGATGGTGCTCGTGCTCGCGCTGCCCGTGGACCTGTCTTTCAGGCTTCGCGGACTCGAAGCCTTCGCGGGGCAGGTCACGGTTCGCTGGCTCTTCGGGCTGGTGCGGTTTCGGTTCGACCTGCCTCGGGCCGGGCCCTCGAAGCCGCCCGAGCCCGAACCGGAATCGGCAAGCGAACCGGCGCGGCCGCGGCGCGGCGCTGGCGGCGCGCGCTGGAACATCCTGCCCGCGCTGCGCGAGCCCGCGTTTCGCCAGCGCTCGTACCGCCTGGCGGGCGATCTCGCCCGCGCCGCGCACCTGCGCGAACTCGGCCTGCGCGTGCGGCTGGGCCTGGGCGACCCGGCCGACACCGGGCGCCTGTGGGCGCTGGTGGGGCCGATCGGCGCGGCGGCGAAGAACCTGCGCAACGCCGAAGTCCGGATCGAGCCGGAGTTCGGCGACGCCGTGCTCGAGTTCGACGCTCGCGGCCGCGTCGTGCTGTTTCCGGTGCAACTCGTGGCTCTGCTCGCGTCGTTCGCGCTCTCGCCGCCGGCGATCCGGGCCTGGCGCGCTTCGGGACGGCGTCGTGGCTGACAACGCCCTGGCCAGCGAGACGCTCGAGGCCGGGCACCCGCTGACGGTGGGCGAGGTGACGCTGCTGCCGATCGAACGCATCGTCGTGCGCGCGCAGGGGCGCGACGGGCGCGCCTGGGCCTTCGGCTCGAAGGCGTTCTACGCGCTGGTGTTGCGCGACGCCGCGGGAACACGCGCCGTGGATGCGGGCGCCGCCGCGATCACGCTCGACCGGCTGGTGCGTGAGGTTCCCGGACTCGGCGCGGCGCTGCGCGCGATCGATCCGGGGTTCGGCCACCGCGCGCGCGAGTGACGCCGCCGCCGCGCAGGAGCCCGAGCGCGAGCACGACGAACCACAGTTGATAGCCGTACCAGTAGATCCGCTCCTTGACCCCGACCCAGGGAGTGGCCAGGCCCGCCTCGACGCGGGGGATCTCGATCGCGCTCCAGCCGCCGAAGGCCAGCATCAGCGCAACCGTGGCGAGCGTGTACAGGCGCATGCGCGGCCCGAGCGCCCGGGCCGCGAGCGCCATCGCCGCGAGCAGGACGATCATCTCCACCCCGCCCTCGATCAGGTGCAGCGCGCCTGCCAGCCCTTGTTCGGTTCCACGCATCCGCATCGACACGAACGGCCCGGCGACGAGGGCGATCACGCCGAACGCGACCAGCAGCCCGCCTGCCGCCCGAAGCTCGCGCCGCCCCGCGGCCGCGAGCCAAACGCCGGCGCCGAAGGCAACGAACAGCAGATAGGTGGGAACGAGCAGCGCCGAGAACAGCGCCGCGGATGGCGCGCCGATGGCGCCCAGCTCGCTGATGGTCTGGTCGCGAAAACTGTAGCCTTCCCATTGCAGGCCCGCGATCAGGTCGGCCGCCGCGTAGAGCACGGGCGACAGGACGCCGCACCCGAGCAGGACCCGTCGGACCCTCATCGATACCGCCGCGAGGTTGCCGCCGTCTTTCGCACCAGGCCGGCCAGCCTCCCCGAAGAGCCCCGGAACGCGCCCGCGCCGTTGCGCGAGCGCGCCAAGGCAGCGCGAATCCGGCCTATCAGGTGCCCGCGACCACCCGCACCGTCTGGGTCATTCCCGACGCCTTGTGCTTTGGCTCCTCGCATCCGAACTTGAACGTGCCCGCCATGCGAGGCGTGAGCGTCCACTGGAGCATCTGACCCGGTGCAACGGGAATTCCCTTCGCGATGGCCGCGCTCGGGCTGCCCTTGATCGCGCGCTCGCCCAGCTCGTCGTCGGTGCGGATCTCCACCGTATCGGCGTTGGCCGCGAGCTCGGGCGCGGACACGACGTGCGTTTCCTCGCTCGGGTTGCTCACGACGAACTGGTAGGTGTGGCCCACGCGCAGCGTCGTTTCCGGCGGGAGGATCATCCGCTCGTTGGCCACGCTGCCCAGGTTCACGAAGATGTGGACCGGGTCGCCCGCGGCCTGCGCGGCGGGCGCTGCGAACGCGAGCGCGCAGGCCGCCGCGATGATGAGTTTCGATTGAGCTGTCATTGCCTGCTCCTTGTCGACCGCCGCGAACCCGTTCGCGACGGTAAGCATTTCTATCAATGCCGAGGGCCTCGCGCCATGCGTCGGATGGCCCAAGTGCGAGGGATCAATTGGCCCGGCGAGGGGCCGCCCCCTGCGGCCCAAGGGGCCGGTTTGCGGCGGGCTGCGTGCCCAACCTGGTGCACGTCCGCTAAGCGCGCGCGCCGTTTCGGGCGCTCAATCGATCAGGCTGAGCGCGCGCGCCACGGCCACGGCCTGCAGCCGCGTGTGCGCCTTGAGCGACTGCAGGATCCTGGCGATGTGCTTGCGCGTGGTTCCGGTGCTGATGCGCAGCTCGCGCGAGATTTCCCGCGTGCCCACGCCGCGTGCCATCAGCCGCAGCACCTGGGACTCGCGTTCGGTGAGCAGCGGATTCTTGGCCGGCGCGCCGCTGGCGGGCGCGCCCCGGGATTCGCCGGCCGCCTCGCTCGGGATCGGGCGCAGGAAGTGCACGACGGCCATCTCGGCCGGCGAGCCGCCCGGCACGATGAACGAATCGACGCCGGTGCGCACCATCAGGCCCTCGGCGTCGCGATAGAGCATGTCGCAGCCGTGGATCGCTTCGCGGTGCACCGCCATCCCGATCAACGGGCAGTGCGGACCGCAGTAGACGTTTCCGTACGGATCCCGCCCGCGGAGCAGGTCCCAGCAGGCGCGCCCGATCGCGTCGCTCGCCGAGCGACCGAACAACTCCTCGGCCCCGGCGTTCCAGGCCACGACGCGCCCGCTCGTGTCCACCGCAAACGCCGGGCTCGCGGTGCTGCCAACGATTCGCGCGTGATCGGTAGCCGGCTCCATCGCAATTCCGCCGAAATCCAGGCCAATGCTCGTTGCACTTTGATCATATTCCGATTGACAGGCGCGTGCGCGGGCGTGGCACCATCGCGGGTCGAGCTGCTCCGAGGGGGGACGATGACGCCAGAGCGTGCGAAGGGGGCTGCCGCGCCCTGGATCGCGGTGCTCATCGCAACATTCGGGATGCAGGTGGCGATCTCGATCGCCGGGCAGGCGTTGCCGGTGGCCGCGCCGCTGGTGACGTCCGAGGCAGGGCTGGCGCCCGAGACGGTCGGCTATCTCGTCTCCGCCATGCACGCGGGAACCGTGCTCTACCTGCTCGTGGGCGGCCCGGTGATTCCCCGGTTCGGCGCGGTGCGCGTGCTGCAGGCGGGAGCCGCGGCGGCCGCGATCGCGTTGCTCCTCTCGGCCAGCGGCCTGGTGCCGGCGCTGTTCCTCGGCGCGTTCCTGCTCGGCCTCGGCAACGGGCCGACCGCGCCGGCCGGCACCCGCGTCCTGGCGCGCGCGGTGCCGCCGCGGCATCGAACGCTCGTGTTCTCCGTGAAGCAGGCCGGCGCTCCTCTGGGAGGCTTCGTGGCCGGCCTGCTGCTGCCACCGGTGGCGCTGGCCTTGGGCTGGGAAGCGGCGCTGCTGCTCGCCGCGGCGATGGTCTGCGTCGCGCCGCCGCTGGTGCAGCGCCTGCGCCCGGCGCTCGATGCCGACCGCAATCCGGCGCTTCGCATCGGGCCGCGCGCGCTGCTCGCGCGCCGCAACGTCGTCTCGCCTTTCGCCGCGCTCGCCAGTCACACCGCGCTGCTGCCGCTTTGCGCCCTCTCGGTCTCCCTGGGCGCGGTGCAGGGCTGCCTGCTCGCCTTCACGGTGAGCTTCCTCGTCACGGCGCACGGTTTCCCGCTGGGCGAGGCGGGCCTCGTGTTCGCGGCGCTGCAGGTCGGCGGCTTCCTGGGCCGTTTCGTCCTCGCCTGGCTGGCGGACCGCACGCGCGCGCCGATCCTCGTGGTGCTCGCGATGCTGGCGGTGGCCGCGGCGGCGGTGCTCGCCTTCGCGCTGCTCGCCGGGACGGCGCCGCTGGCGACGATCGTCCTGGTCGCGCTGCTGATGGGGTCTTGCGGGCTCGGCTGGCAAGGCATCGTCCTGGCGGAATTCGCGCGCCTCGCGCCGCCCGAGCGGCTGTCGGACGCCACCTCGGGCGTCGTGCTCCTCGCCTTCGCGTCCTATGTCTTCGCGCCGCTGCTGTTCGCCGCGCTCGTCGCACGCACCGGATCCTGGAGCCTGCCCGTGATTCTGGTGGCCGCGCAGGCGGCACTGGCAACCCTGCTGCTCGCGCCCCGCCTGCTGCGCGAGGCGCGCGCGGATCCGATCGCCGCGCGCGACTGACCCGGCAACGGCCCCGGCCTCGCGCGAGGGCGCACGACACCGCTTCCAAACAACCGTCGACACCCTGGAGGATCACGATGCCCGCAACCCCGACGCACGAGCCCGTAACGCAAGCGACCGTGGACGAGCACTACGAGTACCTGTTCGCCCCCTGGGTGAAGGCAATGGGACTCGTCGACCTCGAGGTCGGTTCCGGCACCGCCTCGGCGCGCCTTCCGCAGAACGCGGACCTGCAGTGGGCAAGCGGCGCCATCTGCGGCCAGGCGCTGATGTCGGCGATCGACACGGTCGCCTCTCTCGCAGTGGGCACGGGCGATCGCGCGAGAAAGGGCACCGCGAGCCAGCGCACCCAGTTCCTGCGCCCCGCCGCGGGCGAGGACCTGGTCATCCGCTCCAGGGTTCTGCAGGCGGGCTCCACGATCACCTACCTGGAAGCCCACGTGACGCTGGCAGGCTCGGGCAAGCTCGTGGCGCACGCGACCCTGGAGTTCGTGTAACCGCCGGCGGATCGCGTCGGGCCTCGCGTCGGGCGGCGCGCGCGCCAATCATCTAGGTCATTTAACTCATATAGTTGACAACGCGCGCCCATCCCAATACACTTGGGAATCCACGGAACCGAAGTGCGGGAGGCGCCGCATCGCGCGCGCCAGAAGCATTCGGCCACCCACGGCAGGCAGATCCACAAACGAGTAACGCGACGATGACGTCTTCCAGAATCAAGACCGCGGGCAGCTTCTCGCTCGGCCTGTCGCTCCTGATCTTCTGCGTCTACTTCCTCAACGTCCTCGTCGGCGGGCCGATGGGCCGCAAGCCGTTCATGTCCGACGTGGGCGAGATGCTCACGCTGTTCGCGGCGGTGATCTTCTTCGTTGCCGGAACCATCTGCCGGGAGGCCCAGGGGGCCGGCGACGGCTCCCCGACGCAAACACGGGGGGGCGCCTGAGACCGCCACACCGAATACCCGGCACGTCGCCGCCGCGAAGAACGGCGAGGCGTCGCCGGCTTCGCGCACCGCCCGCGTAGCGGCACTCGCAACGCCTGCGGGCGAGTCCAACGAACAATTTCTTCAAGAGGAGACCGAAGCATGAAAAAGCAACCCGATACGGCAACCCTGGCCGGCACGACCCGGCACGCCGCCCACGAAGAGCGCCGCCAGTTCTTCAGAGTGGCCCGCGCGAGCGGATTCACCGTGGCCGCCCTCGCCGGCGCCGGCGGCGCGCTCTTCTCGCCGAGCGCCGTTGCCCAGGTGCGCAAGGAAGAGGAAGAGCGCCAGAAGGCCGCCAAGCACACGATGACGATCGCCTCGGCCTACCAGCTGGGCGCTTCGCGCAGCTACCCGATCCTGCAGCGCGATTTCAAGGAGAACATCCAGAACGCCACGCGCGGCCAGGTCTACGTGCGCCTGGCCCCCGCCGGGCAGCTGGGCGCGGGCGGCGACCTCGCGAAGAAGGTCCAGGAGGGCACGATCCAGGCCGCGCAGCACTCGCTGTCGAACTTCGCGCCCTTCGCCCCGGTGGTCGACCTGATCAACCTGCCCTACTTCTGCGGCGCGAACCAGAAATTCGTCAACCTGGTGAATTCGGACGCGTGGATGAAGGAAGTGCACCCGCTGGTGGAGGCCAAGGGCTTCAAGCCGCTGTTCTACGTGGTGATCGACCCGCGCGTGGTCGCGGTGCGCAAGGGCGGCAAGGCCGTGATCACGCCCAAGGATCTCGCCGGCGTGAAGTTCCGCGTGCCGGGCTCGAAGATGCTGCAGCAGTACTACCGCCTGGTGGGCGCCAACCCCACGCCGGTGGCCTGGGGCGAGACGCCCTCGGCGATCAAGCAGGGCGTTGCCGACGCGCTCGACCCGGCCGCGGGCGCGCTGCACGTGTTCGGCTTCAAGGACATCCTGAGCCACATCACGTTCACCCGCGCGGTGCCCGATAGCCAGATCTACTCGTGCAACCTCGCCTGGTTCAAGGCCCTGCCCAAAGACGTGCAGGAAGGCATCGAGTTCGCGTCGGCGATCACCGCGCAGCAGAACCTGGCCAAGGTCCCGGCGGCGCGCAACTACGCGATCGCCGAGCTGGCCGCCGCAGGCGTGAAGTTCCATTCGCTCACGGCGGCCCAGCTCAAGGAGTGGGAAGACACCGGCGGCTACAAGCGCAAGGAGTGGGACGAGTTCCGCAAGGAGCTCGCCGGCACCGCGGAGCTGTTCGCCAAGCTCGAGACGGCGGCCAACACCCCCAGCCGCCTGTACGTGCACGACGCCTGATCGGGCGGCCCCGACCGGGACAGACCGATGAGCAAGCCGAACCGGCTCTGGTCGCAACTCGATCGCAATCTCGAGCGCTGGGCGCTGCTGGTCTTCTACAGCATGCTGGTGGTCACGATGGCGGTGGAGGTCCTGCGGCGCGAGGTGTTCGCTTATTCATCGGTCTGGGGCGAGGAGATCGTGCGCTATGCGTTCATCTACCTCGCCTGGATCGGGGCGGCGGCAGCGGTGCGCGAGCGCGCCCACATCCGCATCGACGTGATCTTCGAGTTCTGCTCGCCGCGGGTGAAGTCGCTGCTCTACCTGTTCGGCGACCTGGTGACGCTGGTCGTGGCCTGCTTCGCGCTGTACTACTCGTTCGAGAGCCTGCTCGTGAGCCTGAAGTACGGGTCGGTATCGCACGGGCTGCGCGTGCCGATGGTGTGGTTCCTGAGCGCGGTGCCGGTGGGCTTCACGCTGCTGCTGTACCGACTTGCGCAGTCGCTCAAGCGCGACCTCTCCGACATTCGCCACGGCCGCCCGGTGTTCGAGGGCGAGCGGCTGTTCGACTGACCCGAATGCCTGCAAGGGGACCACGCGAGTGAATCCACTCTACCCAGGCTCGGGCGACCAGTCGCTGGACCTCGACTGGAGCTTCTACGGCCCGGTCCTGATCTTCGTGGCGTTGATCGGGCTGGGCGTGCCGGTCTGGGTCGCGATCGGCGCCACGTCGATCGCGCTGCTGCTGTGGTCGGGCGTGCTGCCGATGTCGCTGCTGGGCGGCTCGCTGTTCGAGGGCATCGACGCATTCGCGCTCACGGCGGTGCCGCTGTTCATCCTCACCGGCGACGTGCTGGTGCGCACCGGGTTGAGCAAGAAGTTCCTCGACGTGGCGGAGGCCCTCACCTGCTGGACGCGCAGCGGCTTCGGCTCGGCCACCGTGATGGTGTGCGGGATGTTCAGCGCCATCTCCGGCTCCGACGCCGCCGGGGCCGCCGCGGTGGGCCGGATGACGATCGACCGCCTCGTGGCCTCCGGCTACCCGCGCCCCTACGCCTGCGCGCTGGTGGCCTCGGGCGCGTGCACCGGCATCCTGATCCCGCCCTCGATCGCGTACATCATCATCGGGCTCGTGCTGGGCATTTCGGCGTCCACGCTGTTCCAGGCGGCGCTGATACCGGGGCTGATGATCCTCGCGGGCATCTTCATCACCAACAGCATCGTCAACCGGCGCTACGCCTACGAGCGAAGCGACGCGATCTCGGTCACCGAGTGGCTGGGCCGGATCGGCGGCTCGCTCAAGCGCGGCTGGTACGCGTTCATCGTGCCGGGCGTGATCTTCACCGGCATCTTCTCCGGAAGCCTCACGCCCACCGAGGCCGGCGCAACGGCCGTGGTGATCACGATCGTCATCGGCTTCGTCCTGGGCACGCTCAAGCTCGGCGACTTTCCCGCGATGCTGGTGAGCTCGGCCAAGGTGAACGGCGTGATTCTCCCGATCATCGCGCTGTCGCTCCCGCTGGCGCAGGCGCTGGCCACGATGGGCGTGCCGCAGGGCTTCGTGCAGGTGGTCACGGGCCTGTCGAGCGATCCGCAGATGATCATCCTGCTGATGATCGCGATCCTGATCCTCGCCGGCTGCGTGATGGAAACCACGCCCAACATCGTGATCCTCGCGCCGATCCTCAAGCCGCTCGCCGACGAGATCGGGATGAACGAGATCCAGTTCTGCATCATGATGATCACGACGCTGGGCGTGGGCTTCATCACGCCGCCCATGGGCCTGAACCTGTTCGTGGTCTCGGGGCTCACCGGCGAGTCGATCCTCAAGATCGCCAAGCGCGCGGTGCCCTTCGTGCTCTCGATGCTCGCGGTGGTGCTGCTGATCGCGTTCGTGCCCGAGACGACGACGATTCTCCTGCCCGACGCCTACAAGTGAACGCTCGCCCGGGGCGCCGCCGCCCCTGACACTCAACCGCCTGCTGGAGTCGCAATGACCAAGTACCTGAAGAAGGCCGACAAGACCCCTGAAACGGAAACGGCCACCGCGCAGCGCGTCGTCACCGAGATGCTGGCCGAGATCGAGAAGAACGGCGAGGCGGCGGTGCGCGAATACGCGAACAAGCTCGACAAGTGGGACGGCGAGTTCGTCGCCACGAAGGCGCAGCTCGAGGAGAACGCGAAGGCCGTTCCCGAGCAGGTGCGCAAGGACATCGACTTCGCGATCGACCAGGTCTACAGGTTCGCGCTGGCGCAGCGCGCCTCGCTCAGCGAGTTCGAGACCGAGCTGCACCCCGGGGTCACCGCCGGACAGCGCGTGCTGCCGGTGAACGTGGCGGGCTGCTACGCGCCCGCGGGGCGCTACGCGCACATCGCCTCGGCCTACATGGGCGTGGCCACCGCGAAGGCGGCGGGCGTGAAGACGATCATCGCCTGCTCCGGGCCGTTTCGCGGCGGGCCGATGCACCCGTACCTGATGTACGCGTTCAACAAGGCCGGCGCCGACGTGATCATGACGCTGGGCGGCGTGCAGGCGATCGCCACGATGGCCTACGGGCTCTTTACCGGCAAGCCGGCCGACGTGATCGTCGGCCCCGGCAACAAGTTCGTGGCCGAGGCCAAGCGCACGCTGTTCGGCAAGGTGGGCATCGACGTGTTCGCGGGCCCGTCGGAAGTGGCGGTCATCGCCGACGAGTCGGCCGATCCGGCAATCGTGGCGAGCGACCTCGTGGGCCAGGCCGAGCACGGGCACGAGTCGCCGGCGTGGCTGTTCACCACCAGCGAGGAGCTCGCGCGCGACGTGATGGGCCGCATGGACGCGCTGATCGCGGCGCTGCCCCCGACCGCGCGCGACGCCGCCGGCGCCGCCTGGCGCGACTACGGCGAGGTGATCGTCTGCGACAGCCGCGAGGAGGTCGTGGAGGTCTCCGACCGCTACGCGTCCGAGCACCTCGAGGTGCACGCGCAGGACCTGGGCTGGTGGCTCGAGCACCTGAGCTGCTACGGCTCGCTGTTCCTCGGCGAGGAAACCACGGTGGCCTACGGCGACAAGGCGAGCGGACCCAACCACGTGCTGCCCACGAAGGGTGCGGCGCGCTACTCGGGCGGGCTGTCGGTGCACAAGTTCATGAAGACCTTCACCTGGCAGCGCATGACGCGCGAGGCCGCGCGCGACATCGGCGAAGTCACGGCACGCATCTCCAGGCTCGAGGGCATGGAGGCGCACGCGCGCACCGCCGACGACCGCCTCGCGAAGTACTTCCCCGACAAGCGCTTCGACCTCGGCGAGCCGGTCGAGGTCTAGGGGCTCGCGGGCCGCATCGTCACCGCAACCGCACGGCGGGGAGGCACTGGCAACCGTGGCTGGCACAGCGATGTTCGATCTCACCGGCCGGCGCGCGCTCGTCACCGGCGGCAACTCCGGGATCGGCGAGGCGATGGCGCTCGCGCTCGGGCGCAGCGGCGCGCGCGTGCTGCTGTGCGCACGGCGCGAAGCCGAGCTCGACGCCGCCGCCGCGCGGCTGCGCTCCGAGGGCATCGACGCCGGCACCCTCGCGGCCGACCTCGCCCACCTGCCGGGCCTGCGCGAAGTGGCGATCCGCGCCGAGCGGGAACTCGGCGGCGTGGACATCCTCGTCAACGCCGCCGGCGTGAACCTGCGCGAACCCTTCGCCCAGGTCTCACCCGAGGCGTGGCAGCTGCAACTGGCGCTGCACCTCGGCGCCCCGTTCTTCCTCACCCAGGCGCTCGCGCCCGGCATGCGCGAGCGCGGCTGGGGGCGGATCCTCAACATCGCGTCGCTGCAGAGCTATCGCGCCTTCGCCAACAGCGCGCCCTACGGCGCCGGCAAGGGCGGCATCGTGCAGCTCACCCGCGCGATCGCCCAGGAGTGGTCGCCTCACGGCATCACCTGCAACGCGATCGGGCCCGGGTTCTTCCCCACCGCGCTCACCGCGCAGGTGTTCGCCGACCGCGCGCTCGCCGAGCGCCACGCGGCGCAGACCTGCATCGGGCGCAACGGCGCGCTCGACGACCTGCACGGCGCCACCGTGTTCCTGTGCAGCGACGCGAGCGCGTACGTCACCGGCCAGACGCTGATGGTCGACGGCGGCTACACGGCGCGTTGAGCGCGCGGCGCGCCCGACCACGAGAGAGACCATGAAAGCACTCGTCTACACCCAGCCCCGCGAACTGCAGCTGCAGGATCGCCCGCAACCTTCGCTCGACGCCGACGAGGTCGTGCTCCGGATCGAGGCCGTGGGCATCTGCGGCTCCGACATGCACGCCTGGCACGGCCACGACCCTCGCCGAAAGCCGGGCCTGGTGCTGGGCCACGAGTTCGTCGGCCGCATCGCCGAGTCGGCCGCGCCCGGCTTCGAGCCGGGCACGCGCTGGACGGGCAACCCGCTGATCACCTGCGGCGTGTGCGAGTACTGCGTGCAGGGGCGCAACAACCTGTGCTCGAACCGCACGATGGTCGGCATGACCCGGCCGGGCGCCTACGCCGAGTACATGAGCATTCCTGCCGCGTCGCTGGTGGCGATCCCGCAGGAGATGCCCGCGCGCACCGCCGCGCTCACCGAGCCGGCAGCCACCGCCTGGCACGCGATCAACCTGTCGATGCGCGCGCTCGTGCGGCCGCTGCACGAGTGCAACGTGCTCGTGATCGGCGGCGGCGCGATCGGCATGCTGGCGGCGCTCCTCTACAAGCGGCTGGGCGTACGCGGCCTCGCCGTGACCGAACTGAACCCGAAGCGGCGCGAGACGCTGGCGCGCGCGGTCGGGTGCCGGGTGATCGACCCGCGCGAGTCGCCGCTCGACGAATCTTCCTTCGACCACGTGATGGACGCGGTGGGCGCCAAGGCCACGCGACAGCAGGCGCTGGCCGCGATCAAGCCCGGGGGGGTCGTGATGCACGTGGGGCTGCAGGATTGGGCCAGCGAGATCGACATGCGCCGGCTCACGCTGGCCGAGATCACGCTGCTGGGCACCTACACCTACACCACCGCCGACCTGCGCGCCACGGTGGCCGCGCTGCACCAGGGGCAGTTCGGCGACCTCGCCTGGGTCGAGGAGCGCGCGCTCGCCGAGGGCCCGCAGGCCTTCGTCGACCTCGACAGCGGCGCGAGCGCGGCGCCGAAGATCGTCCTGCGCCCCTGAGCGCCCGGCGCGCCCGAGCGGGCGCGCCGCGGCGGATGTACGATCTGTAGCCGAGCAAGAGACCACGCGCCGGCGGGAGCCCGCGCGACGATCGCCCACCGGGAACGGACCAGATGAGCCAATCGAAGCGCACGACGACCGGCGAGAGCGCGCCCCCGGCACGCCGCCTGATCGTGGGCATCTCGGGCGCCTCGGGCGTGATCTACGGCGTGCGGGCGCTCGAGATGCTGCGCGAGGCCGGCGTGCAGACGCACCTGGTGATGTCCAAATCGGCCGAGCTCACGCTCGCGTACGAGACCGACCTCAAGGTGAAGCAGGTGCACGCGCTCGCCTCGGTGGTACACGCGCCGGCCAGCCTGGGCGCGTCGATCGCGTCGGGCTCGTTCCAGACCATGGGCATGCTGGTGCTGCCGTGCTCGATCCGCTCGATGAGCGAGATCGCCACCGGCGTGACGACGACGCTGCTCTCGCGGGCGGCCGACGTCGTGCTCAAGGAGCGGCGCAGGCTCGTGCTGGGGCTGCGCGAAACGCCGCTGCACGCCGGGCACCTGCGCAACATGGCCGCGCTCGCCGAGATCGGCGCGATCGTGGCGCCGATCGTGCCGGCGTTCTACCATCGCCCGAAGACGATCGAGGACATCGTCGATCACTCGGTCGGCAGGCTGCTCGACCTGTTCGGGATCGACACGGGCACGGTCGCGCGCTGGCAGGGCGGGCGAAAGCTGGCGAGCGAATAGCCGGCCGCGTCAACCCAGGAGTTCGTACTCGCCGCCGCGCTCGATCGCGCGCTCGTACGCCGGGCGGGCGTGGATCGCCTCGAGGAACGCCATGGTTCGCGGCCGGGTCGAATCGAGCCCCGCGCGCGCCGCCGCGGCCTCTAGCGGAAAACTCATCTGGATGTCGGCCGCGCTGAACTCCGGGCCCGCGAACCACTTCGATGCACCCAGCTCGCCCTCGATGAAATCGAGGTGCTGCGCGATCTGCGGCATCACGTAGCTCTTGAGCCCCTGCGCTGCGATCCCGCGCGCGATCGGCTTCGCGAAAAACGGCATCCGCGCGTTCGCGATCCGGTCGAACACGAGCTTGAGCAGCAGCGGCGGCATCAGCGAGCCCTCGGCGTAGTGCATCCAGTAGTGCCAGCGCTGGCGCTCGGCCGTGCCGGGCGGAGGGATCAGCCGGCCGTTTCCGTAGGTATCGAGCAGATATTGGATGATCGCGCCCGATTCGGCGATGGTTTGCGCCCCGTCGGTGATGACCGGCGACTTTCCCAGAGGATGCACCGCGCGCAGCTCGGCCGGTGCGCGCATCGAAGCCTTGTCGCGCTGGTAGCGCTTGACCTCGTAGTCGAGGCCCAGCTCCTCGAGCAGCCACAGCACTCGCTGCGAGCGCGAGTTGTTCAGGTGGTGAACGGTGATCACGAGGCCCCCTTCGCTGTTCGCGCCGCCGCCCGGCGGCCGCGTTGCGGTCAGCTTAGCAGCCGGGGCGACGCGCGGACCGGCTGCGCGCGGGGGGGGGCGCGCCCGCCCGATTGCCTGCGACAATGCGCGCTGCCAGGGCGGCGGACTTCGGGGCGGATCATGACCAGCGCACAGAACACGGCCAGCGCGAACCACGCAGGCTCCACGCGGGGCGTGGTCGCCGCAGGCTCGCCGTTCGCGGCGCAGGCCGGCGCGCGCATCCTGCGCGAGGGCGGCAACGCGGCCGACGCGGCGATCGCGACCGCGCTCGCGCTGGCGGTGGCCGACCCCGCGAACAACAGCCTGTTCGGCCGATGCCAGATCGTGGTGCGCGCGAGCGACGGCGCGTGCCGCGCGATCGACGGAGCGAGCCAGGCGCCGGCGGGAACGCCGCCGCGCGCGGGCGACCACGGCGCGCGGGACGCGCGCGAGGGCTACCGCGCGGTGCCGGTGCCGGGGCTGCCGGGCGCGCTCGCCAAGCTGCACGCCGCGCACGGCAGGATCGCGCTCGCCCGCGTGGCCGCGCCGGCGGCGCAGCTCGCCGAGGCAGGGTTCGAGCCCCCTGCGCACCTCGCCGCGGTGTGGGCGGCGCGCGCCGGCGAGTTGCGCGCCAATGCCCCGGCGCGCGAGGCCTATCTCGCGCGCGATTCCGACGCGGTGCCGAGGCCGTTTCGACACCCTCGCCTCGCCGCGCTGATCCGCGCCTTCGGCGAGCAGGGGGCGGAGGCGCTCGCGCGAGGCGCAACGGCGCGCGAGCTCGCGCGCGCGGTCTCGGACTCGGGCGGGTACTGGAGCGCGAGCGACCTCGCCGCCTGCGCCGCGCGCGACGGCGAAGTCGTGCGCGGGCGCTTCCGCGACTGCGAGGTCGTCACGGTCGGCCGCCAGGCCTGGGGGCACACGCTGGTGCAGATGCTGTCGATGCTCGACGCGATGCCGCGCTTCGGGCGCGCGCTCGACGGCGTCGAGGCCGAGCGCCTGCTGCTCACCTTCCTCTGCGCGCTCTCGGACCGCCCGCAGGCGATCGGCACGCTCGAACCGAAGACCTTCGGGCTGCCCTACGAGACGCTGGTCGACCGCGCGTTCTGCGAGCGGCGCGCGGCGCTCGTGCAGGCGCTGATCGACGGCGAGCGCGCGCCCCGGCTCGCGCCCGCCGCAGCGGCGCCCGTTGCCGCGCACGGCCCCGCGCACGGCCACGGGCGCGAGGCCGGCCCGGGCGACGACCCCGACACCACGCACCTGTCGGTGATCGACGCCGAGGGCGCGAGCGTGGCGATGACCTGCTCGATCGGGCCGCACTTCGGCGCGCGCGTGGCCGACCCGGTTCACGGCGTGCTGCTCGCGCACAGCTACCGGATGGCTTCCGACCCGAAGCCGGGCGCGCGCGACGAGACCGAGATGTCGCCGGTGATCGTCACCCGCAACGGGAAGCTGCTCCTCTCGCTCGGGGCCGCCGGAAGCGAGCGCATCCCGGGCGCGATCGCGCAGGTGATCGTGAACGTGCTCGACCGCGGGCTCGACCTTCCCTCGGCGATCGCGTTCCCGCGCGTGAACGTCAAGGAAGGGGCGATCCGTCTGCACGAAGACGCCGGCGAGAGCGTTGCCGGGGCGCTGCGCGCGCGCGGCTACGCATTCGCGCGCAGCGCGCGCGGCCATCTCGAGCACCTGGGGGTCGTGCACGGCTGCGGCGCGGGCGATCGCGGCGCGTGGGTGGGCGCCGCCGACCCGGCCTGGGACGGGGCGGCTGCCGCTCCCTGAGAACGGCGCCGCGCTCGCGCGGGCGCGGCCGCGCGCGCTCGCAGCCGCTCGAGGCGCAGGCCGTCAATCGGTTAGGATCGGGCTGGCCATCGCCACTCGGTCGGCGCGCGAAGCCTCGCGCAACGCCCGCGCGGCGACCCGCTTCCGGCACCAACGACAGGAGACACGAATGAATAAACTGGCACCCAAGACCCTCGCCGCCGCGGCCCTGCTCGCGGGCGCTTCGCTCGCCTCGGCGGCCGACTACCCGGCCAAGCCGGTGAACTACATCATCCCCTTCGGCCCGGGAGGCGAATCGGACATCTCCGCGCGCCTGCAGGAGCCGGTGTTCAAGAAGATCACGGGCCAGACCGTTGCGATCCAGTACAAGCCCGGCGCGGGCGGGGCGGCCGGCTGGGCGCAGCTGAACAGCATCGCCGGCGACGGCTACACGGTCATGGGCACGAACCTGCCGCACATCGTGCTGCAGCCGCTGCAAAAGGACGTCGGCTACAAGACCGACGAGATCACCACCGTGTACTGGTTCCACTACACGCCCGACGCGCTGATGGTCGCGGCCGACAGCCCGTTCAAGACGGTGAAGGACTTCATCGACGCGTCCAAGAAGGCGCCGGGCTCGGTCACGCTCTCGGGGTCGGGCACGAATTCGGCCAACCACCTCGCACAGCAGCGCTTCGACAAGCTCGCAGGCATCAAGACCACCTACGTGCCCTTCGGCGGCACCGGGCCCTCGAACGCCGCGCTGCTCGGCAAGCAGGTGAGCGCGAGCTGGGCCTACACCACCGTGCAGATGAAGCTCGGCGCGCAGGCGCGCTGCCTGGGCGTTGCGATGGACAAGCGCCATCCCAAGCTGCCCGATTGCCCCACCTTCAAGGAACTGGGCTTCGACCTGGTGAGCGGCGCGTACCGCGGCGTGGCCGTGCCCAAGTCCACGCCGCCCGACGTGCAGGCGAAACTCGCCGGGCTCCTCGCGAAGATCAACGCCGACCCCGAGTTCATCCGCAAGATGGAAGACGGCGGCTTCGCGATGCTCGACGTCGGGCCCGACAAGATGGCTTCGTTCATGGCCGACGTGAAGAAGCAGTACGGCGCGATCGCGAAGGAGATGGGCATCGTCAAGAAGTAGTCGACGCGCACCGCGCCGGGGGCGAGCGCAGCGATGGCGAGTCTCGAGTACCTGCTGGCGGCGCTCACCCCGCTGAACCTCGCGCTCGCGCTGGCCGGCGTGGTCGCGGGCACCGTGATCGGCGCGCTGCCGGGCCTCACCGCGACGATGGCGGTCGCGGTGCTGGTGCCCTTCACGTTCGCGATGGATCCCGCGCCGGCGCTGATCATGCTCGGCGCGATCTACACCGGCGCGATCTACGGCGGGGCGTACGCGGCGATCCTGCTCAACACGCCGGGCACGCCCTCGTCGATCGCGACCACTTTCGACGGCTACCCGATGGCCCACGGCGGGCGCGGCGACCTCGCGCTCACGCTGGCGTGCCTTTCATCGGTGGTGGGCGGGCTGGTGGGCGCCGGGTTCCTGCTGCTGCTCGCTCCCCCGATGGCCACCGTCGCGCTCAAGTTCGGCCCGGTGGAGTACTTCTGGCTGGCGATCTTCGGGCTCACGCTGATCGCGTCGCTGGGCGAGGGCAGCCTGGTGAAGGGGCTGATGGGCGGGTGCATCGGGCTGCTGCTGTCGATGGTGGGGGTGGCCGAGGTGGGCGGCGACATCCGCTACGTGGGCGACTCGAAGGCGCTGCTCGGGGGCATCGACGTGGTGTCGGCTCTGATCGGCCTTTACTGCGTGCCGGTGCTGATCGAGCTGGTGGCCACGCCCGCGGCACACCTGCAAGCGCAGGGCCGCATTTCGGGCTTCCGCCTGGCCGAGGCCGCGTCGATCCTGCGCGGTTCGAAGTTCAACCTCGCGCGAAGCTCGGTGATCGGCACGGTGGTCGGGATCCTCCCCGGCGCGGGCGGGTCGATCGCGTCGCTGGTGTCGTATTCGGAGGCCAAGCGAACGTCGCCGCGGCGCGCCAACTTCGGCAAGGGCGAGCCCGACGGAATCCTCGCCACCGAATCGGCCAACAACGCCACGGTGGGCGGCGGATTCATTCCCACGCTGGTGCTCGGCATCCCCGGAACGCCGCCCGACGCGATCATCCTCGGCGCGCTGCTCGTGCAGGGCATCCGCACCGGCCCGACGCTGTTCACCGACCAGGGCCCGATCGTCTACACCTTCATCTGGGGGCTGATCATCGCCACGCTGATCATGCTGCCGGTGGGGCTGCTGATCGGGCGCTTCGCGTTTCGCTCGATCATCGCGATCCCGAAGGCCGTGCTGGTGCCCGCGGTGGCGCTTCTCACCGTGCTCGGCAGCTACTCGGTGCACAACAACCCGCACGAGACGCAGCAGATGGTCGTGCTCGGCGTGCTCGCGTGGGTGCTCGGGCGCTTCGGCTTCACCGCCTCGCCGATCGTGCTCGGGCTGATCCTCGGGCCGATCGCCGAGCGCGGCTTCGTGCAGGGCAACCTGATCGGCGGGGCCAGGGGCAACGTGATGGCCGAGTTCTTCGCGCGGCCGCTCTCGCTCGCGATCATCGCCTTCATCGCGATCGGCCTGTTGTGGCCGTGGTGGTCGATGCGCAGGACGGGCAGGCTGCGCGCGAAGGGCGGGAGCGAGTGATGGCTGAACCGCCGCGCGGTCGCGATCCGCTCGACGCGGCCAGCGTCGTGCTGCTCGTGGCGCTGGGCGCTGCCACGCTCGCGGCGAGCGCCGACTTCTCGCCGCTCGGGGCGGTCTTTCCGCGCGCGATCGGCGCCGCACTGGTCGCGCTGGGGCTCGCCTACCTCGTGCTGCTCGCGATGCGGCGCACGCCGCGCCTGGCCGGCCTGGAGGGCTCGAACCTGCGCCGCGCCGGGGTTGCGGTCGTGATGCTCGCGTGGGCCTTCGCGCTCGAGCCGCTGGGGTTCCTCGCCTCGAGCGCGGGCAGCGTGGCGGCGCTGCTGGTGATCGCCAACCACAGCCGCTGGACGCCGCTCAAGGCGCTCGGCTACGGCGCCTCGGCGGCGCTGGTGCTGGCCGTGCTCTACCTGCTGTTCGCCGTGGCGCTGCGGATTCCGCTGCCCTGACCGCAGCGCCGGCGCGATGCGGCGCCGAAGAGCTGGCCCAGCAGCAGGGGCGCGCACGCCGCGGCGAGCGCGAGCGCCCAGCCCTGCGCGCCGGGCGATTCCAGGCGCAGCACCAGCGCCAGCCCCGGCAGGTGCACCGCGAGCAGGATCAGCGCGGTGCACAGCGCGAGCGCGCCCCACACGTAGCCGTTGCGGGTGATTTCGTTCACGAGAAGAGGCGAGGCGGCGTCGCGCATGTTGAAGGTGTGCAGCAGCTGCGCGAACGCGAGCGCGATGAACGAGACCGTGACCGCCTGGCGGATCGACAGCCCCAGGGCGTAGTGCGCGGCCGCGAACGCGCACAGCACCGCCGCGGTGATCAGCGCGCCGTACGCGGCGATCGCGAGCCAGTGCGCGCCGGTGAGGATCGGTTCGCCCGCCGGGCGCGGCGGGCGCGACATGATGCGCGGGTCGCCCGGGCCCACGCCCAGGGCGAGCGCCGGGAAGACGTCGGTGATCAGGTTCAGGTACAGGATCTGCAGCGGCAGCAGCGGCAGCGGCGCGTTGGCCAGCGTGGCGAGCGACACGACCATGATCTCGGACACGTTGCACGAGACCAGGTAGACGACGAACTTGCGGATGTTGTCGAAGATCACCCGCCCCTGCCGCACCGCGAACACGATGCTGCCGAACGCGTCGTCCATCAGCACCATGTCGGCCGCCTCGCGCGCCACCTGCGTGCCGCGTTGCCCCATCGCCACGCCGATGTCGGCCTTCTTGAGCGCCGGCGCGTCGTTGACCCCGTCGCCGGTCATCGCCACGATCATCCCGCTCGCCTGGTGCATCGCGATCAGGTCGAGCTTCTGCGCCGGGTCGACGCGCGCGACGATGGTCGCGTCGAGCAGTTCGGGGTGCTCGCCGCCCGCGCCGAGCGCGCTGCCGTGCGCCACGCCGCTCGCGTCGTCCACGCGCAGGCCCACCGCCCGCGCCACGTGGCGCGCGGTCGCCGGCTGGTCGCCCGTGACCATCACGACGCGGATCCCCGCCGCGCGGCACTCGTCGATCGCCGACGCCACGTCGCGCCGCGGCGGGTCCGCCAGCCCCACCAGCCCCACCAGCACCAGATCGCGGTAGGGCTGGGCGTCGGGGCTGGCGAGTTCCCGACGCGCCAGCGCCAGCACGCGCAACCCGCCCTCGCCCATCCGCGCGCTCGCGGCCAGCCAGTGCTCGCGCGCGCTGGCCGACATCGGCTGCGCGCGCTCGCCGGTGTCGACGGCGGCGCACGCCGCGATCACCTGCTCGGGCGCGCCCTTGACCGCCTCGAGAAAGCCTCGATCCCGGCGGTGGAACGTGGCCATCATCCGGGTGGCGGTGTCGAAGGCTTCGGCCCGCTCCTGCGGGTGCGCCGCGAGCAGCGCGGCGCGATCGATGCCGGCGCGCCGCCCCGCGGCGAGCAGCGCCACTTCCAGCGGGTCGCCGGTTCCGCTCGCGCCGTCGCCGGGGTCCAGGCTCGCGTTGTTGCACAGCACCGCGGTTTCCAGCGCGCGGCGAAGCAGCGCACCGTGCGCTGCACTGGGCGAGCCCGGGTGCGCCGGCGCGTTCCCTCCACCCGAAGCCGGCGCGTTCCATTCCACCGGACCCGGCGCGATCTCCTCGCCCGAATCCAGCGCGACCTCCTCGCCCGAGCCCAGCACGATCCGCGTCGCGGTCATCCGGTTCTCGGTGAGCGTGCCGGTCTTGTCGGTGCAGATCACGCCGGTGGCGCCGAGCGTCTCCACCGCCGAGAGACGGCTCACGAGCACGTTCTGCCGCGCCATTCGCCACATCCCGCGCGCGAGCGCGATCGTCGCCACCACCGGCAGCCCCTCGGGCACCGCCGCCACGGCCAGCGCCACGGCGATCTGCAGCATCAGCGCGAGATCGCGGCCGAGCGCCAATCCCACCACCGCGAGCGTCGCCGTGAGCGCGAGCGTGGCCCAGATCAGCCGCCGCCCCAGCGTCTGCAGGCGCCGCTCGAGCGGGGTGGCTTCGCTCGCGGTGCGCGCCACCAGCGACGAGACCTTGCCCAGCTCGGTGGCCAGGCCGATCGCAACCACCACCCCTTCGCCGCTGCCGCGCGTAACGGCCGTTCCGCCGTGGAGCATGCTGCTGCGGTCCGCGACCGGGGCCTGCGCGTCGACCGCATCGACCGACTTGTCCACCGGCACCGACTCGCCGGTGAGCGTGGATTCGTCGGCCTGCAGGTTGGCCGCCTCGATCACGCGCAGGTCGGCGCTGATCAGGTCGCCGCCCTCGAACACGACGATGTCGCCCGGCACCAGGCCCTCGGCCGGCATCCGCGCAACGCTCCCGCCGCGACGCACGCGCGCGTCGACCTCCACGAGCTTGTGCAGCGCCTCCATCGAGCGCGTGCCGCGAAGCTCGACGAAGAACCCGATGGCCGCGTTGATCGCGATCACGACCAGGATCGCCACGCCGTCCACCGTGTGGCCGAGCGCGAACGCGAGCGCCGCCGCCGCCGCGAGCAGCAGCATCATCAGGCTGGCGAACTGGTCGGCGAGGATGCGCAGCGCGCTCCTGCGCTCGATCTGCTGCAGGCGGTTCGCGCCGTGGATGCGTTGGCGCCGCGCGACCTCGGCTTCGGCCAGCCCGTCGGCCGCCACCACGTCGAGCGACTCGACGACGCGCTCGGCGGGCGCTGCCCACGGCTGCTCGAGCGGCACTGGTTGCGCTGTCCGTTGCGCTGTCACTTGCGTGAACCCTCCCGGACTCGTCGCTGCGCCGCGCCTGATCGCAACGAGGCGACTGCAGCTTGCAGTCTAGTGCGAACGCGCGGGCCCGCGAATGACGGGGCGCAACCGGCCCGGCGGTCGCCGGCTCACCGGTCGGCGAGCGCGCGATCGGGGTTGCCCGTTTGATAATCTGCGGGAATCTTGTCGACACCAGCCGCCAGGCTCGACCGCGCCACGCTTCGCGCGATTCCACCCGGAATCTGGGCGCTGGGCTTCGTTTCGATGCTGATGGACATCTCCTCGGAGATGATCCACGCGCTGTTGCCCGTCTACCTCGTCACCGTCCTCGGCGCATCGGCGCTCGCGATCGGCGTGATCGAGGGCATCGCCGAGGCCACCGCGTCGATCACGAAGATCTTCTCGGGCGCGCTGTCCGACTGGCTCGGCCGGCGCAAGATCATCGCCGCCCTCGGCTACGGGCTCGCCGCGCTCGCCAAGCCGGTGTTTCCGCTCGCGCCGACGGTGGGCTGGGTGGTCGCGGCGCGCTTCGTCGACCGCATCGGCAAAGGGATACGCGGAGCACCGCGCGACGCGCTCGTGGCCGACATCGCGCCCGCGCACCTGCGCGGCGCGAGCTTCGGGCTGCGCCAGTCGCTCGACACGGTGGGCGCGTTCCTCGGCCCGCTGGTGGCGATCGCGCTGATGTGGCTCACCGCCGACAATTTCAGGGCGGTGTTCTGGGTGGCGGTGATTCCGGCGTTTCTCGCGCTGGGGCTGATCGTGTTCGCGGTGCGCGATCCGCAGCGCCCGCCGGGCCTTCGCAAGGTTCGCTTTCCCCTCAGGCGCGACGAGATCGCGCGGCTGGGCCGCACCTACTGGCTGGTGGTCGGGGTCGCCACCGTGTTCACGCTCGCGCGCTTCAGCGAGGCCTTCCTGGTGCTGCGGGCGCAGGCGCTCGGCCTGCAACTGATGCTGGTGCCAGCGGTTCTGGTGCTGATGAACGTGGTCTACGCGCTCGCCGCCTACCCGGCCGGGGTGCTCGGCGATCTGGGGGGCAGGTCTCGCGTGCTCGCGGCCGGGCTCGCGCTGCTGGTGGCCGCCGACCTCGCGCTCGCGTTCGTGCCGGGCATCGCGGGCGTTGCGGTCGGGGTGGCGTTGTGGGGGTTGCACATGGGGTTCACGCAGGGCCTGCTCGCGACGCTCGTGGCCGACGCGTCGCCCGCCGAGCTTCGCGGCACCGCGTTCGGAATCTTCAACCTGCTGAGCGGGCTCGCGCTGCTTGCCGCGAGCGTGCTGGCGGGGCTCCTTTGGGATCGACTCGGCGCGCAGAGCACCTTTCTCGCCGGCGCGGCGTTCGCGCTGCTGGCGCTACTGGGCTTCCTGGCGCTCGGGCGCAGGCTCGGGGGCCCCCAGGCGGCCCACTAGCGAGGTAGGCGCATACGACAGCGGCCAGTTCAGACGAACTGGAACGAAATCGCGCCAAGGGTCCCGAAATCGGCGCGCAGCGTATCACCCCTTGCCGCCCAGACCGGTCGGGTGAAAGAGCCGGCGAGCACCACGTGACCCGGTTCGAGCGTCGTGCCGAACGAACCGACCTTGTTGGCGAGCCAGGCAATGCCCATCGCCGGATGGCCGAGCACGCCGGCAGCCACGCCGGTTTCCTCGATCTCCGAATTCCTGCACAACAGACCACCGACCCAGCGCAGGTCGATGTCCATCGGGCCCACCGGGCGCCCGCCCATGACGATGCCGGCCGCGGCGCCGTTGTCCGCAACGGTGTCGAAGATCTTGCGCGGGTTCTGCACCCGTGCGTCGATGATCTCGATCGCCGGCACCACGTACTCGGTGGCTCGCAGCACGTCCACCAATTCCACTCCCGGGCCCTTGAGCGGCTTGCCGAGCACGAACGCGAGTTCGATTTCAACTCGAGGCACGATGAAGCGCTCGAACGGAACCTTCGCACCGTCGGCGATGAACATGTAATCCATCAGATGGCCGTAGTCGGGCTCGTCGATCTGGGATGACTGTTGCATGGCCTTCGACGTGAGTCCGACCTTGTGCCCGCGAACGCGGTGCCCGGCGGCGATCTTGGCCTTCGTCACCGCGCTCTGAATCGCGTAGGCGTCCTCGATCGTGATGTCGGGGAAGGTCTTCGACAACTGAAGCGCCGGCTTGCGCGCCTCTTCGGCTGCCAGCAGGATCTTTGCTGCCTTGCTACGGTCGGCTTTGGATAGCATGGTTGGTCATTCCTATCGGAATTCGGAGCAAGGAGACGAAAACGCCGATCAGCGGAAGGTTCAGGACGGGTCGCATGGAATTGCCCACGTACATGCTCGAGACCACACCCCAGAATACATCAGGATGGCTCACGATCATCAACGGCCCGGTCTGCACACCGTGGACGAGCAAGGCCGTCAGCAGCATCGCCGACGCCGGTGCCAACGGGATGCCGAGACGAGTCCGAACGGGAACCCCATGATCGAACCCCGCGCGATCGGCACGAGGTCGATTCCCCGCGACATGTCGAGAAAACCGGAGGTGAATCGGCTGGTGCCGGACACTCGGGCGCCCTAGGAGGCGACGCGCTCGAGAACCTCGTCCACCGACGGCCACCCGGGCCAGCGGCGCGCGATCTCCACGGTCGGCCCCCAGGGGGCCCACTGCTCGGGCAGCGTGGGTCCGAGCACGCTGATCACACGCGTTCCCACCGCGGCCGCGAGGTGCGCCGGCCCGGTGTCGTTCGACACGATGAGCCGAGCGCGACGCAACAGCCCGCCGTAGACGCCCAGGTCGACCCCTGCGAGCATCGTCGTGCCGGCGTGGAGTTCCTCGACGATTCGCTCCTCGCCAGGCCCCGGGCACACGACCACCTGATGGCCCTGCGCGATCAGCGCGCTGGTGAACGCGGGAAAACGCGGCCAGGTCTTTTGCTGTTTGTCGACCATTCCACCCGCGAAGGGGCAGATCACGATGAACCCTTCACGTACGCCGCGCGCCGCGAGCAGCGCGTCGGCGCTTCGCTGCGCTTCGAGCGTGGTCGCGAGGTCGATCGACCTCGGTGTGCCGGCCTCGACGCCCAGGAAACGGCACGCGAGGTGCCAGTACTCCTCGAGCGAGTGGCAGGCGCCCGGCCGCGGCTCGCTGCGCGCGAGCAGCAAGCCGCGCGCCTCGTGCGCGTAGCCCACCGCGCGCAGCCCCGCGAGCCGCATCTCGAGCGCGCTCGAAAACGAGGTCGGCAACACGAGCGCGTTCTCGCGCGAGGCGAACGCGCGGTCGCGCCCGAGCGCGTCGACACGAAGCGCGCGCAGCTGGCGCACGCGTTCGGCAAGGCCCTTGGCGTGCGCGTGCGTGCGCCAACCCTGCCCTGCAAGAAGAGCGCGGGCCCAACCCTTGCCAACGAGCTCGAGCTCGTAGCCGTGCGCCTCGAGCAGCCGCAGCGCGGGCACGCCGAGCACGACGTCACCGACCCAGTTGCGCAGCCGGACGATGAGTGGACGACGATTCATTGGCAGGGAATACTACGCCACCATGACCACATCACTTCCGACCGGGCGCGAGGTTTGCGAGCTGCACGACGCCTGCCTGCGCGAGCCTCGCTGGCCGGCGCGCGAGGCCAGCGAATCCCGCGGCCCCCTTTGGCGCTGGATCGAGACCAATCACCTGTTCAACAGCCGCCTGTGGGCCGAGGAAGACCTCGCCCGCCGCACGCAGGTGCGCGACTCGGAGATCGCCGCGAACAAGCGCGCGATCGACGGCTTCAACCAGGCGCGCAACGACGCCACCGAGCGCGTGGACGAGCTGCTGCTCACCGCGCTCGGGCTGGTCGACGCCGACTCGGCACGCACCGACGCGCCGGTCGCCACCGTGGCCGCGGGCGCGCGCCTGAACAGCGAAACGGCTGGCAGCATGATCGATCGCCTCTCGATCATCGCGCTCAAGGTCGACGCGATGCGCAGGCAAACCGAGCGCGCCGACGCGAGCGCCGCGCACATCGAAGCGAGCCGCGCGAAGCTGCAGCGCCTCGTCGAGCAGCGCGGCGACCTCGCGTCGTGCCTCGACGCGCTGCTCGACGACGCGCGATCGGGGCGCGCCTACTTCAAGGTCTATCGCCAGTTCAAGATGTACAACGACCCGGACTTCAACCCGGCGCTGGTGGCCGAGCGCGCGCGCAACCCGGGCGCATGACCCGAGTCCTGATCGTCAAGACGTCGTCGATGGGCGACGTCGTGCACGCGCTGCCGGCGCTCTCGGACATGGCGCGGCACCTGCCGGGGCTCGAGGCCGACTGGATGGTGGAGGCGCCGTTCGCGGCCATCCCGGCGCTGCACCCGGCGGTGCGGCGCGTGCTGCCGCTCGCGTGGCGCAAGTGGCGCAAGAGCCTGTGGCGCGCCGACACCCGGGGCGCGATCGCCGCGTTCAGGCGCGAATTGCGCCGCGATCGCTACGACCTCGTGCTCGACCTGCAGGGCCTGGTCAAGAGCGCCGCGTGGGGCCTTCAGGCGCGCGGGCCGCTGGCCGGGTACGACCGCGCCAGCGCGCGCGAGCCGATCGCCGCGCTGATGTATGCGCGGCGCGCGAGCGTGCCGCGCGCGCTGCACGCGGTGGAGCGCTGCCGGCGGCTCGCGGCCGCGCACCTGGGCTACCCGGTGCCCGGCACGGCGCCCGAATTCGGGATCGTGGCCCCGCGCCCGCAGTGGCAGGCCCCGGGCAGCTGCGCGGTGCTGATTCCCTGCGCGAGCCAGGCGAGCAAGCTGTGGCCCGAGGCCGACTGGGTGGCGCTGGGCCGTCGCTTTGCCGCTCGGGGGTGGCAACCGGTGCTGATGTGGGGCAGCGAAGCCGAGAGGCGCGCCGCCGAGCGAATCGCCTCCGGGTGCGACGGGGTCGTGCCGCCGTTTCTCAGCGTGCGCGACAGCGCCGCGGTGCTGGGCGCGGCGATGGCGGTCGTGGGCCTGGACACCGGCTTCTCGCACCTGGGCGCCGCGCTCGGCCGGCCCACCGTGGGCATCTACTGCGACCACGACCCGGGCCTGACCGGCATCACGGGCGCCGGCCCGGTGGCGAGCGCCGGCGGCAAGGGCGCGCCCCCTTCGCTGCAGCAGGTGCTCGAACTGGTCGGGCGGCAGATCGGGCCTCTTTGAACTTCGCGCGTCATGGCGCACCATACGCCGTCCCGCGCCGAGCGAGGCGCACCCTGTCAAAGAACGAAGGCATGAACGACCGCGCAACGCCGCTTCGCAACAACGCATTCCACTCCACCTACCTGGCCGAGCGCGCGGGGCGCGCGACGATCTCGCCGGATCACGCGGTGGAGGCCGGCAGCTTCGCCTCGCTCACGCTGGTCTACACGGCGGGTTACTTCGGCATCGACGACACCGGCAGCCTGAAGATCGTGCACCGCTTCGCCTCCGACATGGGCCGGATGCAGTTCACCGAGCCGGCCGGCTGGAACTACGTGACGGCCGAGGCGTCCAACGGCGCCGTGCTCGAGATGCGCTACGACATGAAGGGCAACGTGCGCCCCTGGGACAAGACGCTGCTGATCCGCGTGCAGCGCGGCTTCCTCCGCGAGGGCGACACGATCACGATTCGGCTGGGCGACATGAGCGGCGGATCGCCGGGCCTTCGAATGCAGACCTTCACCGAGCCCACCTTCGAGTTCAAGGTGCTGGTCGACCCCTTCGCCACCTACAACTACATCGAGCTGCCCGAGCAGCCCACGATCCCGGTGCTGGCCGGCCCGCCGGCGGGGTTCAAGGCGCTGCTGCCGACGATGCGCAGGGTGGGCGAGGCGTTCGCGCTGGGCTTCAAGGGCGAGGACAAGTGGGGCAACCCGAGCCATCGCGCCGAGGGGCGCTACGCGCTCAGGGCCTCGCTGCCGGTGGCCGGCCTGCCCGCCTCGTTCGAGATGCGCGAAGGGCAGCTCGCGCAGCGCTTCGACGGGCTGCGCGTGCAGGCGCCGGGGCAGCTGCAGGTGGAGGTTCTCGATGCCGAGGGGCGCGTGCTGTGCGCGTCGAACCCGATGCGCGTGGTGGAGCAGGCGGCGCTGCTGCCCTACTGGGCCGACCTCCACGGGCAGTCGGAGGAGACGATCGGCACGAACTCGGCACGCGAGCTGATCGAGTTCGCGCGCGATCGCGCGTTCCTCGACGCGATGAGCCACCAGGGCAACGACTTCCAGATCACCACGCCGTTCTGGGAGCAGCTGAACGCGCTGTGCGCCGAGTACAACCGCGACGGCGAATTCGTGATCTTCCCCGGCTACGAGTGGTCGGGCAACACCGGGCTGGGCGGCGATCGCAACGTGCTGTTCCTCTCCGAAGGCCGGCAGATCCATCGCTCGCACCACGCGCTGGTCGAGGATCTGTCCGACCTCGCGAGCGACGCCAACAGCGCCGAGGACCTGTTCGCGGCGCTCGCCGACGAGGACTGCGTGGTGTTCGCGCACGTGGGCGGGCGCTACGCCGACATCAAGATGAGCCACAACGGGCGCACCGAGCGCTCGGTGGAGGTGCACTCCGACTGGGGCACCTTCGAGTGGCTGCTCGAGGACGCCTTCGACAGCGGCTACCGCGTGGGCATCCTGGCCAACTCGGACGGGCACAAGGGCCGGCACGGCGCGAGCCACCCCGGCGCGTCGCTGTTCGGCGCCTACGGCGGGCTGTCGTGCCTGCTCGCGCCCGAGCTCTCCCGCCGCGGGCTCGCCGAGGCGCTGCGTCGCCGGCATCACTACGCCACCACCGGCAGTCGCGTGATCCTCGACGCGCGCGCGCGCTTCGAGCGCGACGTGACGCTCTACGACGAAGACCCGCAACTGGGCCCGTGCGCAACGCGGCAGGTGCGCGAGGCGATGATGGGCGACATCGTGCGCCACGAAGGGGGCGCGGTGGAGTTCTCGTTCGAGATCGCGTCGGCCGCGCCGATCGAGCGGGTGGAGCTGCGCAACCACATGCACGTGCTCGAGACGGTTCGCCCCTACGCCGAATCCGGCCTCGGCCGACGCGTCCGCATCCTGTGGGAGGGCTCCGAGTACCGCGGCCGCGGCCGCCAGACGATCTGGAACGGCAAGGCCACGCTGCACGACAACCGCTTCGAGCGCGCCGAGGCGATCAACTTCTGGAACATCGACAAGAAGCTCGAGCTGGTGGGCGAGTCGGAGCTGCGCTGGCAGGCGATCACGACCGGCGGGTTCGGCGGCGCGGACATCACGCTCGCCGACGCGCGTGCCGGCGCGCTCACGATCGACACCACGCTGGTGAAGGCGACGATGGCGGTGGCCGACATCGGGCTGGAGGACACCGTGCTCGACTCGGGTGGCGGCATTCGCCGGCGCATCCGCGTGTTCCGGTTGCCCGACGCGAACCCGCACCGCTCGCTCGCGTTCGGCCGCACCCTGCCGCTCGAAGCCGGGCGCGAGCACGCGATCTACGTCTGCGTCACCTTCGAGGACGGGCACCTCGCCTGGTCCAGTCCGATCTATCTCGTGCCTTGAATACGGGCGCCTGATCAAGGAGCTCGCGATCAAGCTCAACTGAGCAGCCGCGCGATCGTCTCGTCCTTTTCGCGCCAGATGCGCTGCAGCCAGCGCTGCAGCGCCTTGCGGTGCGCGGTGTCGGCC